>JAYUVP010000340.1:0-27472 GCA_043753995.1 Fibrobacterota bacterium
TCTCGGTCAGCTTGCCATCGGTGCCGAGGGTATAACGGGTGAGGATTTTGGCCGAGTCCTCCTTGGTGGAATAAAACAGGTACATCCATTTGTTGGTGGCGAACTTGGGATCGAGGGTCAAGGCCATTAGGCCGGACTCTCCCGTCATGTTCACCTCGGCAACTTTTTGGACTTCCGTGGTCGTCCTATCGGTGGGGTTGTAGACCTTCAACGATCCATTCCGTTCAGCGATATAAATCTTGCCGTCCGGGGCGATTACGAATTGCATCGGATCACTTAGCTTATCGGACAGCTTCACCGTATTGAAATTGAGCCCTTGGCCGAAGGCCTGAGCGCATAAAGCCGCTCCCATAGCCAACCATTTCAGTTCAAGTTTCATCTTTATTTTCCCCCAGGTTGATTTCGCATAAGCGAAAGGTGCGGTCGTTTTTCCCCGCCGATTCCACTCCAAGGCATGGAGAGGATGGCTTGATATTTCCAAGCCGCGTTATTTGACTCACGAAAGGTGGTAATCAAATTCTCAAATTCAAAGGGAGAATAACAGCTTTTATTTTCGTCATTAATTTGAAATCTGTTGGAATTATTACAGATATCGAAAAAAATAATTTTATTCGTTACAACGCTAACCGTCGAATTCCGAATGAATGGCGCAGGGCAAAGGCAAAAGGGAGTTTGAGACGGGTCGGAAGCAAATTCCACCGGACAGTCAAAAATAAAATTCACCTTTTGGGCCTTAGGGTTGTCCCCAATTCCGAAGACACGGGCTGAATGGGGGATGCCGAGGCCGACGGTGCGGCAGGGCAAGGCGGGCCGAGGCAGGGGGGCGTTGGGACGGCGCGGAGCGAGGGCGGAGCCCCCCGTCACAGGAAAGTGACCCTATTTAGGAATAACTTGAAGCCCGCATAGATGAGCCTAGCCGCCAAAGGATTGGGCTATGAATACGGCTTCGGATATCTCAGTATTGGCCAGTGAAAGTAGAGACCGTTTTGCGCGGCTTGCTTCCGTAATCGAGGTCAAGGTCCCAAAGGCCATGACGCAAATGGGTGGCATGCTTGAGGCCCAAATCAGGATGCGGGCTTGCCGTGATGAGGCGGGCCAGCTGAACTTCGCCCTCATGAAAGGTCATGGCTTCAAATCCCATGCTGACAAACTTTTCGCGTGATTGCTTCAATATTTGGTCGAGTGCGTCTTCGCAAAGGACGCGAACCTTGGCTTTATTACCAATGCAAACAAAGCCCACGCAGGTATTGGCGACGCTCGATCCGAGGGCATCGCAATTCACTTGCATTGCCAATTCTTCGCGCAAGGTGCGGCCCGTAGTCGAGTCATGCAGGGCTTCCAAGGCATCCCACATGAATCTTCCAAAAGGCATGCCGAAGGCATGGTCCTTGAGGGTAAGCAGGGTCGCATGACCTTTGGTTTGCGGTGAATAGGTCGCCTGAACCGGAACGTCGGAAACAACGAGGCCTGCGGAGAGATTCAGAAAAGGATTGTCGATGGCCTCAAAGGAAAGGCTTTTACCCTTGACCGTGAAAGTGTAGCCGAGGCCGCGGAAGCGATGCCGCATAGGTACGGAATCCTCGGGATTGATATTTAGGTCAGTAATGATTTGAAAATGAGTGAATGCTTTCTCGGCATTGGCTATGAGCTCGTCTTCACTGCGGGCAAAAGCCGTGTCGTTTTTCCGTTTGCCATTGAGATAGTCATTGATGGCATCATCGACTTCGTCTTGCAAAATGCTAGGAAGCACGGCATAGAGGTCATCTACATGCTTGAGACCCGCCGCATCGAGAACCGAGAAAAAGGTCTTGGCAGGCTCATCCCGTAATCCCTTGATCAGGCGAATGAAGTCAGCCACCTGAGCAGGCGCCAAGAGCAAGGCATTGACCGGAACCTGGGTGGTGATGCGATAGGTTCCCCGGGTAACTAGGGAATCGACGGTATAAAGCAAAGCTTCGGGATCAGGAGTGGTGCTATGTTTTTCTGAGCACGAAATCAAATAGAAACTTGTAAATGCGAATGCCGAGGCTAGAGCCGTCTTGCCAATCCGAGCATAGCGGCGGGGAAGTGTGTTCGTCTTTCGGTAGGGTATCATGAAGAACCTCGCTCATGTTGGTGCGTTTTCCAACAAACTCGCCAAAAGACATATCGGCAGTTATACGGCAATATGACGATTCCAAAGGGCTTCTTGGTAAGCGGGGGGGTTACCCCTATTTAAGCAATAATTTGATACCGGCATAGACGAGCATAGCCGCCAAGGTTAAACGCAAAACCTTATCCGGCACCGCGCCTGCACTGTGACTACCGAGCCAAATACCGGGAAGTGAGCCCACAAGTAAATTCGCGAGTAAAAGAAAATCGACATTTCCCCCGGTGGCATGTCCCAGGCCGGCAATCAAGGTCAAGGGTACCGCATGGGCGATCTCGCTTCCAACCAGTTTGGACGTGGGTAGAAGGGGATAAACTAGGAAGAGGGCCATGGTGCCCAGGGCTCCGGCACCAATGGATGTGACGGTGACGACAACCCCTAAACCAAAGCCTATCACCACGGTTGCGAGGTGGCGCTGCTTCTCACTCATGCGGGTCAGAAAAACGTCATTGCGATGACTCCAATCGAGCAGGGCTTTCTTAAAGAGAATGGCCATAGCCGTAAGCAAAAGCACCACGCCCAAGGAGACGTAGATGAGAGAATCAGCGGATTTCGAACGGGAAGAATCGAAAAACAGGTGCATGGCGGCCAAGGTGATCAAGGCTGCCGGGATGCTACCGGAAGCAAGACGGAGCGTAATGGTCCAATCCACATTGCCTTTACGCTGATGCACTAAGACCCCATTGGCCTTGGTGATGGCGGCATAAAGCAAATCGGTGCCGATGGCATTCACGGGCGCAATCCCGAAGTGAAGCAGTATCGGGGTCATGAGGCTGCCGCCGCCCACCCCGGTCATCCCTACGATGAAGCCCACGACTAGGCCGGCAATCACATAAACGAGGGATAGATGGGCCCAGAAATCGGCAAGGCCGCGGAAGAGGAGATCGAACATTTCGGCTTTCAAAGGGAAGGAAAGAGTCATAGGTAATTTTAAAGGCCGCTCACTTCAATGCTTCTTGGTCCCAAGCACAACCCAACTATCTCAAGCCATCGTTTTTCCTGTATTGTCTGCCTGCCACTCCGTCTTCTCCTCTGCTATTTCAATCAGGCAGGACGGCAATACCCTTGAGGGGCACAGCGTGAATGAAATTATAAAGATTAAATATCGTATCGTTTGTTAATTCATCTATTCCAAGATCCACCGAAGCGCCGTTTACGGGCTTTTTGATGAAGGCCTGCTTGAGGATATGCGGACCCTATTTTTGGCCATGCATTGCCGAACAATCGAGTCTGCATTTCGGACCCGGAGGCGCGAATGAGCGAGGAATATCCCCTCGGAGCAAAATGGACAGGACCGGTTATTCGAGTGGGGACCGTGCACAGCCCTTTTTCAGAAGCCACCGGAACCCCGGTGCAGAATTTTGCAGCTCGCATTCAGGCCAAGACCTGGATCTCAAGGTCTTTAAACCAAGTTAATCCGCCATCACCTCGCCCGCTCGTTTTTTTGAATTCGACATTGAAGTTTCAGGGTAACCGGTAACCGTAGCGAAGAAAAATGGCGCGTGCCGTGTCGGAGTAGAGGAAATCGTAGAAGCGCTGCGAAAGGCTCGGATTGTTTTTCCGGCCATACTTGCAAATCACGGCTCCCTGGGCAATAGGGGCGTAAAGCGCACTGTCCACTTCTTTCCACCTTCCTTTTCCCGCCATTTCATCGGCTAGGACTACGGATTTGGCATTCAAGGCGAAATCCACATTGCCCGTAATCAGGAATTGCGTCACTTGAGAAATGTTTTCACCATACACCAACCGGGACTCCACCTTGTCGTAGAGACCCGCTTTTTTCAATGCCCTGACGGCTTCGTGCCCATAGGGTGCTTGCTTGGGAGAGGCCACCGCGATTCTTGCCACACCGGAATCTGCCAAGACCGACAGTCCCTTGTCGAGGTTGAAATCCTTGAGCGTCCAAAGCACCAAGTTGCCATAGGCATAGGTCTTGGGTTTTTCTTTGGCATAGCCCCACCTGTATACCGAATCAGGAAAGGACATGTCGGCAGAGATGAAAATATCGAATGGCGCGCCATTCTTAATTTGGGTGCAGAATTTTCCAGAGGCGCCATAGATTGTTTTGACATCGACACCCGTCGATTTCTTGAATTCGGTTTTCAATTCTTCCATAGCGAATTTCACATTGGCGGCCACGGCGACCGTTATTTGCGAATGAGTGCTCCAGGCTAGGGCAAGGACACAAATGGCGAGCAGGGATAAGCGGTGGATGCGGTTCATGAGATTCACTGTATAGTGTAGTTCATAGCGTCGTAATGCATTCAGGTACATAACGCTGTCATGGATTTTTTTGACGGGGGATATGGCAAAAACCTTGACCTTGTCTTCAAACCGGTACCCATCCATGCCGATCCACGGTCACGTTGTCCTCAGGATGGCCTATTCAAAGGGTCGGTGGTCGCTTGTTCTGATCCCAATTCACCACCGTCTAACCTAAGGCATCAGAATAGTATTCATCCACCCGGGCTGGGCAGGCGGTTGCGCCTTACCTAATTCCACCTTCCACTCTTCATCGGTCATGCGATCAAGTTTATTCACTCGTAACGATTCATAAAAAGAGAGCACAGGCGCGGCATAGACCGTTGCGCAGGAGTCGCCCTGAATGGCCACCGCCGCCATGCGAATGGGACCCGTCCCCACATGTAAAACCCCCTGCGGGCCTAGCTCATCAGTCGAAGGCTTGGTGTGAATGTCGGCTATGGCGGCTTCATCGTCACGATCGATATCTTTGCGCGTCGAACCGTATATCAAATCGAGAAACCAGCCATCATAAACCTTGACTTGGGCGCAGCCTGCTGTTTCGCTGCGATAGGTCAGGGCCGAACGCAACCATTTGGCTTGGGTCGAATCCGGCCCTTGGCCTTGCGCCGACCGGGCAGCAATGGCCTCAAGCTTTCCGGCATTCAACCGGAGATTCGCGAAGTAGGCCACCATGGGGGCTTGATCGCGAAAAAGCCTTTCGCCATTCGCGGCATAGGCGGCCACGGCCGCGAAGAAAGCGGGATAGGGCTCGACATAGGCTTTGGGAAAATCGCAGACCACGGTTCCCGTATAGGATTGCTTGGCATAGAGCAGGGTATTGTGGCGCAATTGTGCCCAGGAAGCGAGTTGGGTATTTCGCATTTTCAATCGCCAACCTTTGGAGCGGAAAACCGGCGCGACCTTGGCATTTTCCTCGGCGCCGTTCAGCTTGCGCAAGAAGCCGAGCCAACCCGTATAGAGATTGGTTTGCCAGCCCGCTTCGCTGATGCCGTCATATAAAGATCGCTGCGCCCCCAAAACTCCATTGATCGCCGCACCCGTACCCTGCATGTCACCCAGGGCCGAATTGTCGCCCAGAGTGAAGGCGACTTGCAGAGGCGAAGGCCAAGCCACCCCCTGGGAAACGGGATGCACCAATTGGGAAAAGGTGAAAGCATCCAAGATAAAGCGTTGAGGCATGAAGGAAAAAATGGGCGAAAGATCCGTATCCGTATCACCCGCAGCAAAGGTTTTCTGCTGGGAGAGAATGGCTTGGGCGCCGAAGCGGCCCGCTGTCATGGCGGAATCAAAACGGGCTTCGGGAAATTTCGCCAATAAGGTGGAGGCATCCGTTATGCCCATGGCTTGCAAAACCAAGGCCATGTTCTTGGGACTCAAGCCATCGCTATTCCCCACCATATACTCGATGGAGCGATCGATTTCCAACCAGCCCGCATAGGCCCCGGATTGAAGTAGGCAATCCCAAAGAATGATGGCAGCACGTTTCATGCGCGTATGCGCTGCGGCATTCTGCTTGGGTTTGGCGCGTAAATCGAATGCGATATCGGCGCGCGACAGCCACATCATGGCCTTGAAATAAGACTGGAGCGGAAAGCTAGCCGTATAGTGCCCGCGCGGCTTGAACTGCGAAAAGTCCACCAGGGTGTCACGTCCCCAAAGCTTCACACGCTTCGGGGTTAATGCATCGATGTCGATTAAATGCGCGGTGGTGGCCGCATTGCCTGCTATCGCGCTGAGTTGCGGGTGAAGCAACCTGCGTGCCGTGCCGAGTAAGTCGATGACGTCTTGGCCCGAAGTATCTTGCCCATATTCTCGCTGGGCATGGTCATAGGCTTTTTCCAGAATGGAAGCCAGCAGCGGGATAAAGCGTTTCTCTTCCATTTCCGCCAGCATCTTGTCATAGCTGAGATAGAGAGTATGCAGTAAGGCATCGGTAGTGAAGAGCAAGGGCAAATCTCGATCGTGAATTTGATCCAAGGCTTGAAAGAAATTCGGAAAAGAAACTCCCTTAGCGATAGCCATGCCCTGATTGCGCAGGGTGCTAGAAAAAACAACGGAGTCAAAAACCGTGTCACGCAGTTTGAGAAAGTCACGGATTGGACTTTCGAATTCCATCGTTCCTGTGACGGGCTTAAAGGTTTGGGATCGATCAGGATACGCCTGCATCAAATCGGTATTCCCCCAACTGGATTTGGCTTTCACATCGCTTTGATAGCGGGCAAAGGCAGCGGAGTCGGTTGCGCTTTGGAAATAAAGACTACCCAGTCCGACGGAAGGCTGGCTCCACAACCCACCTAACCAACGGCCATAGCGTAAGGCATCGGAAAGGCCGGTTTGGCCGTCCCCATCGAGATCAAAAGCCCAGGACCGACCCTCGGCAATGGAGTCTAAAAAAGCTTGACCATCACTGACACTGACCATGCCATCACCATTGATATCGGTTTTAGGCGCAGCAATCGCAATATTCACATCTAAGACGAGCAGTCCTAGGCCGAGGATTATTTGAAGCCGCTTCATGGTCCCACCTCCACCTTGCTGTCATAACGCGTGAGACCCGCCTCAATATGAAAGAGATAAGCGCCAGCCGGTAAAGGCTTTCCTCCGGGCGCCATGCCGTCCCAACTTATTTCTTGCACACCTGCCTGCATTTTGCGATCGAGCAAGCCAATAACTTTGCGGCCGCGGAAATCACTGATCCAAGCTTTCACATTTTGCGCACGCCCTAAACTGAAAACCAAGGTGCGCTTCCTGCCGTACATCCTTAATTGCGGCCGCTCAGCAAGCTGTCGACGAGTTGCCACTCCGGTGGTCATGCGCACCTTCAGCGCCATTGGACTTCCGTTGGGAGCGAAGGCTTCCACCAAGGACACGCTATCTAAGAAATCACCTATCCCCTGAAGTGGAACATTCCCCGCCAATCCCAATTCGAATTGGGCTGCGACGGCATTTCCCGCACCTTGGCGCAATCCCGCCGTCGGTGCCATGCCAACGACGGTCAACCTCGTTCCCTGGTGCTTAATCGCTGGGAAATATTGCGACCAAGGTCCGCTTTCAGGCTTGCTGATATCGATTTGATCTCCCAGCGAACCTGGCTTGCAATGCAATTGCAATCGAAAAGCGCCGAGCGGCTCTTGGCCACGATCATAGAGGACCTTAACTCGGGCCCACGGTTGGACCGGGTCCAAAGTGACTTCGACTTCGAGAGCATTGGGCGCGCCCAAAAGGCCCAAGCCCCCGATGAGGAAAGAAAAAAGTGAACGCTGATGCATGGGCAACCCTCCAATGAATAACCAAGGCGACCTGATACGAGTTCAGGTGAGAGTCTCATTTTTGACACTTTAAGCCTTTAGAACATAGTTGTGATGCAAAGCACATGCCACTCATTTATTCTTGTGACATGCTTGCTCTTTATCAACCCCATTATGGCTCCCCTGCCATTTTTAGGCTTATCGAAATTCCTAAGCCTGTGCCAAAGGCGGGTCAAGTCCTCATCCGCGTGCATGCGGCTTGCCTTAATTCCTGGGATTGGGACAGGCTCACCGGTGAGCCCAAGGCTTGGCGACTGATATCGGGCATTACAACCCCGCGCCGAAAGATTCCCGGTTGCGACTTGGCCGGAGTGGTGGAGGCCGTGGGTCCCGGCGTGAAGCGCCTGAAGCCCGGAGATGCTGTTATCGGCGATTTGAGCGAGACAGGGGCTTGGGGGGCCTTCGCCGAATATGCCTTGGCCCCGGAACGCATTCTGGCCATCAAGGATTCGCAACTCAGCTTCGAAGCGGCGGCTTGCCTTCCCCAGGCAGGGATATTGGCGTTGCAATCTATTCGTGACGTTCTTGATTTGCAATCCGGGCAAAGCCTGCTCATCAGCGGTGCCGGTGGGGGCGTGGGCACCTTGGCCTTGCAAATGGCCAAGGCCCGAGGAGCCGTGGTGAGCGTTTGCGATCGACCCGAAAAATTGCCTGCCCTCTTGGCCCTGGGGGCCGATGAAGCCCTGCCCTGGCCGAATCCGGGATGCTATGGCCTGGGCCGAACTTGGGATCGCATTCTCGATGTCAATATCACTTTGCCAGTGGCTCAATATGCAGCAGCCTTAGGACCCGGCGGAATTCATGCCGTGATCGGGGGCAAGCCCGGCGCAATATTGCGTTATTTGTTGCGGGGCAAAGGGCTGGCAAAGCGCCAGGGAAAGATGTTCAAAATGGTGGCTCAGAAAACCACCGTACCCGATTTGGAAAACTTGATGCAAATGGCGGTGAGGGGCGAGGTGAAACCGCTTGTGGACTCGACATATGATTTGGCAAAGGCAGCGCAGGCCTTTGAAAGGTTTGGCGAAGGCCAATTCGTGGGGAAAATCGTGATTCGAATGGTGGCGTGAGGACGCATCGATCCTTATCTCGAGTTTTGGTAAACGCCCAGGTAAAGTCTTTTACTGTTTACCAGGATATGATACCCCCTCTTTCAGTTTACTGAAATCAGGTAAACCTTCTTTGATTAATTGTGTTATTTCGGCGAGACATTTTAGCCGAATAGATGTTCCAACAATTTTTCAGCACTTATTATGAACGCAATCCCACCCTACCGACACTACTACATGGCCAAGGGGTTTTGGGGACGGGTTTTCCGGTTGAAATCGGTTCACAGCACCGGAGTAGGCGAGGGGTAAGGCTTCCATGTTTTTAGAAAATCGAAAAAGAAAAAGCGTTTACGTAAAACTCCTTTTTGCCATGCTTTTGGTCCTGGGCTTCGCCTCCAGCCCGGTTCAAGCCCAGCAAACGCCAAGTCCCTTAACTGGCAAGATCGTTCACGTTTACAACCCCTTCGGTCAAATGCTTCCCAAGATCAACCTATCGGGAGGGGCAAATACCATGACGGCCGAGTCCGGCAATTGGTATCGCTATGAATTCACCAACCTTCAAGATTGGATGAAGGATTTTGGCATTCGCACCGACAATTATTCGCAATGGCTCACACCGGCTGGCTTAAGCACCCAAGAGGCTGTCTGGAGTGTCGCGATTTTCGGAACTTTAAATGAGGTTTGGATTGTTGTCGATCCCGCCGGCCCAACGACCGCTGCGCCTCTCATCCTCACCTCCGCCCCACGCACCGTTTATTTCTTCAATCCCTGGCCCGTCACAGGCGCGGACTTCATGCTCAATGGCAACAAGCGCGCCTTGCTTTCCGACAAAGCCCATTGCGGTTGGAATGTCGTTCAAATCCTGGCTGCGGGGCCAGCCACCGGCTACTTCGTCAATTCTGCCGATGGTGAAACCTATGGCAAGAACGGCTTGAAAGATCCAACGCCCATAGACTTCACAGCCTTGTTCACGACCTATGGCCCCAGTATTTGGGTAGGCGGCGGCACACAGAGAATTTCTGCAACCTTTCCTGGCGACTTGGGTTCTTGCACCTATTTGATGGCGACGACCGTGCACGATATGGCGGATACCCATCCCGATATTAGCCAAGTCTGGGAAACTCCCGGAATGGTGGAAGCGGTACTGGGACCAGATCGCAAACCAATTTCGACCTCCCTGGCGCCCGCCAATTTCAAAACCTGGTTCAATTCCAACCCGAATGCGGCTATGCCACTCAAAGGAGCGGAGACTTGTCTTGACCTGGAAATGGGTAAAAGCGATGATGGATTATGGGAATATGATAATACCGTGTTCTTTCCTATTGATCATTGGAATGTCCTGGACAAGACTTCCAGTTGTGAGAATCCCATCACGGACCCATCATCCATTCACAATTACGGGTTTTGCCTAGAGTCACATGCGAACTTTATTTACAAAAAAGGTCAGGTCTTCGATTTCCGAGGCGACGATGATGTGTGGGTTTTCATCAATAACAAGCTCGCCTTGGATTTAGGCGGAATACATGACAAAAAGGATGGCAGCATCAATCTTGACAAATTGGGCCTAGTGGAAGGGCAAACCTATCCCTGGGACTTTTTCTTTTGCGAACGCAATAAATGCGGATCGTCCTTGCGCATCAAGACCACCATCTATTTCAACCAGCAAAGAGCCTTGGATTATGCCGCCGAAAAGCAACCCGACGGCAGCACGAAATACCGTGTTATCAAGCGCATCGGCGGAACAGGGTCCTGCGGAAGTTCAGGTGATTCCATCAAGGAGGTTCCTCCCGGTCCTTTGAACTTTATTCTCTATCGTGTCGGCGGCGATTCGATTCAAACCTTGCCTCCGGGCCTTTCCTTTGGCGGAATCACGGTGAGCGGTGGCGGCGTGGTGGTGGACACCGCCAAGGTCAGCGGCCTGGCTTCGGGCAATTACAAAGTCGTCTTCTTTGAAACTTCGAATCCCAACCTGCGTGGCGAGTTTCGCTTTACGATTTCAGCTCGGAATACCGTGGTCTTCCGGGAACCGCTGAAACAAACCGCCGTAGTTGGAAATGCTATTCGCGTCATTGCCGGTAATTATTACCAAGGATCGGGCAAGGATTCCTTGGTGGAGGGCATCACTTCCTGGTCGCCGGACTTTCGCGCGGGCCTTTCCGTTTATGCCGATTCCGCACGTAGCACGCGCATTACCTCCGGCGCGACTCTCTCGACCGAGCCCACGGGTTTGGACACGCTTTGGGTCTTTGGCGATGCCGCAGCCTTGACCGATCTCACCGACACCCTCTCCCTTCGCGGATCGAATCGAAGCGTGGTCACCTTTACCCTGCCCCCCTTGGATTTACCCAAGGCCGTATCGGCCGGGGTCTTTGACCTGGATGGTGACGGCCATGCGGATCGGATCCAGGTGATTTATGACCGGGACATTACGGGCAAATTGCCGGTTTCCATTTCTTATCACTGGCCCACCTCCGCGACACCGATCGACATCACCCCTTTGACCACACATTTGCTGGGCCGCGACACTCTGGTCTTCAGCCTCACGCCCTCAACGGCCATACTGACCGAAGGCGCAGGCACTTTTAAATCGACCTATAAAGCCCGCGCCAAGGACTCCACCCAGGTCTTGGCCATCACGGATCGCATCGCCCCTATCTTGGTCGAAGCCACCACCCATTCCAATACCATAACTAGCACCGACACCTTGCGCCTCGTCTTCAGTGAACCGCTGGCCTCCACTTCTCGTTCAGCACCGGCGCAGCAATTGTTCTCCTATAAAATGGGGGATTCCGGCACGGCCATTTCCATTGCCCCATCGCAAACCCTTTGGGCTGCTGATGGTCTTTCGGTGCAATTGATTTTCGCAACGAATGCCAGCCCCAAACCCAAGGCCGGTGATTCGGTCAGGTTGAATGGCGGCTCCGGTTTGGTTGCCGATGCCTTGGGCAATGCGCCTAGCCCTGAGTCCCGCTTCAGGATCATACTCGGAGAAAAGCATTTCGGCATTCAAACCATCACCTACCACACCTTCTCGTCCAATCCCAATTTGCAAGCCGGGACCGATTTTGTTCCGTCACTCGAAGGCAGTGGCTCAAGCATTCAAGACGCCATCACCAAGACAGGAAGGCCCGGCGTTTTAATCGAAGCCGATATGGCCGACTTTGCCTCCGGCGACGGATTCAATCCTCCACCGCTGGCATCGGTGAAGATGGAATATGACCTTGCCATTTTCACCAACCTCGGCGTCTATGTCACTTCCGATAAACGCACCCTGGGCTGCGACGACAAAGTGTTTGGAAACGACTGCCGCTCGCACCGGGGCCGTCTCTTCGTGGGCTGGAACTATTCAGCAAAAAACGGGGAAAAGGTGGTGACCGGCGCCTATGTCATGCTCTTTAACTATCGAATCGTTTCCCAAGGCAAGGTTATCGCTTCCAATAACAAGCGCCAAATTTGGGGCCTACTTCGTTTGGATTGAAGTGTCCTAGGCTGTAACGAATTGAGCTGCGATTTATTTCGCAGCGATACATGTTGAAACAATGATGTGTTGAATTGCTAAACACTCCATGCTTTTATGGCCTATTTCTACTTGTTTGAAATTTGGTACCTTCTACTACCGCTGTTCCCTAAATACGTTCTTATAACCTCACTCCATCTCCTGACGGATTCCCCCCGTCGTAAAGGATTGTTCCATGAATTTTAATCGAGCCCTACCCGCTCTCGCTTTTGCTTGGGCTTTGCCCACTGCCATCTCGGCTTCCGTCGATATTCAAGTTTTAAGCGCCACCATCAAGGACAAAGCGGTTCCTGGTGTCGAAGTCATCCTTCAAAAGGAAGGGCAAGCCTCGATTAAGGCCAAAACCAATGCCCAAGGCAAGGTCACCTTGCCCTCGACCTTTGAATCAGACGATCAAAACGTGACCATGATTGCGAAAAAGGCTGGTTTTTCGCCCCTCATCACAAAATGCCCTTGCGACAAAATGACCTATGCCATCAGTGAAACCATGACCCAACTGGATGGTTTGCGCGTGGTCTTGAGCTGGGGCTCCGAACCCGCCGACCTCGATTTGCATGCAGTCTATCCAGGCAACAATGTCTATTTCGGCCATAAGGAAGGCGACGGCGCCTTTCTCGATGTCGATGATACCGATGCTTATGGACCCGAAACCGTGACCTTGAAAGAAAAGTTCACCGGCCAGAAATATGTTTTCGCCATCCACACCTATTCCGGTGCCGAGATGGATGCGCTGGCCACCAGCCGGGCCAAGGTCTTTGTCTATATCGGACAAACCCTGGTGCGATCCTTTTATGTGCCCGAAGATCAACAAGGCTCCTTGTGGGTGGTCTTCGGCATTGACGGTCTTGGCGCCTTCCACGACATCAACAAAATGGTCGATGTCGGAAATAGCTCTGAAGGTTCGGATAAAGCCGCCGACGTGATGAATGGGTATATCGAGCGTGATGATTTTGGACCGGGGGCCGTAGTCAATGCGCAATCGGATCTCTCCGCGAAGGACTACAACAAACGCGGCGAAAAGGCCTACCACGCAGGCGACATTCAAGGCTCCATCGATTTGTATCGACGCGCCATCGATCTCAATCCGAATTTCAGCCAAGCTTATAGCAATATGGGCCTTTCCTATATGAAGCTCAATCAGCGCGCCGAGGTCATTTGGGCAAGCCGTAAAGCCATCGACTTAGCCAGTGGACCCAATGCCGCCACGGTACGCGCCAGTTCGTTTTTCAATATCGCCAAACAATACGAGTCAGAATCACTTTGGAAAGAAGCTAAGGCGAATTACACCAAGGCTCTCGAAAACAAATCGAATCCCGTCTATACCAAGGCCATCGAACGCATGAATCAGAAAATAGCTGGAAAAAACTGAGGTCAAACGGATGCCGAAATCACTGCTTAGAATGGCTTCCCCCCTACGACGCATCTTGGGACTCGGGGCTCTTGTCTTTTTGCCTTTCGCCCAAAAGGTTTGCGCTGCGGGCCCAGCCGAAGTCGCCACCCTGAGCCGTTCCCTGTGGCCCGTCGCCTTTCAGTCGCCGGAAGAATTCGATATGGCTTCGCGCATCGCCCTGCTGGCCTGTGGGCGCGCGCTTGCCGTTGTCGACACCACGCCATTGGCCAACTTGAAGCAGCGTTTCGGCATCAAATCTTTTGACAGCGCATCGTTTACGAAATGGCGCCAAGCCACGTGGGAGCGTTTGCGCTTCAACTTCAATCTCGCTTCGAAAAATGCGCCCCGGGCAGAAAACAAGGTCGGCTATTTCGGTGAATCATTGGATGCGTCTAGCTTTAAGCAGGCCACGGTATCCTTTGAAGAAAAGCTCCCTGCTGCCTGGCGGCCAACGGTTGCAGCCATGCAAAAATTCGCTACCACCTATTTACAGGAACAAGGTCGGCTCGCCGCTCTTTTCCCCAAGGTGTCGAGTGAAATTTCGGTTTTCGACTCCAGTGAAATTCAGGGATATACCGAAACGGATAGGCATTTCCTGCTCACCTTTGACGATGGCCCCACTCCCAAGGGCGGCCATACCGATTCGCTCATAGCGGTTTTGCGGGCACGCAAGCTCAATGGCATTTTTTTCGTATTGGGCGAACGCTTCGCACCGCGCACGCGCAGCCAAGGGGCGCAAGAAATCAAATCCCTCTTCGCGGGCATGCCCGTGGAAGTGCATGGCCAAACCCATGTCTCCCATGCCAAACTCCCTGCCTGGAAAGAACAAGTATTGGGCGTGAACACCTTGATCGATTCGGTGATGGGTCGCGACACAACGAGAGCCTTTTTGTTTCGCCCGCCCTATGGCCAACGCGTTGAAACGGCAGCCCAACAATTGGCCGCGCACCGTGCCCGTATCATGCTTTGGAATATCGACTCCCAAGACTGGAATAATAAGGTGAGCGGCGAAGATGCGGCCAACCGTTGCTTAGCCCTGATGTTATTGTGGCGGCGCGGCATTTTGCTTTTTCATGACATTCATCCCAAAGCCCAAGTCGCCGTACCCCTTTTGCATACCTGGCTCAAAGACGCGGGCGTCTTGTGGCTGGATGCGGAGGCACAAGCAAAGAACCATTAAAGTGGCATACCCTACCATGGCCAATGTCCAATCGGCAAGTACGGGGGTGGCTCCGCCTCCCCCCACCTCGGCCCGCCTCTTTCCTTGGCATGGTCGGCCTCGGCGCCCCCTCCGGCACATGGTCATGTTTCTAGATGTTATTCATATCACGTTAATATTATTATCGACCGCTTTCATTATCGCCTGCGGCACCGATGCCGCGAACAACGTCGGCGTCCATCCCGATCCTAAAGGTGTGGATACTGCGCGCACCGATACCTCGGGCGCCTGCAAAGTCCTACCCTGCGACGCATCGTCTCCCACCGTCCCCGTCGTTACCGCCTCAGGCGGCTCGGGCGATGTAACCACCTATGGCGGAGTGGGCAATGCCACCCCAAGCTCGGGCGGCGCCTGCAACTATGGTATTACCGGCATCACCCATTATGCCGCTATACAGGTGAACCAAATGCCCGGCGACTTGCGCGGGCAATGGCAGGAGGGACGTGCCTGCGGTCAATGCGTGCGCATCCGCGCCCGCACCTCATCCGGCTGGAAAACCACGGTGGCCCGCATTGTCGACAAATGTCCCGATGCGAATTGCGGCATCGATCTTGGCGGGGCCCCCGCCACCGAGATCATGGGCACGCAACCCGGGCGTTATTCCGGCGAGTGGAGCTTCGTCCCTTGCCAGGGCCTCAGCGGTGTTACGGAGGGTCCCAAGGCACTGTGGGTGAAGGATGGCAGCAATGCCTATTGGTCCCTGGTTCAGGTGCGCAATGCACCCTCGGGCGTCGATTCCATTTTGGCTCGAATCCCCGATGGGCCATGGACTCCTTTTACCTGGGCCACTGAAGCTGAGAATTTCTTCAAGGTTCCGGCGAATCTTCTCCAAGCTCCAGGGAAAATCGAAATACGCATCGTGTATCGCATGGCAGGTCCGGACACTTTGCAATTGGAAGCGTCTAGCCTCGCCATTGCGGGGGCAAACTATAAGTTAGAGTGACGATATTCGCTGCGAATGCCTTTGAGCTGGTGCCTATAATTTTCGCATTCAGGCCATAGCCTTAAGCCCATCTTCATATCTGCGCGGTTTGATGCTGAAGGCTCGCTGCATTTTGCTGGAGTCGAAGATATAGTCACGGTCATTCTGATACATCATCTCGCGTGATTCACGTATATCCGCCACGAAAATGCCCATGACGGTCAGGAGCCAATCCTGAAGCACCATGGGTTTCACTTGCTTCTGCAAATTCAAAGCCTTCGCAGACAAGGCGATGAAGTCGGATACCGTAATTTCGGGAGCGGTAGGTAAATGCCAAACCTGCCCATAAGCCGCATCTTTTTGAGCGAGTAGGCAAAGCCCTTCGGCGGCATCCCCGGTATGGGTGAAACAATGCAATCGATCGAGGCGCAAAAACCAAATCGGCGCTTGCCCTTTTTTCATGCGCTCTAAAATGAGCATATTCGCCGCGCTGGTTTTGTCGCTCTTGGGACCATAGAAGTCAGCCGATCGGGCAATTAGCCCCGTGATCTCACCCTTGCGCATCAAGGATTCTAGCCTCTCAGCAATGCGCGCCCGCACCTCGCCCTTGCGGCTGCACGGATGATGCGGTGTCGACTCCGTCATGCGGCCATCGACCTTTCCATACAGATACACATTGTCGAAAAATACCAGGCGTGCCTTGCGCTTCACGCATGCGGCGATGGCATTTTCCATAATCACCGGCCACTGCGCCTGCCAGGTCTGCCAGCGATAAGCTATACCCGCGCAGAGATAGACCGTATCGCCCGCACCAATAGCCGCTTCGACATCCGACGCCACCGTAATATCACCCCGAAGCGAAACAGCGGCCCAGCCAGGTTTACCGGACGAAGTATTGGGCAAAGAGTAGGGCTGCGCCCGTCTTGACACCCGCACCACTTCGGCGCCCTGGCTCAACAATTGATCCGTTGCTAAGTCGCCTATGGCGCCACCGGCGCCAAGAATCACATGCCTCATTTGCCACTCCCGAAGATTAGGTCACGATGACGGATTGTCGTCCAGTAAAGTTGAATCTAGCGACTAAAATCCAGTATCCTTCAGACACCTACAGAATCATCCCACCGTCCAGCTCTAGGCTTTGCGCTCCAAATCGGTCCGGATTAACTTTTCTCGGCATGAACAGCTTCCAGCTCGAAGACACCGTATACCCATATCCCGGCCCGGCCGGTTGGTTTTTCGTTCGCCTGGGAGACTCTGAATCGCGCTTTTTGAAAGCCATGCCCGATTTGCCCAAGGTGGCTTGGGGTTACGTCCGTGTGACGGCGAAAATCGGCAAAACGACTTGGAAGACCACCCTTTTTCCTTCGAAGGAAGGCCCTTATCTTTTGGCCATCAAGGCCGAAGTGCGTAAGAAAGAGAAAGTCAAAGTAGGCGACCGCATCCAGGTTCAAGTGACCCTGGATGCGTGAAGGCTTACTCAGTGTCCGTGATGACGGCCGGCCGCATCGATTCCATGCGGAACTGATTTGTCGGAGGTGGCCTCGGTTGCGGAATGGCTCACCTGCCATTTGTCGCAAGTGAAATCATCGAATACGGTTTTGTTGGCAACCGCATCATTGTGGCTGAGGCTCACCAGGGCCAATTGCGAACGGGGGCCGGTCCCTTGGGTGGTGAAATCCTTGGCGATGACGATCCAAGGAGCATTGGCCTGGTTTTTATACCAAGCCGAGAACTTCTTGCCTTTACGCGCCAAGCGTATCCATACCGGGTAGCCGGAAATGCCCGCATTGATATGCGAATCTAAGGTGCCTACGGTACCAGTAGAATCGTAAAAGGCATTGTAATTATTTGCCGGCGTCACATCGACCGCGACATAGCCGCCCTTGGACAAGTCGTTCACGTCATTGGCGGCTAGAATGCCGGCTTGGGCCCACGGATGAGTACTATCCTGGGACTCGATCTTCACGGAGACGTCGAAATTTCCCGCCTCCGGAGCCAGGGCTACGCCCACGAATTCATTCACGCTTCCATACACATCGCTGCCCTTGCCAGTCAATGCCAGCTTGCCGCCGGAGACCACCGCCGATCCGCCCGGCTCACCGTCCTTGTCAAGAAAGGTCCAGGCGGAGCTGAGAGACGCGCCGTTGAAATCATCGCCGCATTTGCAAGGCGACGCGGAATAGACCGCTAGAGGTGCCGAAACCAAAGCGGCCAGGAATAGGTTGTAGCCAGTGTTTTGCATGTGACCTCCGTAATAGTGAATTCGGAAAGATATATCACGTCGTGATGCATAGCAGGAATACTCCTGTTTCAATTCGAATTGCCCTTGGCGGCCTAATTAATTTAGATGACTATTGTTACGGATGAAACCTTTGGAATCTAAGGTTTTGTCGGTTGTCGTCAATTTCGATCAGTATTGCGTTAGCGACAAGGACGCTGAGGCAAGCTGGTCCCTGCCTTTCGGCAGGGAGCATAGTTTAGGGGAAGAAGCCTATTTCGCTTAGCCCCAACCTTTATCGTCGACATCCATTTCTTCGATGGACGTCTTGTCTTTATTCCAATGGGTCACCTTGGCCAGGGAGTAAGCGAAAATGGAACCCGGGGCTAATATCATGGTTTGTGTCCCACTTTTTCCTCCCGCTGCAGAAACACTCGCGCTGCTTCCACTGGCTTGAACGGAGGCGGAGGCCGATCCATAGGCGGTGAAATGCTGGGACAATTCTGCAGCCACCACGACCCAGACACCATTGACGATGCGCGCATCACCCCCTTCGTTGGCGAGATAGCTACGCGCAGCCCCGGCGTCCTTATTCAGCATTTCCTTGAGCGGCCCCAAATCCATGGACACATAAATCAATTCAAGTTTTGCGCTCTTTCCTGACTCATAGGTGAAACCAGCCGCGACACTCTTTCCGAGACCGAAAAATTTCAGCACCGCTTGCGCGTTCAGTTCGGTCTTGCTCGTAGTTTCCCAGTCAATTTTGGCAGGCAAATTGTTTTTCACGCGATACTTCGCGAGAATGGTCGGCATCACCCGATCATTCACTTGCAAACTTGCTTGCGAGCCAACGGGATCCTTTTTCTCTCCGGTGGAGCACATCTCCACGATATGGGCATTGTCACGGAAATACTTCGTCGATCCAAATTCAAAGGCGTGCGCGGTGATTTTGGTATTCGTTGACATGATTGAGTCCTTTCTATGGGCGTTTCTAAGGCCCGGGTTTATTCCCGTACCGAAGATATCAGGGAATAATTTTATTATCAATCACATGTCATATTTTAGATAACACTTATTTGCCATAAAAATTGGTTTATAAAAGGAATATTTCACTAAATAAGAGTGAGAAATATTTTTACACACATAATTTATGATAACGTTTATTGAGCGCCACCCGGATAAATGAGAACTATTAAACTGAAGAATTCCTGCCAAGAGGCCCCAGCATTTGAATCACGTGTCAAGTGCTGGGGCGGCTGACGAAAAAATCACCAGGGGGAGACGAGGCCGACCGCGCCCCAGGGAAAGGCGGGCCGAGGCGCGGGGGCAGGCTTGCCCCCGATAAAAATCAATCCGCGACGGGCTCTTTCGGGCAGAGCAATTCGAGGGCGTAGGGCATCAAGGTGAAAAGCAAGACGAGGCCGGAACCAATGCCCAGAGTCGCGAGAAAGCCGATAGTTTGCATGCCTTTATGTGACACAAAGCACAAACCGACGAATCCGAAAGCGTTGTTGAGCGTGCCCGTGAGAACCGCCGAGCCGGTAGTGGTATAGAGTTCGCTGATTTTTCCCGCGCCGAGTTGGCAGCGGCGATGGTAAAGGTGAATCACCGAGTCGACCGACACGGAAAGTATGGTAGGTACCACGACGAGATTGAACATGCCCAGCTTTACCCCGAAAAGGCCCATGAGCTTATAGGTCCAAAAGGCGGAGAGCAGGATGAAGCCGACCACCACCACCACGCCGCGCCAGCTGCGCATGTCGAGCGAGATCACGCCTATGAGCAAAAGTAGGGTGACGACGGCGAGAAAGACTCCATCCTTTTTGACCATGCTCACGACATCGGCATAAATAAAGCCCGAGCTGGCGACGAGCACCTTGCCCTCGGAGCTGGGCAGCCATTGAAATCGTTCTTGGAATTTTTGGCTTTCCACGGCGTCGCTTTCGCGCAATTCGCCATAGAGATAGCCGAGCTTGCCATGACTGCCGTCGGCTTCGGTGAGAAAGCGCTGTGCCCAGGCGGGAAGGCTGTCGAAGCCAAAGGCGATAGGATTTAAATATTGTCGCAGTAAATCGAGATCTTTGCGCGTTACGCTATCCACGCGATCGAGGGCGCGGGCATCGAGGATGCCGCGTATTTCACCCATGATGGCGAGGCGTTCGGCCTGCTGCGAATCGCTCGGCACGAAGCTCTGTATCGTCGCATAACTTTGCAGCATACTGTCGGCGGGGTTGCCATAGCGCGCCACGAGGGAGTCGTGCAGGCTCCGCATCTGGGCTTCGCTTTGACCCAGTATGATGGAAGGTGAAGTGTTACGTCCACCCCCGACGGCACGGCCATAGGAAATGCCCGCACTGGTGCTTTTGCCGCGCAAATTCTTGAAGTCATTTTCAAATCCGGTTTGGGGACCGAATGCGATGGCTAAAGTGAAAAGCAAGGTGGCAATGGCAAGGATGCCCCAAGTGCGTTGCGAAAAATGAAAGGGAGGTAAAAGCGTGCCGCCATTGACCTGGCCTTGATCGGGTAATAGCAAGGATACCCCCTTGGCCAGCAAGGAACCTTTGCGCACGCGAGGGGTGAGCCATTCGGAAATGCGCACGAAGAAATAAAAGGCGGGAGGCAAAACCAGCCAGGTGGAGACCAAGGCGCAAGTGATGCCCACTGACACCACCACGCCATATTCCTTAAAGCCCGTGAAATGACCGAATTGCAGACTGAGCATGGCCAGGATATTGGTGGCCGCCCCTGAAATGAGGCCGCGCCCGCTGGCGAGCATGGCGACGGTCATGGAGTCAATGGGGTTTTTCCCCGCCCGGCTTTCCTCGGCCCAGCGGGAATAGAGATGCACGGTGTATTCAATGCCCAAGCCGAGTATGAGAGCCAGGATAAAGGCCGTGAGCAAGGTCATGCGCTCATAGATGAGATAGGTGGCGCCCGCGGCCCAAGCCATGGCCATCATCAAGGGAATATTGATGATGATTAAGTTCACGACTTTACGCACAAAGAACCAAAGCAAAAGAACCATGAGGGTCATGGAGATGAGGCCCGCCAACCAAGTGTCGCCCTTGACTTGATTGATTTCCTTGAAGTTGCGATAGGCGCCAGCCACCTTGGCCACCAAGTCGGGGCTATAGGCCAGTGGCTCCATGCGGACAATCAGGGATTCGCCTTTTTCCATCATGCTCTTGGCGAATATGGCGTCAGTCGAAGGCTGGCTTAATTGGGCCAGGACCACGCCCACCCAAACTTTTTTCTCATCGTGCCAGCCCATGAGCCTGGCCGCAAGTGTATCGGGTCGCGACGGGGCATTGGCAATGTCGGGATTGGCCGCCTTCGCATCATTCTCGGCATTCACTTCGGGAGTGGTGCCGGTTTCCTTTTGAATCTTGGAGAGGAGGGCATCGACAATATCCTTGGGCAAACCCTGGCGCCGCAGGGCCTGGGCATTGGGCCAGCCCTGTAGGCTGGGCTTGGCGGCGGGCTCGTCATCGAGCAAATTGCTCACCAGGGGATTGGCTTCGGCGAATTCATCGCCTATCATGCCTGACACGCGATCTTTCAGGTCATGCAATTCTTCGATGGGAATATAGAGCAAGGCCTTGCGTTCGAAAAAGCTGCGGTCTTGATCGTATTGCACCCATTGCACTTCGGGCCAATGAGCCAGCGAATCGGCGATGGCTTTTTGAAAGCGCCCCAGAGCTTCGAGATTGGGCGACTCGAAGGCGATGGTATAAAAGTCGGTGGAGCCTTTGCGCTTTTCCACTTCCTTCATGGCCATTTTGCTGGGCGTGCCATCGGGCAAGAGCACCCGCAAGTCGGTATCGATGCGGAGCTTTTGGGAAAAGCCAAGGAAAACCCAGGTGATGAGGCCGAGTAGCAATAGCGGTATCCAAGGGCGGCGATAGGCTAGGCGCACATAGGCGCCGACGCCTCGGGCGAGGACCGAAGTCTTGGCTGGAGTCTTTTTTTCAGTCATGAGGCAAAAGTATCCCGGGAAATGCGAAACTGGGGAAAGCGCTGAGGAATATAAAAAGGCCGGTTTCTACCTTCGGGGCACTATGGGAAGCTTTCCTAAACCAAATGTCGGTAGGTCGTCCATTCGCGGCTATCTCGTCTTCGAAGACGGCCATTGCGAGCCGATTTCCGACTGTTCGGCCCTGTTGCGCCGAGGTGAGGCGGGCCTGCGTTTTCTCTGGCTCGATTTCAAAGGGTGCCCGAATGGCGAGGACGAAGTTCGGCTCAAGGCGGCTTTTGCCTGGCACCCCACGGTCATGCAGCGCTTTCGCGCTCGCAGCTCCCGACCGCGCATCGACGATTACGAAGGTTACACCCATGTGACCCTGCATGCCCTTCGCTCGGGTTTTGCCCCCGCCGACCGCCATCTCACGCTTGAGCTCGACGCCGTCCTGGGACCGGATTATTTGATCACGGTGCATGAAAGCTCGACTCCTCCAGACTTGGACGAAGTGTATCAGACTTTGCCGGAAAAAAGCCAGACGCTTCGCTCTCCCGACATGGTTTTGCATCGCCTAGTCTATACCATGGTCGATCGCTATATCCCGGTGGTCGACGCCATCGACGGACGCTTGAGCGAATTGGAGCAAGAGGCCCTTTACCGTCCCCGCCCGGCCTTGCTCGAAAAAATCGTGCTGGCACGCGATGATGTCTTGCGATTTAAGCATGTGCTCATTCCCCAGGTGCAAATCCTGAATGAATTCGCGGAAACGGAATTGGCGGGAGTGCGGCCTGATAACCGCGCCTATTTCCGTAACTCCGAACAGAGGATGCGACATTTACTCGACGACTTGGCGATATACCAGGAGGTCGCGCGCAATGCCCTCGACCTTTATCAATCGGCCGTGCAATACCGCACCAATGAAATCATTCGCGCCCTCACCGTGGTTTCCATACCGCTCATGGTGATTTCCTTAGTCACGGGTTTATATGGCATGAATGTGCCCATTCCTTTTGCCAATTTTCCCCATAGCTTTGGCATTATAAGCGTGCTCAGCGCGGCCATGTTTTTGGGGATGATGATTTATTTCAAGAAGCGCGATTGGTTTTAGGCATTAAACAGCTTATCGCCGAGCAAGCAATCGCCCAGACCGCGATAAAGCCCGGCCCAAGCTTCGCCCCGCAGCCCTTCCCCGCCGCCTTGGTTTTTGGCCGCGAAAATCAAGCGTTCGGCCAGCGATCCTTGTCGCAGCATGGCCTCGATCACGGAGCGGTATTCGCCTTCTCCTGGCAAGGCCTTGGCCTCCGGAGCGCAGAAGCGTTTGACCAAGGCCGACAACAATTCTCCGGCTGTGCGGGGTTTGCCGCCCCCAAAGTCTTCCGGTGCGGCCCCCAAGATTTGCCATGGGTAATTCGCCGGTAACGCCGTTAGCCGCCCTTGGCGGGCGGTGGCCTCGAAGAAGGCCCGCAGGGTAGTCACTGGTACGTTACGGTGGGCAGCAAGCAAATCACCGCCGGAGCCGATGGCGAAGCGCACCAGGTTGGCGGCCGCCCAGCACAGCGCCACGTCGGCGCGAGGCGTTTCCTGGGCATCCAAGCAGCGGATCTCGATGGCATGGCGATCGAAGCGAGCAATGGCGGCCCGGGAGTTGAGCCACTCGTCTTGCAATATCCCCTCTGGATCCAAGGCCTCCATGTCGCGATACATCGGGGCGAGTATGCGGTCGCGGTATTCTTGCTCCGAGCCGACAGCCTCGGGAATGAGATCTCCCGAAATGCTGGCGACCTTGCGTTGATTGCCCGAGTATTGCTGTAAGCGCGAACTATGCCACCCGGAAAGCAAACCATCGATCACGGGGCTGCTATTGGACAAGGCCGGCAGCAAGGGCAGAATCAAGGCAATGGCACTATGCAAGGCCGCGAATTCCGCGTCGCCCGAGAAGGGCAAATTGAGATGAACGCTTTGCAGATTGAACCAGCCATGACCTTGGCAACCGAATATGCGATCGTAGGCCGAATAAATCGGGCTGTCTTCATAAGGCCAAAGCCGCGACTCAGTCGCGGGATTCATGAAGGGATGTACGCCTCCAGGGAGCAGGGAAGCGCCTCGGGGCTTGAGCATGGCTTCGCAGCTTTGCGCCATGGCCAGGAAATCGCGCCAAACGCCCGACAAGGTCGGCGAGGGCCGCGATAATTTGAACTCAACCACATGCGCGGCCAATTCATTGTCGGCTTCCACCAAGCCCACTTGGGGATGGCTATTCGGACTGCCTCCCAAATCAGTCAGCAATAAATCGACATGCGGCCAAACCTTGAGGTCGCCGCGCTGCACGCACATGATTTCGATTTCGACGCCGAAAACGCTGAAAAGAGAATGGGCCATGTTAGAAAAGGTAATCGTGCCCTTGCACGCCCGATAAGGGCTCCGGCGTCTTCAATGCGGCAATTTCGGCGACACCGCTCCATAGACCACCGCGCCCAAAAGCGCGAAGGCCAGCATCACCCAGGCCCCAGGGAATAGGTGCCCGGCGAGTATGACCATAGGACCGGGACAGGCTCCCGTGAGAGCCCAGCCCACGCCGAAAAGCAGGCCGCCAAAAACATTGCGCTTCCAGCGCTTGTCCTTGGTCTCGGGCGTCAAATTTTGCCCGCCGAAACCGCGAATGCTTCCCGCGCGCACCAGGCGGAAAAAAATCATGCCCAGGACCACCGCGGATCCCAAAATGCCATACATGTGAAAGCTGTGAAACAAAAACATTTCCTGAATGCGATACCACGACAGGGCTTCGCTTTGCGTGAGCACGATACCGAAAAAAATACCCAAGAGGAAAAACGGAAGGAGTTTTTTAAGCGTCATGACAATTCCTCAACTGCCCAAGATCATGGGGAAAATGAAATGGACCATAAGGAGGCCGCCCGCGAAAAAGGAGGCCGTCGCCAGGAAAGAAGCCGGTTGTAAATCGCTCATGCCGCTAATGCCATGCCCTGAAGTGCAGCCCGCCGCCCAGCGCGTACCGAAGCCCACACAGAAGCCTCCCACGCCGAGAAAAATCCAGGTTTTTAGGCTGTTCCCTGCGGACAGGCTCATTAGGGATGCCGGCCCGAATCCGACCTCATGCGCGAATCCCCACTTTGCGATTTCAGTCACGGTTTTTTCGGATAATGGAATGACTCGCTGCGAGGCGCCGAGAAAATGCGTCAGCAATCCTCCCGTGAAGGCGCCGGCGGCAAAGACCAGATTCCAGCTCCGGGGCTTGCCATCGGGCCGGAAATAAGGGATAAAACGGCCCAGCCCACTTAGGCTGCACACATTGTCGAAATTGGAGCTGAAGCCGAATCGGCGGCCGAGTAGCACCAAGGTGGCCATGGTCAAGAAAATCAAGGGGCCACTGATATACCAGGGCCACCCGTTTTGAAACAGATGCGTCATAGCACTCTCCGTTTGGGTGGGTCGGCACCGTGGTCAGGGTAGCCGAAGAATATCCCCAAAGGTAAGTGCCCTGAGAATTTGAAGTTGGCAGACTAGGGTCAAATGCGTGTCAGGCGCTTTCGACCATGGGCTGCAATTCCGCTAAATCCCTGCCGACGCTTCCGGGCTTGAGCGCGACCACGGCCTCATGCAGATCTTCCGCAAGGCGACGGCGATCGCGCCCCCGCGTCGGTCCCGCCGCAAAGCTGATTTCGCCGACAAAACCGCCCCGGCAAAGCAGATTCCAGAAATGAGGGATGAATTTCATTTCGCCATGCCAGCATAGGGCTTCCGCCGCCGAAACACCCGGGCTACGGTAACGCACAAAGGACGCAACCACCGGCCATTGCCCCTTGGCCGCAGCGTCAAGCAAGGCCGGCCTGAACTCCCTGACCGCCCGACCGTCGCTGCTAGTGCCTTCCGGAAAAATCACAATGGCCGCCCCCTGCTCGTATTTCAGGGCCATCTCCCCATTCACCCGCACGGCATCGCGCGGCCTTTGGCGATCGAGAAATATTGTGCCATTGAGGCGAGCAAACCACCCGAGCAGCGGCCAATCCTTGACCTCGCTTTTCGAGACAAAAATACTGGGCAAGGCCGCGGAGAAGGCAAGGATATCGAGATAACCCAAATGATTCGCCACGATGAGACTAGGCGATTTCGGCGGCCAGCCACGCAGGCGGAGGCGAAGTCCCAGTATTCTCGCCGTGCCGCAGGCCCATTGATGGGTATGCAAAGCCCGCAGCCGAACCTGCAAAGCGGGAGGTGTGACCGTCAAAACAAAGACTAGACGAAGGCAGCATAGGAGCGACCATAACAAAAACAATCCCAGCCGCAATAGGCCCCTGGCGCGCATTCCCCATGCGCGCAAAGTCACCGGCAAGTTACCCATGCACGGCTTCGCGGCGCCCTAAAAAGCGCTGGAACAAACCCTTGGGCATAGCTTCGACATCGACCAAGACCAAATAATCGATGGTTTTGAATTGCCTATCGATGGCGGGATCGCTGCAAACCCAGCCGCCCAAATTGAGATAGCCCTGTAAAAGGCGAGGGATTTCCACCGTGGGCAAATCGGATCCGGCCTCGGCGGCGGGACAAGCAATGCCGGGGCGCGGCGCAACCCACAAAGCGGGATGCAATTGCCCCGCAGCCTTCAATTGTTCAAGCAAGGCCTTGCCCGTTGCGGGGTCCTGGCTCGCCAGGGAGCAGCAGCCGAATAAATACCGCTTACGATTATGGTGCAGATAATTCGCCAGGCCTTTCCAAAGCAATTGCAGAACGCGGCCATTGCGATGGGCGCGATCAATGCAGGCGCGACCGACTTCGACGGCATCGCGCAACAAGTCCATGGGCATATCCTCAATGGCGAATTCACCTGCGCTATAAAAGCCAAGATATCGGCGCGCCATGGCCAAGGTCTGCATGCGATAGGTTCCCACCAAGCGGCCATTCGACTTTTGAATCACCAGGAGGTGATGGCATTGGGCATCGAAGGCATCCTCGTCGCGGCCGGTCAAGAAGCTGGCTTCCAAGCCCTCATTCATTTCGAGATTGTAAACTTCGAAGCGCAATTTGAAGACTTGATCCAAGTCTTCCGCATTTTGTGCGAAGCGAACCTGATACTCGCCCGCATCCGATATCAGGGGAGGAATGCCTTCCCGGTTCAGTGGATATAAATTCAAAGAAGCACCGGTCCCAGAAGGCATTCCAGCTTGGGTAGCTGGCATGGGTATGAAATCTCTCGCGTGCATAAAATTCTCCTGCGCGATCCCAGACAAGGACCGCAAGCGATGCAAGGGTAGAGGAACCATGGTGCACGTGGGTTGCGGTCACGTCACAGAGGCGTTACGGAGGCACGGTTTCAGGAATTAGGGTCACGCACCGGCGATATGAAATGAGAGGGCACTAGGGCCGCAATGGGCAGGTAATCAAATCGCAATAGTGGGCCGGTATGATTCTCCTCAAACCTCGGGGATAACCATGATTTGGCCGCACCTATTTCCCTCTCCCACCCT
>JAYUVP010000341.1:0-12183 GCA_043753995.1 Fibrobacterota bacterium
CAACCGATCGAGGATAGACTAAAACCTCGCGGGCATAAATGGTGTTCATGCTGGGCGAGGTGAAGAGAAAGTCGGCGGACGAGGAATTGGAGGCCACGGGAATATTCCAGACCACGGCCACGCGCAAAAGGGCTTTGACATCGGGATCGTGGGGCTGAGAGGCGAGCGGATCCCAGAAAAAAATGAGCACGTCCACCTTGCCCTCGGATATGCGGGCGCCGATCTGCAAATCACCACCGAGAGGCCCGCTTTGCAGTCGCTCGACCGTGAGGCCGAGGCGTTGCTGAAGCAATCCGCCGGTGGTTCCGGTGGCCAGAAGTTCATGGCTGGCCAGGGCTTCGCGGTGGCGGGAGGCCCAGGTCACCATTTCCTCTTTTTTGCTGTCATGAGCCACCAGGGCTATGCGTTTACGGGCGGGCAGGGGAGAGGGCGTCGAATTCATGGCCACTAACTAAGTTTTTCCTACTCGTGAGCCAAGGCATGTCCATGACCCCGTTTTCTTTGCGCCTTACCCAAGCTGCCAGGCTTATGCTATGGGTCTTTTTGACGATGACGACAATGGGTCCTTTTGCCTCTGACACGGTGACAGTGGAATTGCGTTTCCCCGAAGGCGGGCTCAAAGAGCGATATCGCTGCCTACGTGATTCGCAAGGAATGGAAGTTCGGATCGGCCCGCATGAAGAATGGCATGCGAACGGAACCCTGAAGGGCGTGGTGAATTGGAGGGGCGGGGTGGAAGAAGGCGATGCCGTCTTTTATTTTCCCGATGGCCGCAAATCCTATGCGACGCATTATCGCGCGGGCAAGAAAAATGGCTTTGCCACGGTGTGGTATCCCAATGGCCAAAAGCAATGGCAGGCCATGTATCAAGACGGACAAACCAATGGGGTGTGGCGCGAATGGTTTGCCGATGGCCGCAAAAAATTCGAGGCCATGTATCGCAAGGGGAGGCTTGATGGCCACGCCACTTGGTGGCATGCGAATGGCCGCATTGAGCAAGAGCGGGATTATGACTTGGGAAAATCCCTGGCGGACAGCGTACGTGCTTATGATTCGTCAGGGCGGCTCACTTATCCACTGCCGTCCTCCTCCATGGTAAGGCCGCAAGGCGCGTCAGCCATGGCGGAAAACGAATCTCACTAATTTCTTCGACTCAGGATGCCCTATGTCTGTAAAGAAAACCTCAAAGCCTGAAGCTTCGGCCGCCAAGGCCGCGAAGGCTGAGCCGATTAAGGCTCAGCCTAAGCGGGTCAAGGCCCAAGCCAAGCCCAAGCCCATGGGGCGGCCCTTGGTAGGCATTATCATGGGCAGCGTCTCGGATCGCGAGACCATGCAGGCGGCTGCTGATATTCTAGCCGAGCTGGGCATACCCTTTGAAATGGACGTGGTGTCTGCCCACCGCACCCCGCTGAAAATGGTGTCCTATGCCCGTGAGGCCGTGGCGCGCGGCCTGGAAGTGATTATTGCCGGAGCGGGCGGCGCAGCGCATTTGCCTGGCATGACGGCGTCTCTGACGCCTCTGCCTGTCATTGGTGTGCCGGTGAAAAGCGCAGCCATGAATGGACTCGACTCTTTGCTTTCCATCGTGCAAATGCCCGGAGGCATTCCTGTGGCGACAGTGGCGATTGGCAATGCCAAGAATGCCGGACTTTTGGCAGCGCGTATTTTGGGCATCAAGCATGAGGCCATTGCTTCGGCTGTGGCCGCCCATATGGCTGCCATGGAAGCAGAAGTGCGGGCGCAAAAACTGTGATGAAGCCCATTTTGCCGGGAGCCGTTTTAGGCATGCTGGGCGGCGGCCAATTGGGCCGCATGTTTGCCATGGAGGCCAAGCGCATGGGTTATCGCGTGGCTGTGCTCGAACCCTCGGAAGATTCTCCCTGCGGGCAAGTGGCCGATCGCGTCATCGCCAAGGCTTATACCGATCGCGATGGCCTGCGCGAATTGGCGGAATGCACGGCGGCCATCAGCTATGAATTCGAGAATGTCGATGCCGCTGCGGTGGAATTCCTGGAAGCCCAGGGCAAACCCGTACGCCCAGGCAGCAAGGCCTTGCGCATTACCCAAGATCGATGGCTGGAAAAAAGCTTTGTGCGTGGCCTTGGTTTGCCGGTGACGCCATTCGGAATGGCGACGACGGCGGAAGAGCTGTCCGCGACCTTGGCGGCTATGGGCTTACCCGGAATTCTTAAAACCACACGCGGCGGTTATGACGGCAAGGGCCAGGCGGCTGTTGCTACAGAGCATGATGCCGAGGCGGCAAGGCAATCTTTTGGCGGCGCGGCCTTGATCTACGAGAAACGCGTCGAGTTTCAAGCCGAATTCAGCGTGGTGGCCTGCCGAAATCCCCAGGGTGAATGCGTCACCTATCCGGTATTGGAAAATCAGCATCGCCATCACATTCTTGATAAAACTTTAGTGCCGGGCAGATTGCCTGAACCGGTGGCGATTAAAGCTCGGGACATGGCCGTCCGCTTGGGGCATGGCCTTGATTTCGTGGGCACCTTTTGTGTGGAGCTTTTCTACACGACAGGGGGTGACATGGTGGTGAATGAAATCGCCCCTCGCCCCCACAATTCAGGCCATTTCAGCTTGGATGGCTGCACGGTATCGCAATTTGAATTGCAGGTGCGTGCTTTGTGCGGGTTACCCCTGGTCGAGCCACAACTCTTGCGGCCTTCGGTCATGCTCAACTTGGTCGGTGATGGCGGCGGCGATAGCTTGCAGGGGATTGCTCAGGCCCTCGCCCTGCCTGGTGTCCATTTGCATTTGTATGGCAAGGCCAAAGCTCCTAAGGGGCGCAAAATGGGTCATGTCACCGTGACTGCCGATACCTTGGCACTGGCTTGCGATCGCGTAGAGGTTGTGCAGAAGCTTTTGCACTGGGCCTGAAGGCCCGGAGCCAAAGGGCTTCTGCTTGTTTCGCTTTTCTTGACACTGTTTCCGGTTTTAAAGTTTTTGGGGAAAATTCCTCCTTGAACGTGCCCAGGGCTAGGACTAGCCCGACCTAATTTGATGCTAGGAATCGTTGGCTGCCGTTGCAGTCACGAAGGCAAGGAAACATGGACGCACAAACCTTCGATCGCACTAATGAGCTCGCCGAAAACCTGATTCAGGAAATTCGCAAGCTTCAATCCGAAGGACGTTTGGACGGAATTGAAAACCTGGTGCAAGGTCTCCTCAAGCAATTGCCCGACGGGTGTTCCATCAACCTGAATATGTCGGTGCAGATTTTCGATGAGAATCGAGATCGCCATCTCAAGACAAATACCACCGGTGTCGTTTGGGAAAAAGGCCGCGAACCGTATTTGGTCGACGCTGGCCTGACTCCCGCCAAATACCTGGTCGACGGCGTCATGATGAAGGTGCCCCACGATCATTGCCCCAATTGCTGGTCGCGCTGGCCTTTGAAATCGCGGCTCAAGCAATGCCCTGAATGCCATTATCGCATGGGTCAGGAAGTCAAGCTCCTGGTCGATACCAATGTTTGCCCTCGCTGCGAAGAAGGCACCATTTCCCTGCATCATCCCCATTGCGATCAATGCGGCTTCGTGGCTGAAAAAAACCTCGTCGTCTGGGGTTAGCCTTCCGGTGCCCAAGCCGGCATCTCAAAAAACCTCAATCTGGCTGGACTGCCGTCTCCATGGGCTATGCTAGTGGACGAGGTTTACTATGGCCGAAATTTCCATGCGTGATAAGGGTTTGCAGGAGTTAATCCATCGCCTGCATGTGCGCGAGTTTAATCCCGAGCATGTGCAAGAAGCCGCCCAGTTAGTGGCTAAGGTGCAAACCCTTGCGGATTCGATGAAGTTGGCGCAAAATCTCATGACTTCTCCCATCGTTCAAGTGCGCGCTTTCGCAGGGCATTTATTGGCCGCCATTTCGCCGCAAAGCCCTGATAATAAACAATCCCCCATGGGCTATAACGCCGTCGCTGAAGTCATCAAGCAATGGGTGCGAGAAGAGGCTAAGCCCGGTAAGGTACGGCCCAGCAAGGCCTAGCGCGGATTGTAGATTAAGTCCTCACCGGCACGTGCCGCGGAGGTTACCCTGTCCCCAACCTTGCCGCCACTCTCTTCAGCGCACCTTGCCGAAGCCTTCGGGGCCCTGATCTCGGAGGGGCCTTCGGATTGGCAAATGTTTAGCGCTGACGCAAGCGGATTCGCCGAAATGCGTGCGAGCGGTAGGTGGCGGCGTCCGGCCAGTGCGGGGCTTTTAGGCCGTAGCGGCTGCGAGGTAGAAATTCGCCTTTGCCATGAAATGACGGGAAGCCCAGTCACCCCGGCCTTGCAATGGCAGACTGCGGAGACGCGTAGCGACGGCACCTGGTCGGCACTTTTGCAAAACATTCCCTACGGAAGCCCCTATCGTCTGGAAACGAGGCTCAATCCCAAGGGCAATAAAACCAAGGAATGGGCCTGGCGCGGCGATGCGCGCCGTTTCCTCGCGGTGGGCGATGTTTGGGTGCTGGCAGGGCAAAGCAATGTCTCGGGCTATGGTGCTCCGCCTTATCAAGATGAGCCTGAAATCGGCATACACCTCTTCGGACAAGATGGGCGATGGCGCCTGGCCGCTCATCCTTTGCATGACGGCACGGGAGGTCGCTTTCAGGATTTGGTGCAACCCTATGTGCCTGGGCATTCGCCTTTTTTGCATTTCGCTAAGCGCTTGAAACAGGCTATGGGTCGGCCCATCGGTTTGATCCCGGCGGCTCTCGGAGGGTCTGCGCTAAAAGGCTGGATGCCGGGTGGGCCTTTGCAGAAGGCGATGTTGGACATGGTGCGCGAGGCCGGGATTCAGCCTGCGGGCTTGATTTTCGGACAAGGTGAAAGCGATGCGAAGGGCCAGGCGAGTGATACTTATGGCGAGCGATTCTCCGAGGCTTTAGGGGGCTGGCGCGAAGCCTTTGGGAACCGTGATTTACCGGTGATCACCTATCAGCTCGGTCGATACTATTCGAAAAATCCAGGTGAAGACCATGCCGCTTGGTCGCAGGTACGCGAGGCCCAACGTCGTGCTGCCAAGCAGGAAAAGTGCCTGGCGGTTTTACCGGCTCTCGATTTGCCGCTCACCGATACCATTCATTTCAGCAGCGGGGCTAATGTCGTTATAGGCGAGCGCTTTGCTGAGGCAGCCATGGGTTTGCGCTCGGCGGAATACGAATTCTGGCGCGCTCCCGATTTGGTTTCGGCTCGCTTAATTGACATCCACAAACTGGAATTGAGTTTTGCTCCAGTGCAAAGCCGGATTGATTCGCAGGATCCGCTGGCCCAACCTTTTCTCTTGCGCGATGACGACGGGGAATTGCCCGTATCCCGTTTATTTTATCCCATGGATCATCGCCTCGAAATTCACTTGGCTAGGGCTGCTCGTGGTAGAGTGTTTATCAGCGCGGGTTGGGGTGAAAACCCTCCGCAAATGCCGCAAGATACCGAGAGGCGCATGCCAATTTTAGCCTTCACCGATTTTATCGTCACATAGGAGTTACCCATGGTAGCCGAATCCCGCGGGGCTAAAGCCCAAAGAATCCCGAGGCCAAGTTCGGCCGCAACCTTGGCGCTTAGCGTTGGGGTCCTCGCAGCGGTGGGGACGGAGGCCGGAGCCCAAGTGCAAGGACCCGCTACCGAAGTTCAGGCAGGCGAACGCATCTCCGTTGACCTCACGGTTTATAACCAAGGTTCTTCCTTGGTGCGCGAAGTCCGGGAAGCCTCGCTGCGCAAGGGTCAAAACCGCATCGTGGTTCCTGAAGTGCCTGCGACCTTGGATCCCAGTTCGGTGCATTTGACGGCGAGCGGACTGCGGATTTTGGAGCAGAATTATCAATACGATCTTCCTGACACGCGTACCTTACTCACGCGCTATATCGGCCGGCAAATCGAATTGATGCGTAAAGATGCGGCGGGTGTGGAAAAGGGCATTGCTGCCAAGCTCTTGGCCGTGGAAGGCATGGCGGGTATGAATACCCAAGGCCCGGATGGACGCAATGCCGGCCTCATCGCTGAAGTCGGTGGTAAAATTGAAGTGGCTCCCGCGGGACGCTTGATTCTGCCTGCTTTGTCCGAAGGATTGATTTTGCAGCCACGTCTATTGTGGCTGGCCGAAGCCGCCAAAGAGGGCAAACAGAAAATGGAATTGACCTATCTCGCCGGATCCATTTCCTGGACTTGCGAATATGTGGCCTTGATGTCGGCGGAAAGCGATCGCATTGACCTTACGGGTTGGGTCACCTTGACGAATGAAAGCGGATCGTCCTTTCGCAATGCTGGCCTCAAATTGGTCGCAGGGGAAGTGAATCGCGTGGAGGAATCCCCCGTGCCTTCTGGCTATCTCATGAAAAGTCGCATGGCGGCAATGGAGGATGTTGCGGCACCGCAATTCCAGCAAAGCGAAATATTCGAATACAAGCTTTACACTTTGGGACGACGCACCGATTTAGGCGGGCGCGAGAATAAGCAAATCGAATTGGTTTCGGCGCAGCAGGCCAATTGCCGCAAGGTCTTGATTTACGACGGCCTGGAAGGCGATTGGCGCTGGTGGGGGCAATCGGCGAATTCCCGGAACCAGCAGGGCTTCGGCCAAACCGGTAATACCAAGGTCGGCGTTTATGTGGTTTTCAAAAATGATAAGGCTTCGCAATTAGGGATGCCCTTGCCTGCCGGTCGCGTGCGCGTCTTTCAAAATGATCAAGACGGCAAACCCCAATTGGTGGGCGAAGATCGCATCGATCACACGCCCAAGGACGAAGAATTGCGCTTGTTTCTCGGTAAATCCTTCGACGTCGTGGGTGAAAGAGCTCAAACTGATTTTCGCAGCCTGGCCAAGGGTGATATCATTGAGGAAGCTTTTCGCATCAAGGTTCGTAATCACAAGGAGAGCGCCGCCACGGTGCATATTGTCGAACATCCGTGGCGTTGGCGCGAATGGGAAGTGCTAAAGGCAGATGCCAAATGGGAAAAGGTCGATCAAAGCACCTTGAGATTCCCCGTGGACATTCCCGCAGGTGGCGAAAAAGTGGTGACTTATACCGTGCGTTATCGCTTTTAACGCGCAGCGCCGGTTAATCTGCAGGAGCCGCGGCCCGGCCCAATCCCTTTTTCCGAATGTTTTTTTGCTGTTGTTTCCGGGACCTGTTTTCGAGCGGCATGCGTATTTTCAAATCACCCTTTGGCCGAGGTGGCGCCAGCAGGATTTGCGCGGAGCGATGAAAGACTTCGGCAGGCACGCCAAGTTTTTCCTTGAGGGCAATGTCTCGATCCCAATGCTCGGGCATGGCCGCGAGGCGATGAGCGGCTCCGAGACCAATGCTATAGGAATGATAAATGGGGGCCACGAGGCGGGTGAAATTCAAAGGATAATCGCTGCCATAAAGGAGGCGCGATTGCGTGAGGGTATCGGCCAATAGAGGTTTGAGGCTGCCCAGCTTGTTCAATTGGGTGAGCGAGGAAATATCCGCATAGAGATTGGGGTATTGTTTAAACATTCGCATCAGCATTTCGCTGTATTTTTCTCCATCGGCATTGCCTGGCACGCCGGCATGGGCGGCAATCACGGTCACGCCCAGACGCAAGGGCAATTGCAATCGGCGAGGATCGCAAAGCGAATCGGCGGCGCGTAATAAGGCATGCTCATCGCCGGTATGCGTAAGCAAGGGCAAATGCAAGCGAACCATTTCGCGATAAAATGGAATCAAGGTGGTGTCGGCAGGATCGATGAGCATCATGGAGGGAATCCATTTCACCAAAACGGCTCCGTCCAAGGCGGCTTGGCGCAGGCGCTGCAGGGCATGGGAGCGGTAGGGATTGATGCTGGCACCATAGAGCAGGCCGGGCCGCTTCAGGGTTTCGCGCCGAACGAAGTCGCCGGGCACATAGATTTGCGTGGCGGTCGTGTCGAGTCGGCCATGGGTGACCACGCCATCCATTGCCAATACGATGGCTGCCCCGACGCGCTGGGTTTGCCGCATGCGTCTCACCAGGCGATCGAAAATGATTGCGTCGCCGGAATCGATTAATTCTTTTTCATCGGCGTCGAAGGCATGCAAATACATGCCGAATTTAAAACTGCGGAGAATGGCAGGGGTGATATAGCAACCGCTTCGCGATCCGATGCCAGCCACATGAACATGCATGTCCAGGAATTTTCCACGAGCCACGGTATCTCGCGTGGGACGGTGATCGGAGAAGCCCGTGTCCTGCGTCACGATAGGCTGGCTGGGCTTAAGCCGGTCGGATCTACGCGTCGTTGTCGCGGGCCATGCCTCGGCCACGAGAAGCATAAGCAGCAAGCCGAAAGTACCCCGTAGGAAAAGTCCCTTCAACGGCCTTCACCTTCTTGGATTTGCGCGAATTCGACGTCTTCCATCTGCGGCACGGCCATGAGGCCTTCGAGAACTTGTGGCAAGGTGAGGCCTTCGAATAACAAGGCATGCAAGCCTTCGAGAATGTGCATGCGAATGCCGAGCTGGGGCAATTTGGGTTTGACTATGCGTATGGTATTCACGCCTTCGGCGACTTCGCCGATTTCGTCGACCGCTTGCTTCAGGGTTTTGCCCTGACCCAATAGCCAGCCTACGCGATAATTTCGAGACAAGGGAGAGCTGCAAGTGGTGACCAAGTCGCCAACGCCCGCAAGCCCCAAAAAGGTCATGGGATTGCAGCCGAGGCAGGCCGCGAGGCGGCTCATTTCCGCGAGCCCACGGGTGATGAGCATGCCGCGTGTATTGTCGCCGTATTTTAAGGCAGTCGTCAGACCCGTGGCGATGGCATAGACATTTTTTAGCACGCCAGCCAATTCGACGCCATGCACATCGCTATTGCTGTAAACTCGAAAGTATGGGCCCGAGAGCAATTCCTGGACTTTGCGGTTCACGCGCTCGAAGCGGCTGGCGATAACGGTGCCACTGGGCATTTTCGCCACGATTTCCTTGGCCAAATTGGGTCCCGACAGGGCGGCAATTTGTAGGCTGCACGTTTCTTCACGCAAGATTTCAGTCATCAGCTTGAAGCTGCCCTCTTCAATACCCTTGGTGGTGGAAACCAGCATTTGATGCGGCTCGCAATATTCACCGACTTGGCGCGCCAAATCGCGGAAGGAGGGGCTGGGCACGCAGAGGAAAATCACGGCGCTATCGCGCACGGTTTCTTCGAGCGAAGGGGTTCCTCGAATATTCGCGCTCAGGGGAATGCCAGGTAGGTACTTGGCATTCTCATGCGTGAGATTGAAGGCTTCGGCGGCTTCGGGTTTACGAAACCATAGCCGCACATCATGGCCGCACGTGCCGATGATATCGGCGATGGCCGAACCGAAGCTACCTCCACCGATGACGCCGACCTTTTCTTTTTTCTGCTCAGACAAAAGCGCGCTCCAGTCCATAGTGATCCAACCGATTGCGATAATAATAGAGCAGCTTCATGTCTTCGGAAAAAACCTTGCCTTGCTCAAGCTTCAAGGTTCGGCCGTCGTGGTAGGTGCTGAAATGCGCCATGGCATTGGCGAAAATTTCGTTGGCATTCATTTGCCGCAATTTCGGTTCTAGCTGCAGTTTACCTGCTGCGTCATATTCGAGCAAAACCGCCATGAGTTTCCCCAATCCCGCGACGAGTAGGTCTTCGTCAATGCCGCTATCCTTCCCTTCGGTCCGCAAAAATCGGTAGAGGTCATAAGCCGGATTTCGCTGCCGCAAAAGATGAAAGGCGGCATATCCCACAGCATGGGTGGCGAGTATAAAATTGTTTTTCAAATAGGCACGCACCAGTGAGCGCCCCAATTCCCGGGTATATTCCTGGTCGCGTTGCGGTTCGAATACGGGATCGCCTTGACGCTCGACATAGCGCCGCCGATTGACGGGACGTCCGCGCAAATCATGGCTGACGCCAGCGGCATCGACGGTATTGCCGAAAAGGTCGATGGGCTCGCCGAAATGCAGGTGAATCTTGGAATGCATGCGCGTCAGATTACGCCAGAAATTCAAAAGGCGCATCGGCCCGCTGCGGCGATTGCGCATGCGTATGAAACGGCTTTTGCCCTCTTCCTTCAAATGCTCTTCGATAAGGCTTTTCGCCTCAAGGACAAGACCATAGGAGAGATTCACGGGAATGACGAAAAGATCTGGCTTGGGCTTTTTCTCTTGCAAATTACGGACATAGACATGGACCCCACAGCCAAGCAGGCCGAGCTTGAGATGCTGTTCTATGTCGCCGCGCCGGGAGCGAGTGCCTCCGGGGAAAAACAAATTATGCTCGCCCTGCTCCATGGAAAGGGTGGCGTATTGCTTGAGGGTGGCCTTGTAAATCTCGTTTTTCTTGCGACGGTCCACCTTATAGGCACCGAGATTGTTCATGAAATAAGAAATGATGGGATTGGTGAAAAGATTGAGTCCCGCGCCATAGGTGAATGGCGGCAATCGTGAGAGGTAAAGTCCAACTCCAATGACCACGGAGTCGAGATTGCTGACATGGTTTGGCGCCATGATGAGGGTGCCTTTATCAGCTAAGGCACTTATGCGTTCCAAGTCTCCGCTAATGACCAGGTTGTCTTCAATGCGAAGCTTGTCGCTGGCCCAGGTCAATACCTCGGTAGGCGAAAGCCGGTTGAGAATGACCTTGAGGCCCCAGGGCACGATGCGGGCAACTAAGCCATGCAGGCGGGGATTGAAGGACCCATGAATTTCTTCGACGTAGCGGGTGATGATGCTGCGGAGAATGCCGACGCGTTCGTCGTCGCTGACATGCAGAAAGTTGGCGCTGATTTCCGACCAAAAATCCTGGGATTCTTGATTCTCCAGGGACGGCTTTTCCCGCCTCAGCCTTTCTTGTTCCTGATAAAGGGCGTCATTGATGAGCACTTCCAAGCTGAGAGTGGAGTCGCGTCGCATTTTGGCGAGTTGCTCCTCCACCACCCGATCGGTGACTTCCTTCAAATAGTATTCGCGGCGTACGCGAGTGGTGGGTGTACCGAGCAAGTTCATAGGGAAGATTCGACGCTTTCTCGGCCGGGTCGGTACCCGTGACTCATATCGCCCACAGCGCGGCGATTTTTCCCCAGGTGACTTCGGTGAGCCGGTCCACCGTCCAATGGGGACCTCGCAAATCCGATTTGGAATGAGTTGTCGCTACGCCAATCACCTTCATGCCGCCAGTGAGGCCCGCATCTATCCCGACCTGGGCATCTTCGAATACCACGCAATGCTCCGGCGCGCGATGGATGGCTTTGGCAGCGAGTAAAAATATTTGCGGATCCGGTTTTCCCAAGGTGACGTCTTCGGCGCTGCAAATGGCGGCGAAGCGGTGCTCTAACCCCAAAACGCGCAAGGTCGTGGTGATATTCAGGCGATGAGTCGAAGAACCAATGGCGGCGGGTATTCCCAGGTCACTCAACAAGGCCAGCAATTCCGATACGCCAGGAAGGGCTTGAATCCCCCGCTCAACAATGATTTCACGATACAATTCTTCTTTGCGCAAGGAGAGGCGGCGTATTTCCACGGGGTCTTGCGACCATCCCAAAAGGTTTGGCAAAATGGTTTCGTTTTTCATGCCGAAACCGCGCTTGAAATGACCCGGAGGCAAGTTGCGATTTTCCTCAGCAGCCAAACGCTCCCAACTTTCTTCGTGTTGGGAGGAGGAGTCGATGACCACGCCGTCCCAATCGAAAAGGGCACCCAGGATTTGTGGATTCGGTTTCAAGTCGGTGGACTTCATCCTGCGACCATTCGAAAAGTAGGGAGAAGATGGTGGCCAATGGTACAAATTGAACGGATTTTCATTCACCATTCCCACTTTCCATTTCCCGCTCAAAATGCAACATCACGGACTCCAAGAGACCATCGGTTTCAGCATGCAGAAAAACCCAGCCTTTTTGCCACCAGGTTTCTGCCTCACGCTCGATAAGCCGGGCGACCTCTTCCGGTTTCCAATTCGGTGAAAGGGGGATGAGGGCGACGTCGCGCTGCTTCAAACGGCAGAATTTTCCTTGAGTTGGGCGTTTTGCTTCAATTCTGCGCTGAAAACCTGTTCATATAAGGTCCATAAGGTGATGAAAAGCGAAGCTAGGATGGGACCGATAATAAAGCCGGGCAAACCGAAAAGCCCCAAGCCACCCAAGGTGCTCATGAGCACCATGAGGTCATGCAATTTCGCATCCTTGCCCACCAAACTGGGGCGCAATAAATTGTCCACCGTTCCGATG
>JAYUVP010000342.1:0-9501 GCA_043753995.1 Fibrobacterota bacterium
CTTTTACACTTTTACCAAGACCCGAGATGGTCGTGGCTCCTATTTGTTTGTCCCCATCACCACTTCCGGTGGAGTGGCTCCGGCGGGAACCATGATCAACAATATGGGCGACAATGAAATGCATAAGTTTCTCACCAAATGGGAAACCAAGGAAGAGTATGAAAGCAAGGTGCAGGATGGAGATGTGGTTTTTCAGGTTTTAGGCAAAGGCACCGGATCGAATAAGCATTTCTACTACATCCTGAGCGGTACCCACCAAATCATCGACGCCAATGAGAAATACAATATCTGGGTCGAAGAACATCATGGCCTGCCTATGACCTATCTCTTGACGGCGGTTCGCGATTTATCGAATAAGAACGGGCTCAAAAAGACACTCGACTATTACCAGTCGCCCAATAATCCCAAGCGCCTATTCCAGGGCAAGAGGCCCGTCATCGCCATGCAGGCCGAAATGGCTAGAAACGATTTTTTCAAGGCCGTCGAGGTCATGCAAATGTGCAAAGACAACGGCATTACCTTGTCTGGAACTCCCGATCAATACCATACCTTACTCAAGCACATGAATCTTGAGCCTCTCGATACCTGGGTGGATCAGAATTATGATTTACCCACGGAAACTTTGATCGCCAAGATCAAAAGCAAGCCCTATAAGGAGACCAAGAGCATACGCGATTGGTATGCTTCGGATGCGAATCAAGGCAAGGAGCGATTCGGTTTGTGGCCGCGCATTGCCTTGGATGCCGTATTGCATAAAGGGGAAGGAAATTCTGCTGCCTGGCTTTTGAATGATTTCGCAGCGGCGAAAATCACCGAGCAAGAAAATCCGAAAGACTTCGCCATAATCAAGCAAACCCTAGGCCTCACTTAATCGGGACGGTTCCGCATGGCCAAGTTTAAGCTCAGTGAATTGCTTACGGGCCTCGACTTCGAGGCAGGTCAGGATCACAAGTTTACCGTATCGACAACCCAGCGCGTGCGTCTGGTAGGCATGTTCTTCGATACCAATAAATGCTTTCTTCTGCCTAGTACCTTGCCCGGTATCAAGATCATCAAAAAGCATTATGATGATCACCCTAAGAGCCATTTGTTAGTTGTAGGGCATACCGACACCTCGGGCAAAGAAGCCTACAATGAAACACTTTCGCTGGAACGCGCCGATGCGGTGGCTGCCTATTTAAGCGATAAGGCCGGCGATTGGGAGGCTTTCTTCGGTGAGGGCAAGCCCGCCGAAAAGCGTTGGGGCATGCTGGAAGTGCAGCATATGCTGAATCGCTTACCCGAAAGCGGACCTTTCTTTTTCCAAGGCAAACCCAGTGGAGCCAATACCGCCGAACACCTAGCCGCGGTCAAGGCTTACCAGCAAAGCAAGGGATTGAAAGTCGACGGCATTGCCGGACCGAATACGCGCAAGGCTCTTATCACCGACTATATGAGCCTAGATCAGACCTCGCTTCCAAAAGGGCTAACCCTCACCACCCATGGCTGCGGCGAAAACTTTCCGGTCGATGATACCGCGGATGGTGTGCGCAACCCCGAGAATCGGCGCGTGGAGATTTTCTTCTTCGATGAAGGCATAGATCCGTCGCCAGCCGGAAAAATTTCAAAGAAGGGCGCGAAAGAATACCCAAAGTGGCTTGAGCAAGTCAGTGAGACGGTGGATGTCGTGGGAGGCGGTGAAAGCCTCGAATTCGATTTGCCGGCGCAGAAAAAACAATTGCTCGAACCTGCTATCGGAGATTTTGAGCCGCTAAAAGATTCTGAAGGCGAGCCCATTTTGCTGGCCGCGAATGATGATTCCCTGGTGCGATCCATTATCGAGGATGCGCGAAAGCAGAATGAGAAGCGGGGCCAAGACGCAACGGCGAAAACCCGTGATTTCGGGGATTTTATTGGATTTACCAAAGTCGATGCTTTCAAAAGACCCGACATTCGCATGGACCATGGTTTTCTCGACGATGGGAATGGCAACCTCGATACCTCGAAGAAGACGTCTCCCACCATTGGTGATTTTCTGGCCTTTCAAAAATGGAGCGCCAAGCTCGCAGCGGCGGAATTGGTAAGGCCGGATTTGATCGATGGGACTAAAACTTACCGCCATTTTTTGACCGCTTCAGGAACCGACTTTTCATTTAATTATGAAAAATTCGTGAGCAATGACGGGGCGGGAAAATTCGTCGTCGAATCGGCGATCGAGGATGCCGTCGCGGCGGCCATAGAATTGAATGACTTAACCGGCTTAGATTCCTTCTTGATGCAGACCAATGCCATCGGAGTGGGCGGCGCCAACGGGAGATACCCTTATCCGGGGACTGAAAACTGGCAAAAGGCCATTGGAGCCCATGTCATTTGGCTTGAAGTGAAAGTCACAGTCCAAAAATCGAGCACCGTGAGGCAATTCACCCTTACGATCAAGCTGAATGCCGAGGATAGGTATAATTTCAATCCGGACGCGAAAGATATTGCTACGCAAACGCCAGACGCCGAAAACGGTCGATTCGAAATTACCGGGCTTGGAAAGGAATTTGATAGCAAGGGAAGCCTCAAGAGAAAAGTGGAATTCACGACGGCCCTCGGTCCGGTCGCCGATCCGCGAACACCGCCAGGCAATAAAACCGTGACGAAACAGAGATGAACTTAATGCGCATTTTCGGTCCCATCCTTGTCGCTTGCTTGCTGGTTTGCGGTTGCAGCAAGGAAGCCAACAAACAAACGAAAGACTCCGCTATGGACAATGCCCCGGTTCGCACGGATAGTTTGGCATTGAGTGGAAAAATTCGCGTACCGGTGGCGGCTCAAAATATCCGATGGCAGGAGTTGGCGAGAGGCATTGGGTCAAGCCGAATCGGCCCTACCGACACGAAATTGCATGTCAGTTTTCGGATAAGCGATGAAGGTTGGGCGCCACTTCAAGCCGAATTCGGCGAAGCCATGAAGCGCCGAGATTTCACGATTAGTGCTGATTTAGCCAAAGTCTTTTTTGATGCTTCCGATTTGGCGAAAACAAAGGCCACTGAAGCAGGTTATGCATGGGACGGAGAGATTTACAATCCCCAGCCCTTGGCGAAAATCCACTATATCGGCGTACTTGCAATTCGATTAGGTGAAACCGTTTATTTGGAATTTGTTTCCAACTAAGGACGTGTAGGCTCAGAGGCTCCCCGGAGCCCTTATTGTTTCGCGAGATCCGTCGCCATTTTTTGGACGTCGACACCGAAGTCATTCAATTGCTTCTGGGTAATGTCTATCCCCATTATTTCGAAATTGACGCTTTCCTGTTTAAGCTCATTTTCAATTAAGGATGTCTTCACGTCTTTCGGCAAGACGCCAAAAAACTTGGTCTTAGTCGGTGAAAATCGAATCCGAACACTTTCACCTCCGATCATCAAAGAGCCATTTTGGTCTAGCCTTTCAATGTCGCGACGAACCTGCCCGCCCAATTCGCTCAGCTTGATTTCCGCTTCCACGTCTGCAATGGTTTTGGTAAAAGCGGCCCGCCGATTGGTTTGACGCGCAATCTCCCGCTCTTCGCGAAGCACATCCTTGGCATAAGCTCTCAGCTCGGCTCTTTGGTCTTGGGTTAAAGAGGATAAGGAGCCTTTCGCCAGGCTCAATTCACGCGCCGCATGCTTTCCTGCCTTCGCTTCGAAAATGCCCACGATTTCTAAGACACCATTGTTTCTGAAGGCCAGGATACCATCCGTGATTTGGCGGCCATTGGAATCTCGAATGAGGTGGCCGGCAATAAATTCGATTTTCTTGCCTCCGGTATTGATTCCGAAGGCTTCGGCAAATCTCGCTTTCGAAAGATTGGGCACTACGACCGACTCCAATAATTCTTCGAGCAATTGCCCCTTGCTATGGCTGGAATTGGCCCCCTTCTCAACAATTCTTTGAAAGGCCAGTTCATCGATATCTTTTAAGAAGGAATGTTTGGCCAATAATTGATTAAAAAGCGAGGCTACCGGAGCGTCAGCCGCTTTCACCACAGCAGGAGTGTCGCGTATAATGGCCGCGACACCTGCATTGGCATCGTTCGCCAAGCTTTGCGCGAGCTTTGCCTGGCTTCTCACCGAAGCTTCGCCATCGCGAATGGCTTTTCTCGCGGTACTCAGCGCGGTGGCGCTGGCCCCATTGTTCACGGCGCGCGACCATGTGGCTGCATCTCTTCCGTAGAGCTTGACCAACCTAGCTTCGGTATAGACGGCGCGGCCAAACTTGGCCAATCGCCCGGCAATCGGCAATAGAACAGAAGCAGCCAAGATACCACGCTCTAAATCAGTTAACCGAAAGCCAAAAATATCTCTACCCGCATAGGCTTCATAGAGTGCAACCATATTTCCCACGATGGGAATAAAAGCGATAGCAATGCTCAAGGCTTGCACCATGGCTGGCCTATCCACGGGTATGCTGTCGATTTCCACATCCGGCGGCAAGCTTTGGCTCAATCGGAATAGGGCGACTAAATCTGGGCGCTCCTCCAGGAATTGAGCGAAGGCCGCTTTCGAAGACAGGTTGAGGAGGGTCGTGTCCATGGCATGTTCGCCGAACCAATTCGGAAACTCCGAAACGATAAACCGGAGTATGGCTACTGCATTCGGATTGTCCCGGATCAAGAATGAAGTTCCGTTTTGCCTATCGATTTGAACGCTGGTATTGCTGCTTATACTAAGCAATTGGGATGTGGTGAATTGGATATGCTGGAAGTGTTTGCTCACATAGAGGGCATTGGTCGCGTCATCAGCCAAATGGGGAAATAGCAAGGTATTGGCATCTTGCAGCTTTCGAAATTTCCAATGAGAGGGCCCGATAAAACCATGCTTCGGTTCTTTCAGGTTTTCAAATACGAGAACCGAACCGGGCGAGGATTGTATTTCGCTTTCCATGGTGGTGATGGCGGATCGGCTGATAGCCCAATGCTTGATGTCGAAAGATCCTGACATCAGATCTTTCTTAAACGTTGCCGTGGTACCCTTCAGGGCCTTTTCGAAATCTTGAATGCTCATGCTTGCGTCCGAAGAGGTTGTTCGGCGGCCAAGGGCAAATGCAGAAAGGTCAGGGTGGCGACTTTTTTCTCTTCTTTTTGCGTGACGAGGACTTCCTCACGATTTGAGCGACTCAAGTCTCTAGGTTTCACGCGAAAATCTTCTAGCTCGTCGGGATCGCCATCATCCAAAACGATGGTTTCGATCACCTGCTCGGTCCATTGGGCGTATTCATCGCATCCACCAGGCGACTTACAGGCTTTGGGCAGAGGCGCAATTTCTTTTTCAAATAAAAAAATCTCAACCCGACGATTTTTCTCCTCTTCGGTTTCATCCCCGGTTTTTTCCACGGGATGTTCTTCGCCACAGCCATGGATTCTCGTCACCCTTTCCTTAGGGATGGAGGTGCCATCTTCATCCATATAGGCCTTGATGAGCGCTTCACGGGTTTCCTGGTTCATGATGCCACTGGGATTCAGGTTTCGTGATTGCTGGAATTTTTTCACCGCCTGTTGCATTTCGAAATTATTGTTCCCGTCGATATCCCCTCGGAAAAAGGAGATGCCATTTTCACTCACCCTGAGAAGCATCATTTGATCTTCGCGTATTCCCCAATTCGCGCTGGCGACGGGAGCCGTGTAATTTTTGAGCCAAACCTGAACGTCGTTTTTGAAGTAGGCTTCAATGGACTTGGCTCTCTCAACGCTAAGCTTCAGGTTATCGGCATTTTGTCCCACCGTATCCGCATGGCCCACAATGAGAATTTCACCCTCGGGGTTTTTATCGAAAACTTCTCGGACTGCCCGTATGCTGGTGATTGCCCCCGGCAGTAAAAAAGTTTTATTGGTGTCGAAAAGGAAACCGTTCAGGCGAGTTCGTATCACGTTTTCTGAAAAAACCTGGAACTGAGCGGGTACTCCGGCTTGCAGTGGGACGCCGTTTTTCATTTCAGTCAGTGTTTTTTTCTGGATGTCATCGCTCACGTGATTCTCGATATTGTAATTCGATTAAAAATTCCCTTGCCAAACCCAAGTCCATAGGTAGCAAGGCCCTGAATAGAAGGCAATGAAATGGGGATTCACTTGTGTTTGAGTTATTTTTGCATGATGCCGCTTAGATGCGCGACATGCGCATTATGTTTCAGCCACGGGAGAGATATTTGAATTTTCGAATCGCAGGGTTTGCAATCGTACCTCTAGGGTTGGGTATTCTGAGCTGCTTATCGGATAAAGCGGGGATCACGAATGGGGGAATGGCGAGTCATTTGCCGCCAGGAAGTTATGCGATGGAGAGCTATGCACAAGACAGTCTTAGTGTGCAAGTCTATATCGAATTCAGAAGCGGAAATTTCGCTCATGAGACTCACCTAGCTTATGTTCATCGCACCTTGCAGGACAGCATTTTATGGGAAGTCGGAAAATTCGATGCAAATTATTACGCCTCGAATAGCCAACTTTTCTTCACTCCGATCCGGGGGGAGACCGAAACTAAAAGCAAAACGGACATGAATATTCTTTTCAGCCGTTTAGAAACAGCCGCTTTGACACTGAAAAATATTACAGATAGTTCTTTTGAGTTTCAAAAAGAAGGCGAAAAAACTTGGAGTCGGGCCTACAAAATTTCATCCTCGATCAACGACACTCTTTTTCCAGTACCGCCTCTAATTGCAAAAACTCCTGCTCACCCCAGTCTGCGGTATTGACCTTCAGGAACAGAGCCTGCTCCTCGGCACTCAAATCCGAGTCTTGCACCACATGCCGCCAAAGGCCTTCGCCCTCACCGGGTTTGGCATGCAAGGTGAATGCCGCATGCAGGGTTTTAAGCAAATGTCCGCAATAGGAATTCATGTCGGATACCACATATTCCCACATGGCCGCAAAAGGCGCCGACTCGCCCATGAGTTTTTGCAAACCCGCATGGCCACGGATTTGATCGAGCCAATGGTAAAAACCGATTTGCTGCCTTGCCCTTTGCGCATTCGCGTAAAACTCATGAGCATGAATCAAATCGTGAATGCTAAAGCTTAGGGCGTCGCGTTCATGATGCCAGGCGGTCAATTCTTGGGCCTGTAGGAAAAAGGTGACACAGCGGCCGCCTTGTTTTTGCAGGGTGAAAACCTCTTCGCCGCTGGGAATATGAAAGGTGAGGGTGAGGGGATAGTGACCGTCCAACCAGGCGAGTAAGGCCTGCCGCGCGGAATCGGGTATGCCCCGAAAGCGTATGCTGGCGAGAAAGTCAAGAAGGGAAAGATCTTGATTCAGGATTTTCGCGTAAGCCGCGATGGGCAAAGCATGCTTTTGCAAACCTTCCCAGAAATGTCGCATTCTGAAATCCGCATTTGCGGGGCTTGCTGAAGTCTCTGGTGTAGAATCGATTCGTTTCGCTTTTTGCTTTTCTTTGGTCTTTCGCGAATGGGTGGAATCATTTTGAAGAGCTTGATTTTGGCGACAGGCCAGCAAGGCGAGTAGCCCATAGCTGAGAAATTCCGCGTCGCTTACCTTGCCCTGCTTGCGAAGGCCATCGAGATCCAGAAATAGGCCTTCGAGATTTTTAGCTATCAGGGAAAGCTGATCGGGTTGCATCAGGATTTTGCGATAGCGCCCTTGCCGCGAGGGCTTTTTCACGGGCGAATCCAAAGGCGCACTCACCTTATGCACAACCGGGTTTGCCGTCTTGCACTAAGCAATCGGGGCCACATAAAGCTTGGGTGCGTAGAAGATTTTCACGCAGGGCGGTGAGCTTATTCAATTGCGCTTCAATCGCTTCGATTTTAAAACCAAGCGATTGATAGAGCGAACACTTTTTCGGTACAGCGTCGCTGATAGAGTCGAGTAAATCGCGAGTTTCCCGCAAAGTGAATCCGAGCGCGGTCATGGTGCGGATCAGTTTCAAATCGTCTACGAAGGATTCAGGATAGTTTTTGTAATTGTTCGCGCCACGATGACCCTTGGGCAGTCGCAATAGGCCATTCTTTTCATAGAAACGAATGGTGTCCCGCGTGCAATTAGACTTGTGCGACAATTCCCCGATGAGCATGGTTGTTTTTTTCTGCCTTTTCTCCGGAAGAGCTTGACCGTGGAGTATAGTCCACGGTGCATCCTTAGGGGTAAACCGGGGCAATGGCCCTTACCCAAGGAATACCAAATGGACTTTAAATCCCAGGAAAAATCTCGTAAAAAAACGCCTTGGCTTGGCCTTTCCTGGCTGGCCCTGGGCCTTTGTGGCCTATGCTGCGCCCCTTTGGTAGTGACTGGCTTAATTGGCCTAGTGGCCGGCGGGGCAATGCTCCGCGGTGAGGTCGTGGGTTTTTTGATCGCTTTAGCCCTACTTTCCGCCCTGACGCTTTGGCATTGGCGTCGGAGCCGAAAGCCGCCTGCCTGCGACATTTAGCCTGGGTTTGTTCTATTAAAAAGATACAGATATTAAACTCGGAAATTGATTGTCGATGGCCTAAGAGTCGGGAGAGATGGGGCAATACCCTAATAGGAATGGGCCTTCGTTTTGCCTATGCTCTATGAGTAGCATGCAAAAAATTTTGCAAGAGATAACTCAGGAGTATTCCATGCCAATCCAGAAAAAACCGGTCACAAAAGGACCGGCCAAGGTGCGCTATGCCGTGGTCGGACTTGGATACTTCTCCCAGACTGCGATTCTTCCCGCCTTCGCCCATGCGGGCAAGAACAGCCAATTGACCGCGCTGGTATCGGACGATCCGGCCAAGCTTAAGAAGCTGGCTCGGCAATACGGCGCGGCGGGCACCTACGGATACGATGAATTTGAGAAGTGCCTATCCAGTGGCGAAGTGGACGCCGTCTTCATCGCCCTGCCCAATGATTTGCATAGCGAATACGCCGTGCGAGCCGCCAAGGCTGGGGTGCACGTGCTATGCGAAAAGCCCATGGCCGTCACCGAGCGGGAATGCGAAGAGATGATTCTTGCTGCTAACAAGCACCACGTTAAGTTGATGATTGGCTATCGTCTTCATTTCGAGGCGGCCAACCTCAATGCCATAGAGGCCGTTAAGGCCGGTAAAATCGGGGAGCCCCGCTTCATTCACGCCGCTTTCTCCATGCAGGTCAAGGATGGCAATTTCCGTGTGAAGTCCCCCAATGGCGGCGGCAGCATGTACGACCTCGGTGTCTATTGCATTAATGCGGCCCGTTACTTTTTCCAGGCCGAGCCCTATGAAGTGGTCGCGTTGAGCTCCGGCAAACCGGACGATCCCCGTTTCCAGGAAGTGGACGAAATGACATCGGCCATCCTTAGGTTTCCTGGTGAGCGTACCGCTAGCATTACTTCCAGCTTTGGAGCGGCTGATTTTGCCTTGTGCAGCGTCGTCGGCACGAAAGGCGAATTGCGCTTGGATCCGGCCTTTGATTATGCGCTTCCCATTCAGTTGGATATCACCGTGAATGGAAAGACGAAGTCGAAGGAATTCCCAAGAAAGGATCAAGTCGCCGCGGAAATGGTCTATTTCTCAGATTGCCTCCTCCATGGCAAAGAGCCAGAGCCTTCG
>JAYUVP010000343.1:0-17412 GCA_043753995.1 Fibrobacterota bacterium
CCGCGCGCGAAACTCATGCACGGAGGATTCCTTGGCGCGCAAGGCTTGCCGTAAAAAATCGGAAAGCGACGTGAAAGCGAAAAAGGCGCCCGCCAAAATCAAGGTAACACCCTGCGTATCCCACGGTCCGCGCGTTGCCGCCGTCACTAACAAGAGGATCAAATAAGCCGCCGTGGCCGCCAGCTTCAGTGCCATGGGTCCGCGAATCACATGGGGATCCGGGTTATTGGCCAAATGGCGCAAGACCAGGGCATTGAGGCCAAGATCAGCTAGCGGCAATACCACGGAGGCATAGGAAAGCACGAGGCCCAAGGCCCCGTATCGATTCGGCCCCAGGGCATTGGCCACCAGGAATTGAAACAAAGACATGCCGACCCGCGCCAAGCCTTCGCCGGTCAGGGTGGCCACGGCTCCCCAGGGTAAGCGCTTCATTCGGGCAACAACACTCCCCAAGTGCCCGCGCCCGCCTGCGCGATTAACCAATGCAAGCGCCGCTCCCCTGGATCGATATGGTGGGCGAAGGCGGTGAGGCCTTTGACCCGGCTCAGAAAGCAATAGGCTCCCAAGGCTTGCATGACGCGCTGCATGCCTGCCAAGAGAAAAGCCGAGCGCATGCTTGCGAAAGATTCATTGTGCAGGGATTTGGCGTGGTAATAGCGCAGCAATTCTTCGATGCATGCATCGTCCAGGCCGATATAGGGATCGAGCAAGAGCGAAGCAAGGTCATAGAAAATCGACCCTAGGCGGCTGCCCTGATAGTCGATGACATGCAAGGCCCCCTCGGGAGCGACCATGAGATTCTGCGATTGATAATCGCGATGCATGACTGCCTTGGGCTGGGCGTCAACCTGGGTGGCCAGGCTTTCGAATAGCGGTTGCAAGCGTGCCGTGGACCCGGTGGAAAGGTGGCGGTGGCCTTCCAGGTATTGCACCCGGAAATAAGATGTCTCCCAAAGCAATTGCTCGCGATCGAAATGGCGCGAGCGTATGTCGGGGCATTCTTGATGCAAGGCTTGGCAGCGCGTTTGCAATTCAATCAGCAAATCGACGGCGCGGCGATAAGCGTCGACCAGAATTTCAGGCTCGCCCGCACCGACATGATTGATGCGGGCCGTCACTGCCAAGTCATAGAGACGGCGATCGCCCAAGTCTTCGAGTACCACTTGCTGCGCGGCATCGTCGATGCAATACACCATGGGCACCGGAAAGCGCACTAGGCGATAGAATTGGGTAATGCGCAGAAAGCGACCGAAGTCGGCATCATCGCTGGGTGACTGCAAAACGATGACGCTGCGCAAACCTTGGCGCAATCGCCAATAGAGGCGGCGCGATCCCGCCACGCCCGCCAAGCTGATGGCGCAAGACGCTTCGAAGCCATAGCGCGTGAGAAAAGAGGCGATGACAGGGGAGAGTTCGGAAAAGCGCAAAACCGGAGGTGAGGCAGACATGGCCATGAAGTTAGGATAACACCTCGAAAAAATTCGAGGCCATGTCATTTACGGGAGGAAAGGGCGTCAGCCCAACATGTCGAGCAAGGTGCCAAGCATTTCATCCTGGGTTTTCACCGAGGCGGCATTGGCTTTGAGCATGGCGGGATCGGTATGCATTTCCGCCAAATCCTGGGTCATATCGCTTTCGCCCGTTTCGTCGACGCTAGCCTTGGCTATGCGCTTGGCGCGGTCAGCATGGGTTTGCATGGCGCGCTGCATACCACCGATGGAAGAAGAAAGACCGGTTTCCATATGCGGACCTCCGGAAAAAGGGACCTACCTGCCCTAGGTTATGTCCTGGGAGGGAACAAAGTCGAGAAAGAAAGAAATCCGTCCTTGGGCGAACTGGCGGCCTTTGAAGCGGATTTGGGGTTTTGGAAGGTGCGGCTACGGGAGCCAGCACAAATACCCTAGGGCTCCGGAGCCCGGAGCTAAAACGGCGCGAAGGGGTCCTTGGTGATGCGTTCTTGCGGACCGCCCCATAGGCCGATGTCGCCGCGCGTACCGTCGGTGTTACGTAGCCCACGCGCCGGATGGCCGGCATTTTTCAAGGAGCTATACTCGGATAGCCGATAAGGCCCTTGGCCGCGAGGTTTGAACTCTTTCGCTCCCTCTTCCTTTTTCCACCACTTCCAACGGGTGCGTTTTTCGGCCGCGGCCATGGCCGTGTCCTTGATCAAATGGTCGGGCGTGTCATAGCGGGGATCGGCGGCGCGCTGGGCGACAAAGGCGGCGGAATTCACGAAATACGGATCGGCACGCAAATTTCCGAATTTGTCGGTGGAGTCAGGAATCCCACCTTCGCCAAGAGGCAAAACATCGTGGGCGCAGCGATAACAGTCCTCTTCGGCATTCCCCTGAAAGGCATTGTATTCCAGGCTGGCGACCTTATGGCCGTCGGCCCAAATGCCATAGCCGCGATTCTCCCAGAATACCGAATTGACGACATGCGGCGCCGCGTTTTCGATATACAGCCCGGTGCTGCGATTGCGGGCGAAGACGGAATTCAATACCGTCACATCGCCGCGACGGTCAGTCCAGAGTCCGGTATTATTATCCTCGAATAAACAGTGATGAATGTAAAAGTCAGAACGCTCAGTATAGAGCCCGATATTGCCGCCGTGAAATTCGGTGAAGGCCACCTCGGCCCGCCCTTCGCGCTGGCCCAGGACGCGAATCGCATCCCAGGGGGGTGCCCCCTGGGTCGTGTCGGCGGGTAAAAAACGCACCGGGTGCTTCGGCGTGCCAATGCAATAAAAAGCACCTTCCACCGTGAGGGTGGTATACACCGAATCGCTGAAATCCTTGGGTGGCGGAGGCATCAATGGATCGCGTTCGGTTTTTTTGGCGGCCACTTTATCGCCATGGCCGTCTTCGCCATCGTGTTCCGAATCGTGACTCGCATCATGATCCGTTTCACCTTTGGCGGAATGCTTTCCAGCTGCGCCCTGCTCGGCCACGTCAGGCCCCGAGGCTTTCGGCTTTGCCCCGTGGCTTGTACTCGATGAGGCATCAGGGCAAGGTTTGGATTTCCCAGACAGACGGATTTCAACGCCGGCCTCAATGCGCAATTGCGAATTGAAAGGGATGAAAACATCCCCGGTGATGCGATAGGGGCTGCCGAATAAAGTCCACTCTTGCGGCAATTTATATGTGCCGCAAATATCGGTGCCTGGCCGAGACTCTTCCGCCTTGGCCTTAGGCGGATCCTCGTGTGCATCCTTCGCAGAGGCTTTCGCCTTGCCATGGGCAGGCTCGGATTCCGTCTTGGCATGACTCGCTTTGACTTCGTGTTTGGGTGTCGTTTTGCTTTTTGTTTTTGTTGCGCTAGGCTTGTGCTCCTGCTCATGCGCTGGAGCATGGGACGGTGCCTTTGCGGGCGCATGATCTTCGGAGGCCATGGCAGACATGGCCAAAAGCAAGGCAGGGAAGGCTGCTTGGCTGCGAAACCTATTTGTAGCCCTCATTGCCCTGACGCATTGCCCGAACGGTGACATGAAGCGGCCCTTGAAGTCCTGGCGAAAGGAAAACCCGTGCCTCCCAAGGAGGTACGCTTGGCTTTGATTGTAGGATGCCGCAGGACCACGGATCAAGCCGTTCGCCTGGAGCAAACGTTTTGTTTTGGGAATAAGAGCTTGTAAAGAATGGGAAGGCGTAGATTCCGAGGTACAGGCAGTATTTCGTGCCTGGGAGCGCCCTCATGACATACACCTATCGAATGCTTGCCATTCTTGGCATTTGCATGCAGACAGCTTTGGCGAATGGCACCTGGGAAATCATCCCTGGAAGGGTGGCCGATAAGCCGACCTATTTGGTGGGGGTGCGCGACTCTTTGTGGGTTGGTCTAGAAGACAGTTTGATGGTTGTGGATTCCAGCCAACAAGTCGCCAAACGAATGATTTTGCCCTTCGGAGCGCCCCCAAAGGATATTCGCTGGGATTTTGGACTCCTTCTTGCCACGACCGGCGATAAGACCTGGAAGTCGAATGACACGGGAAAAACTTGGATGCTATGCGATGGCGTTTGCCACCAAGTTCCGCCAGTGCAGAAATTCGTCTCAACCTATTTGCATGCGGGTTACCCAGGTCGCATGCAATTCGGTTCTCGTGATGTAGGGATACTGAATACATCCAAGGGTAGACTCGTCTCCGTGACCGGTGCGGTTTTACGACAATCCTTGGACCCATTGAAACCCGAATGGACCCTTGTCGCCCATGGCTGGAGGGAAGGCATAGCCCCAGAATTATATCGCGTGGCCCGAGGAATACTGGCCATACCCGAGTTTAGATATGGCGACTCCGCTGGGATTCCGGTGCCTGGGACCCGCCGAATAATGCTTTCAAAGGATGAAGGAGACACCTGGGAACAGGTTCGTCCCGAGGACTCCTATTGCATTTCAGCGGTCGAGTCCCAAGGCAAATGGCTTTGCCAGTCCGATTGGGATTCCATTGCCATTTCAAGTGACGCAGGTCAAACGTGGAAATCGGTTGAGGTTCATCCAGCGGACACCGTGTCAGGGGGCCTGGTCAAGTATGTCTACCACAGTGAAGAAGATTGGGTGGTGGTCAGCGAAACTCAAGGGAAAATCCGCTTCTTCTTTTCCGAAAACCAAGGGCAAACCTGGGTCGATAGGACTCCCAGTTCCGCTACGGTCCATGTCTTATCTGGGCCGATTTATCGTGTCGATACCAGTTGGATTTTGTTTGCTTCGAACGGGTTATTTATAACCTCGAACTCGGGAAAATCGTGGACTCGTAAGGCCCTACCCTCCCAAAATGCAAGCGAGGATCGATTTATCTCCAGCGCAAGTAAAACAAAACTTTGGTATACCCGGCATGACGGAAACCGCTTTAGCTCAAACGATTTGGGCACTTCCTGGAAACCGGAAAATTCCGATGCGATTGACCGCCTTCCTTTGGGTCAGGATGGCCTATTGATTGGGTATCAGGGAGGGAGCAAAAAAGCATCTCTGGATGAAGGTTCGACTTGGACCTCTCTCAATATCCCGCTTTTTTGGACAGCGTCAAAGCAAAGAATGGTCGGCAAGCATTGGTTTTTGTTGACCTCGATAGGCCTATACGCTACCGAAGACTCCGGCAAAAGCTGGCAATCGAAACTATTGGTTTTGGGCGGGGATGAGTCCGTTGCATTCTATGACATGGACATGAAAGGCGACTCACTCGCATTTGCTTCGAATCTGGGAGTTATCAAGACGACATTGAATTTGACGAATAACATTGTCTTGCCTCTGGATTGGAGTGGTTCGTCCCACTACTGGGTTCGATTTGAAAAGAATACCATCTTGGCCTACGACGACGACTTTTTTCTCGCCTATTACCTTCCCGCTCAAAAGCATTTTTTAAATATCAAAACCACCAGTCCAAGGCAGCCTTCGGTGGCGGCGGATCGCATTTATTGGTTAAGCGCGGGATACACATACACTCAAAAAATCGGCGACTCGCTCCCATCCCTGGCAATGCCGCAGCTAGGACTCAAGAATCCTCTGCCCGAGGGTGACAAAAGGCAATTGGCTGTTTGCAAAGGGGTACTCTACTGTCTCACAAGTGTGGGCCTCTTTCAGAGCCTGGATACTGGAAAAACTTGGATTGAAATTCCTAAGCCTATTTCACCAACACATGGATTCGAGCAATTGAAGCAAGGATGGAAAGGGATGTTGATATCCAATAGCCTCGAAACCTGGTATCGCTCGGAAGAGAGGGCCCAATGGAAGAAATTGACGGCTCCAAATCAATGGCCCGGCTCCTATTATCTCACCTCGGATTCGCTGCTGGTGATCTGCGATAATAAAATGGGAAGTAAGATAAAGTGTTCCGCCTTAAGGCATCCAGATTCCAACTGGGTGTCGCTGGATACAATAAAAGGTGGATGGGTGGGTGGGTGGAATGAAAAGCTATTCACGGCCTCGGGAACCCAATTGATGATTCTCGACAGCGTAAAGGGCCAATGGCGGGCCGCATTCAATGGCTTGTGTGATAACAAAACAATTCATAGCCTAGGCAAGAGGATAGCGGCCAGAGAAACTTGTGGAGAAACCAAGGTTTGGGTGTCTTCCAATCGCGGCGACACCTGGAGAATGGCGGTGGCCGGGGATTCGCTGCCCGATTTCTTAAACCTGGTAGAAAATCCACCCTATTATGCTTGGAATGTGTCAGGGATAACCTATGTCTCGAATCATGAAAAGACCCTATCCAATAGCAGCATTCGTGTTCTCTCCATGGTCGTCATGGGCAATAAAGTGATTATCGCCACACCTAAAGAACTTTATCGCGTGGATTTTCTAGAAGACGCAACACCGATTGGGGACAGCCCCAGTCGCGTATTGAAAAAATTGCCCCGCCTCACGCGGCAAAATGCAAAGGGCGGAATGGTTTTAAGTTTCGACAATCCGATACGGCAGGCCTGGGTGGTCACGGTGCTCGACATGAATGGGCGCATGAATTATCGCAGTGAGCCCAGAGTTTTTGCCGCTGGTCATTGCGATTGGACCCTCCCCGCAGCCCAGGGATTTTCGGTGGTTCAGCTTGAGACCCGGCCCTAGCCGCCTCTGGACAAAGCGATTTGCGCGGCGGCATAACCCGCCCCGAAGCCATTGCCGATATTCACCACGGTCAGCCCGGGCGCACAACTCTGAAGCATGGCCATCAAGGCGCCTTGGCCGGCGCCGCCATGGCCGTAACCTACCGGTGTCGGCAGGCCGATGACCGGCCTCGGAGTGAGTCCGGCGACTACGCTGGCCAGGGCCGCGTCCATACCGGCGGCGACAATCAAGGCTGAAGCCTGGCGCAAGCGATGGGCTTGATCCAGTAGGCGATGCAAACCCGCCACGCCCACATCGGCCATTCTTTCCACGCGGCAACCCATGAGAGCCGCCGTGAGGGCCGCCTCTTCGGCTGTGGGCCAATCCACCGTTCCGCCGGATATCACCAGGACATCGGTACTCGGTTCGCCCTTTTCATCCTGGCTCGCCTTGCTGCGCCGCAAGGGAGCGGGTTGAAAATCCGGCGCGGTGTGGCCGCGACCCAAGATTTTCAGGGCAAGCCTTTGCCCCAATCCGTTATCGGCGATATAAGCGCAATGAGCCAAGGCATGATAACGCAAAGCTGGCAATTGTCGCCTTAATTTGGGGAAGAACGCCGCGTCCAGACGGGTAATCAGCAAGGTCTCCCCTTGCTGGGCAAGCACCTGGGCAATGCTCGAAATTTGCTCGAGGCTTTTGCCCTCGCCGTAAATGACTTCCGCGAAACCCTTGCGGGCCAATCTACCGGTATCGACGCGGGCAAAACCCAAATTTTGATATTCGGTCGCTGCCGAATTTGCTTTCGCCGAGGAGCTGGGATTGGAAGGAGAGTGAGGCCGCATAAAGCCAAATTAGGCAAAGCCTGGGCCTTCACTGTACCTCGAAGTATGGGAAATTGGGAAGATGGGTAGAATTTCGCCCAATCCTTGGATAAAAAAAGCCAGCCCTAAAGTGAGTCGCGCCCTATGTTAACCCAACCGAATCGAGGTGGCGATGGCCCTTGTGGATTTTCATTCTTCTGAATTGCCCCCCGTGGTCGCGGTGAGCATGAAGGAGTTGCGTAAAAAAAGCAAATCCAAATTGCATGCCCTCTATCGCACCGCCTTGGACAATGCCTTGCTCTCTGCCCTGCTTTTCGGCAGCATCTGGCATCTGATCCATATCGCACTTTTTCGCGCCGGCCATCAAGGCTCCTTGCTGGGCTTCATGCCAACCCAACCCTGGGGATTTTTGGCCTTGCTTCCCGAATTCCTGGTGCCCTATGTTTCCTTGCGCTTGCTTGCCGCCGCCAAACACAAACATGAAGAGCATTGGCGCGAGCAATTGCTGGGCGGTCTGGAGCGCGGCCAGGAAATACAAAAGGTCTCGATTCTCGGATTCGCTAAAATCAGCGAAGTGCGCGATCCCGATACCGGCGATCACATTCAGCGCATGAGCCATTATTCCCGCCTCTTGGCCGAGGAAATGGGCAAATTGCCGGAATATACGCGTTATGTGACCCGCGACTATGTGGATGAAATCTATTTATCGGCACCTTTGCACGATATCGGCAAGGTCGGCATCAATGACGACATACTCAAGAAAAAAGGCAGCCTGACCCCCGAAGAATTCGACATCATGAAAATGCATACCATCTTGGGCGGCGACTTGCTGCATGAGCTGGAAATGAAGTTGGGCTTCCGCACTTTTTATTCTCTCGGCAAGCAAATCGCCTATCACCATCACCAATGCTGGAATGGAACAGGCTATCCCAATGTGCTCGGCGAAAGCCGCGCCCTTTTCATCGACAAAGGCATAGGCCGCCCCCTGCAAGGCAAGGACATTCCGCTCTCGGCGCGTATTGTCGCGCTCGCCGACGTCTATGATGCCCTCCTCTCGCGCCGCTGCTATAAAGAACCCATCCCCCATGAGCAAGCGCGTCGCATGATACTCGAAGACAGCGGCAAGCGTTTCGACCCCGAAGTCGTGCGCGCTTTTCAGCGCCTCGAAAAGGACTTCGTGCGCGTTTCCCGAGAGTTTTCTCGGTGAGACTTTCGCGAACCGGCTTTTCTTTCGCACTCAGCATCGGCATTCTGGCTTGTCTTTTCGCGCTTCAGGGCTGCGAGCCTGCCAGTGAAGGCAGCGACGACGCGCATTTGGTTTTCGGAGCCAAGAATCTGGCTTGTGGAAATTGGTTCGCCTATAGCCAGGACACTTCAGGATATTTCGTTTTATTCATCGGACATGCGGAAGATGGCGCCTCTCCCAAGGACGACACTTTGTCGCTTGCTTCCCAGGATTCGGCCTCGCCGCTCTTGGCTCGCATATACCGCTTGAATCAGGCCAATAAAGTGGGTACTCGTTTTTGCAATGATGTTCTTTATCCTGAATTGAAAATCACGGATAGCCTAACCGTGACTCAGGCCACCGTAGAGGTGCATAAAGAAGCCCCCGCAAGCGATGTTTTCGGTGCTCCGTACCGCATGAAATTGCGGTTGCATGATTTGCGCTATCGTGATTTAGAGGGCATAGAGCATGCATTGCCCGAATTGCACCTCGACTCGCTTCTTGCCGGCTGGCTGGCTGGTTGAATCTCGGTAACCCTTCTTGATACCCGCCGCGACAATTTGATAGGTTGCTGGCATGATGCCAACAATGCCTGCGCTTTTTGTCGGTCATGGCTCGCCCATGAATGCCCTGGAAGACAATGAATTCACGCGCACTTGGCGTGAGTTCGGGCGCACCCTACCCAAGCCCGAGGCCATCCTTTGCATTTCCGCGCATTGGCTGACGCGCGGCACCTCGGTCACCCACACCGCCAAGCCCGAAACCATACACGATTTTGGCGGCTTTCCCGATCGCCTATTCGCGGTGCAATATCCCGCGCCGGGAAGCCCCGCCTGGGCTGAGCGCATTCGCGATCTCATCGCCGATCCGAAAATCGAACTGGATGAGAAATGGGGACTCGATCATGGCACCTGGTCCATCCTCAAACATTTTTATCCCAATGCCGACATACCCGTTTTGCAACTCAGCATAGACTATCCCCAAACGCCGCAATTTCATTATGACTTGGGTCGCAAACTCGCCCCTTTACGCAAGCAGGGTGTCTTGATTCTTGGCAGCGGCAATGTCGTGCACAATTTGCGCCTAGCCGCTTTCGATAAAATCGACAAGCCCGGCTTCGGTTTTGACTGGGCCTTGGAGATGAATGAGCTATTCAAAAAGCATGTGCTTTCCGGTAATCATCAAGCCCTCATCGATTATTCAAAACTCGGAAGGCCCGCCCAACTCTCCATTCCCACTCCCGATCACTATTTTCCCATGCTTTATATTCTGGGCCTGCAGGAAAAGGACGAAACGCCGATTCTCTTCAATGATGCGGCGGTGGCGGGATCGCTCACCATGACCTCGGTGAAATTCGGTTAAAAGGCCAAAAGTGTTTACCGACTGCTTCGTGATTTGATAAAACCCCACAGCGACAATCCACCTGGGGGCCTAACTTAAGGCCTTAGGGGGATTTCCATGTTATTTCAATGCTACCGAGCCATAATTCCGGCTTTGCTTTTTTCCGCTTTGATTCCGGCCTTTGCCCAAGGAACCAAGGACAGCGACAAGATGCTGGACAAAACCTTTCAGTCTTCCGCTGGCGCCTTGAAATACCTCCTCTTCGTCCCCAAGGGCTATGTCGCAACGCAGAAATATCCCCTGGTGGTTTCGCTGCGCGGTGCGGGCAATACCTATACCGGTGCCACCAATGACAATGACCAAGCTCATCCTTGGATTGAGGACAGCATTCAAACCCGCGTGCCTCATTTCATCATGGTCCCCGAACCCATTGGAGGGGCCTGGGGCGGCCCGATTGGGGGCGGGAATTCCAATGGCATCCTGGCGCCGGCATCGGTAGCCGTCATCGAGGCCATTGAAGATTTGAAGAAGCAATATACCCTGGACACCAACCGCTTCATCATCACCGGTTTTTCCCTCGGCGGGACCGGAACCTATCATATGATCGAGATTAAATCCAATTACTGGGCCGCGGCCATACCTGCCTCGGCAGGGCCGGATACCACCAAACTAGGGACCATATCCAAGACGCCCATCTGGCATCATCAAGGGAGTCTTGACAACAATGCTGCCGCGGGCCGCCGTATGGCCTTGGGCCTGGACAACCGTGGGTTCAAGGTCGTGCGTGTTGTCGTCGACTACACCATCAATTCGTCCGGCGGCTGGCGCACCGCGGTCCAGAGCACCAAGCCCGAAGACATCATTTTCAAGAATGCTAAAGCGCCCGTCACCCTGGATTCACTCAAACGCGCCATCGCCGCTGGCGCGAATTTCCTCTATACCGAAATGACCGGCGGAAACCATGAAGCCGGTTGGATCGGCGCCGCTCACAATCCCCTGGCTGCCACTTGGGCCTTTTCCAAGGTGCGGGGCGGAGGCTCGGTTTCCATAGCTCCACAATCACGGCCCCTGGTGATGAAAAGAGGCGGAGCCATCTTGAGCTTCGGTATTTTGCCCGATGTGCGCCAGGGTAAGGCCTCTAATTTATTGGGCCGGACTATAAAGTTGAAGCCGCAACATTTGAATTAATTCGCTCTTTAAAAAGGGCTTGCAAATACTGCCTTCGAAGCCGAAATCCTTGGGCCTGGCCATCACGGGATCTTCGGCATACCCACTCGCTACGAAAACCGGAATAGAAGGCTGAATGGCCTTCACGCGAACCACAGCTTCGCGACCTCCCATTTGCCCAGGCACGGTCAAGTCGAAGAGCATGGCCGCAACTTCTTTTCCCTGGCTCATTAGAGATTGTAAGGCCTCTATGGCCTCTTGCCCGTTTTCCGTAACGAGGACTTCATAGCCAATATCTGAAAGCATGGATCCAATGGATTCGCGAATATTGGCATCGTCATCCATTAAAATGAAAAAGCCCTTCCCTTCGAAATCGGTGGTGGCCGGAATCGCCACTTGCGCAATAATCTTTTCCGTCGAAGGCAGGTAAATATGAAAAACCGTACCCTTGCCGACTTCGGATTCCACGTCGATATGCCCGCCATGACGACTCACGATGGAAAAACAAGTCGCCAAACCCAGGCCATGTCCTTTTGCCTTGGTCGTGAAAAAGGGATCGAATATACGGGGTAGAATGGCTTGGGAAATGCCTTCGCCCTGATCGCGTATGGAAATACAAACGAAATTGCCCGGCTCCAGCGAGGGATGTATGGGTTTACCAACCGGGATATTTTCGGCGGAAACCGTGATATTGCCTCCGCGGGGCATGGCCTGCATCGCATTAATGACCAAGTTGTCTATGACCTGGCCAATTTGATTGCGATCAAATTCACAAATCCATAAATCTTCGGAAATTTGGAATTGGCAATCGACATCCGATCCACTCAAAGCGAAGCGCGTGGTTTCCTGAATAAAAGGCGCCAAGGACTGCGGCCTTTTAATCGGCTCTCCGCCCCGGGCAAAAGTCAATAATTGCTGGGTCAGTCCCCGCGCTCTTTCGATAGACCGCGTGGCGCTCGCTAGATAATGCGCCACCTTGGCATCCAGGGGCCGGGATTGCGCCATATCGATATACCCGTAAATGCCCCCAATCAAATTATTGAAGTCGTGGGCAATGCCACCGGCCAAAATCCCCAAAGACTCCAGCTTTTGGGTTTTATGCAATTCCGATTCCAAACGCTTGCGCTCCGAAATATCCAGTATGCTCCCTCGAATCAGCAAACCCTCGCTTGAAGGAAAGAGAGACAAACGCAGGTCGCAAACCATTTCCTCGCCTTGAGAGTTTTTATGCGTCCACTCGAATTGCTGGGCCTGGCCTTCTTTCGCCAGATTCAGCTTTTCCATCACCATATCCGACGAAAGCCTCCCATTGGGTTGTCTTTCCGGGCTTAAATCCATGGGGCTTTTTTGCAATAATTCTTCGCGTGACAGCCGGAAAAAGCGGCAAGCTTTTTCATTGAAGTCGACAAAGCGTCCTTGATTCATGTCATAGACCACGATGACATCGGGAGCATTCTCCACCAAGGAGCGGAAACGGGCCTCACTCTGGCTCAGGCGCTCTCGCGCCGCATTCCGATCGGAAATATCGCGCACGAATGAACAAATCATCTCATCATCGCCGAATTTTAGGTAGTTCGCCACGATTTCAACGGGCTTCAAGGTTCCATCCTTGGTCCGATGCACGGCCTCGATTTTATTGATGCCCGACTGCGAAAGCGATTGGAGGGAATTCTCCCAGTGTTCCATTGGGAAAAAGGGATCGATGTCCGGAATAGAAAGACTCAGCATTTCCTCACGGGTATATCCCAAGGAGGCGCAAGCCGACTCATTCACGTCGACAATACGCCCTTTGGCATTCATGCGGAACATGGCTTCCGAAGAATGTTCGACGGTAAAGCGCGTCAAAAGCAAGGAGGCTTCGGAGCGCCGCCGTGCTTCGATTTCGCGCATCATGACATGAAAAGCGCTGCCGATAATCAGAGTCACCGCGCAAAGAAAAGCCAGACCCAAATGCATATGAATCAACTGTGAAATCTCGGTCACGCCACTGCCACCCTTCACCGGCCAAAGCAGGGGCATGGTCAAGGCGAAGACGACTGTCCAAATATTCCAAGTAAGCACGAGGCTTAGGCTAAATCTCAGAGCGACCCAAAGGCCAATCGTGGCAAAGGCTATCCAATAATCCGACAAGGGAAAGTATCGCGACACCAGAGCGGGAAGGGCAAAAATCAAGGTCATTTCCAAAGGCAGAAAACGCCGCCGACCTTGAGCAGCTATCCAGTTAGGGAATGGCGATGATTGGGTTCTGGCCAGGCCTCTCTTTTCCAACCAAGGAGAGACGAAGTATACAAGGGGGGTGGCAATCACTAATCCCCCAAGCAAGGTTCCGGTGGATTGGGCCCAAACCCTATCCCATAAATTGGCTGTCGGGAATTCGCCAAGCAAAACGGAATGCCCAAGTATTTGTATCCCATCCATCACTGCTCCGGGAAGAAGAGCAGTCACCAGCCACTTCAAGGTCTGACGCCCATCCGTCAGATTGAGCGGCTCCCGGAATAAGAAGGCAAAAAAGACCCAAGAAGAAAAAACCGTCAGGGAATCAGATAAGGCGCGAACTTGCCAAAACAAATCGTCCGATAATCCCCATAAACCGGTGGTGATGGCAGCGCTGATGGCCAACCCGAGCAAAACTCTCGGTCCCCACCAGTAAATCATGGCAATAGCGAGAGGTATGCACCCATGCAATAGGGCAATGCCGGGAGTAAGCTGCAAGCGCAATGAGACGAAGTCACCCACCTGGCAAACCAGAAAGGGCGCAATCCAGGTCCACCAGGGAAGTTGTGATTTGGTCAAGGAAACATGCCTCGCTTTGTGAATAAGGGAAGGGTAGCGAAGGAAAATCTCATTGAGAGTTCCGTCACAGATCTTCTCTGCTATTGGCACGACTAATTTAACCAAACCTAAACGTCCCGATGTACGACCTTTCTGGGCGCCTTGGGGATTTTCCCGAAGGCTTTTGCCTATCGCTTTTTGATTTTGGGCCAACGGAGAATAGCCGCTGCTGATGCGTGAGACTTGCGACTCTTTTCCCAATTTCATATCAGGAAAATAAGGTTTTGAAGCAAAGGCCCGCTTCCTGCCTATTGGAGTACTGCCAAATAATGCTGTTGTTTATTACAGCGCTAGGCCAATCCGGCCAATACCGTTTCCAAAATTCTCCTTAGAAGCGGCTCCCGCTTCTCGTTTAGAAACTGGGCCACTAATTTGGGATGAGTGAAGCCCATGGTGCTGGTCACCAGTATGGCCGTGATTTTTTCCGGTGACTCCTTACGGATTTTCTTGGCGGTCATCGCTTCCTTGACCAGACCGGTGACTTGGCGATACATGGTCTTGAGATGGCTATCTACGAAGGATTTTCCGGAATCCACCGCAGAATCAAATGCCTTATAGATTTCAGGCTCCTGCTGGACTCTTTCCAATTTGGTCAAATGCAGCTTCAGGAAATATTCCTGGATCTTTTCCAGAGGGTCCTTTTTTTTCTGGCAGACCTGTTCCATCAAAGCATCGACCGACTCAAGCCATTGCGCCGATACGCAATCCAGTAGCGCTGCCTTGTCCGCGAAATGGCTGTACAAGGCCACGTGGCTCACCCCCACGTCCTTGGCGATGTCCACCAAGCGCACCTTTTCGAAACCATGCCGACGTATCCGTTCGATAGCCGAAAATAAGGCCTTTTCTCGGATTTCCTCGGCTGTTAGTCCAGTTCTAGGCACGCGAGCAATATAGTTCCAAGGCCTTCCCGAATAAACAGTCTGACGAATCACTTGACTTTCAAAAGTTACATGTTATTATTTTTGTAACTTGTAATTCTGGCCTCGAGGCCGCGAGAAAACTTCAACCAAGGCAATGAACATGAAAATGACAGGCAATACCATCCTCCTCACGGGCGGCTCCACGGGCATTGGGCTTTCGCTAGCCGTTCGCTTCCTCGAAGCCGGAAATCGTGTACTCATTTGCGGGCGACGTAAAGACAAATTGGAAGAAGCGCAAAAGGCACACCCCGGACTGGGCATCTTCGTCTGCGACGTTTCCAAGCAGGCTGACAGGGAAGCGCTTTTCGCTTATACGGTCCGTGAATTCCCCGGTACCAATGTGCTCTTCAACAATGCAGGGGTTATGCGTTACCTGAACCTTGAAGGATCTCAGTCTTGGAAGGTGGCCGAGGAAGAAATCGCCACGAATCTATTTGCACCCATCCATCTCTCCATGCTATTCGTTGAACACCTCGCGGGTAAGGGCAATGCTACAATCATCAATACTACCTCGGGCCTGAGCCATGTACCCTTGGCCGCCGCCCCGGTTTATAGCGCCACCAAGGCGGGCCTCCATTCCTTCACCCTGTCCCTCCGCCATCAACTGGCGCGAAAGGGAATCCAGGTCATCGAGGTATCCCCGCCCCATGTGAATACCGATCTTGGAATACCCGGGGCCAATGGTGCAGGCATGGACCTTCAGGCATACATCGATTCGGTGATGTCAGGATTTGAGATGGGGGAAGAGGAAATCACCTCAGGCTTCTCGACCATGCTCAGCAGGGCAAGCCGGGAGGAGAAGGAAAAGATTTTTGCTCAGCTAAATGGGAAACATTGAGAAGGACGGGCCAAGTGGCCGCTTTGGGTCTCCAGATTTGATCCAGAATTGCTAGCTAGATTGCAGGGGAATGAAGTTCCTCCTAATCGAGGATGAGCCCCAGCTTTCCGATGCCATCGCCGTCTTTTTAAAAAAAGCCGGCCATGTCGTCGAAACGGCGCGCAACCTCAAAGCCGCAGAAAAAGCCGTCTATAACGCCTATGATTGCGTGCTGGTGGATATCCTCCTGCCAGATGGGGACGGGCTTGAAATCATCCGCGACTTGAAGTTGGAGCGCCCGGAAACCGGCATCATCATCATTTCCGCCAAGGACAGCTTGGGGGACAAGGTCCACGGGCTCAACCTGGGCGCGGACGATTATCTCGCTAAACCTTTCCATCTGGCCGAATTGAATGCCCGCGTGAATGTCTTGGCACGGCGTCATCGGAGCCATGGTTCCAAACGGATAGAATTCAAAGAGATCGCGATCGATCCCGCCGCCGCCGAGGCGCGCATCCTGGGAAAGGTCGTGGCCCTCACGCGCAAGGAGTTCGATCTTCTCTTGTATTTCGTGACCAACTTGAATCGCGTGCTTTCCAAGCAGAACATCATCGAACACCTTTGGGAAGACCTCGCCTTGGACGCGGATTCGCACGACTTCGTCTATACCCATATCAAGAATCTGCGCAAGAAGCTGGAACATGCCGGCGCCGGCGATTACATCAAGACCGTGTATGGATTGGGCTACCGGTTTAAGGATCGGGATGACGAGTGAGGCTCCTCACCAAGACGACCCTGGCCTATATGCTCATCGCCTTCGCCCTTCTGATACCGGGAGGATGGATTATCCATGGGATGGTCGAGAAGGAGTTTCGATCCGAGGTCGATGAGGACCTGATGCGACGCCGTCAGAAGATCCAAGGGCAATTGGGGCGCATCGCCACGGCCTCGCCGGTGGGGCTCCAATTCGAAGCCATGCCCCTTGCCGCTCACCTGGAACAAGCCGACGCTTTCCGGGACACGGCGGTATTCGACAGCCTGGAAGGGGAGAATGTCCAATACCGGCAATTGACCTATTCCGCCGCGGAGGGCGGCAGGTATTACCGCGTCGTCCTGAGGCAAAGCCTTCTCGAAAGTGATGATATCGTTGATAATATCACGCAAAGCATTGGCTTTCTCCTTTTCCTCAGCCTGGCGGGCATGCTGCTGGCCCACCTGGGCATAGCCCACTTCCTCTGGAAACCTTTCCGCCGCACGCTGGAAGCGGTAGAAGGTTTCGATTGGACCCGACCCGGCGAGTTGGCTTTGGAAGCGACCAGCACCCGCGAATTCGAACAATTGAACCGCATGCTGGAACGGATGGGCGCGAAGATCCGGGACCACTTCGCCAACCTCAGGGAATTTACCGAGAACGCCAGCCACGAATTGCAAACACCCCTGGCTATCCTTTCGGCCAAGCTGGAAAACCTGGCCGATGCAGAGGATCTGACCTCCCTGCAAGCGGGGGAAATCCAGGCCATGCAGGCGACGGTGGGGCGCCTGACCCGCATGAACCGGGCCCTGGTGCTGCTCTCCAAATTGGAAGGGAGCCAATACCTGGAAAAGGTCTCCGTGGACCTGGGCGGCGAGGCAGAGCGCGTACTCCGCGAGCATGCGGAATGGATCGGGATGAAAGGGATTTCCATCCAGATCGATACCGCGACGACGTCAAAGGTGATCATGAATGCCGATCTTGCGGGCATTCTCGTTTCCAACCTCGTC
>JAYUVP010000344.1:0-24447 GCA_043753995.1 Fibrobacterota bacterium
TTTTACTGCGGACAAAAACCCGACGACTTTCGGCTGCTCGGCGGGCGGATGCAATTCCTCCGACTTCACCAAGGTCTGGAATGGGAATGGGTGGAATCAGGTGCGGATTAAGTTCTACGGCGGCTTGACCCAAGGCACATCGGTCACCATGGAAACCTGGCTCCGCAAATCGCAAGTCCCGGAAGTGGCCTGGGTTCCTTTATACAAAGCCTCTGAGCCGATCGTGACACCTGGCGGACCTATAGCCATCCAAATCCACGGCGGAACCGAAATGTGGAAAACGGGTGCTCTCAATGCGTACCGGAATATCAGAGTCCGGCCCTTGGATGATGCGGGCAATCCCCTGCAGCCCGTGGCCTTGCATCGACCTCAGGCTATTAAAGTCAATGCACCTAACGATCGTCGACTTGAAACCGCGCCTTGGAATCGAGCCGCCCGCATCGATAACCATCTCTATACGCTTCAAGGTCGCCGCGTCCAACGGAAGGCCTTGCCTTGAAGGCCTGGCCCTCTAAACTCAAAACTGCGTGAAGAACTTCCAGGACTCAGCAGGGATCCAACTATCCTTGCCCACGTTCCCGGTGCCGCCGTCGCCAACATTGGCGATATGGCCGCCGTCGAAAGTGCAGGCCTTAACCGGGTACCCCTGCTTGCAACCTGTGAAGTCATAGCATTGTTCGGATGGGAGCCGCCTGAACCAAGGTCAGTTCCAGCACCTTGGGAACCATGTCGATCAAGGTGACACCCACCAAGCCTTCCACCACCTCTATTGTGACGGCCGGCGGATTAGTCGGTGAGGTCCGCGGTGCCATTATCAAAAACATCAATACGGTCGGAGAAGTCATCGGTTGGGCTTATGCCGGCGGCATTCTTGGTCGCATCGTGAATGACGACCCCATTAGTTCAGCGACGGAATTCTCCCAAGCCATTTCCCGTGGAAAGGTGACCTCGAATCGCAATCCCGACCGAGCCGGCACCATTGGATCCATGCGGGGCAACTTAATGGCTGGCAGCCACTGCAGTGTCTTTTTCAATTCGGAAACCGATGCCGGCACCCCATTTCCCACCAACGACATCGCCTGCAATGCGGGCCTGACCGCCCAAGAGCTGACCTTACCCCATGCTCCGCCCGATCGCTTGCTCAATCCCTATGTTGTCGGCTCGGTGATTACCCAGGCCATGATCGATGATTCGGATGGGGGATTGCAGCAATGCAACTTGGCTTCAGGTACGGATGACGATTGGGGATTCGGCACCTGTGGAAAACCATTTATTTGGAAAGCCAATTCCACGACCCAGTTCAATACCTTGGAGCGTATTCCCAGCCCAAGTGTGCAACCTCGGTAAGCGGTTTTGATGGGGGCGGGTGCCCCCTACGGCCAAGCCTCCGCGCGGCGCTTGCGGGGTCTTGGCCTACCCCCACCGCCCCAAGGGGCACCTCCCCTGCGGGCTTCAAACCTTTGTCGCACTTTTGGATTCTCGGTGCTTTTTGCTACTCGACCGCTTTCGATTTACCTATGCTCCTAGCAAGTCATGCTAAGCCTAAACCTTTCCGCCACCGCCGAATACGCCTTGCGTGCCATGTCCTGCCTTGCCGTGCTGGCCGAAGGTCATGCCCTGAATGCAGCCGAACTCTCCGAGCGCACCGCTGTGCCCCAGCACTATCTCAACAAGGTCATGCGTAAGCTGGTCCAAGCTGAATTGGTCACGGCTGCGCGTGGGCATGGGGGAGGATTTCGCTTGGCGCGTCCGCCGAAAAAAATTTCCTACCAGGAAGTGCTTGAGGCGGCGGGCTATGAGAAGCGCGGGGATAGTTGTGTCTTCGGTTGGGGAAAATGTCGCGACACCCAACCCTGTCCCATGCATGAAAGTTGGAAAAAGCTGAATGAAGGCTTCGTGCAATGGGCCCATGACACGACTTTGGAGGAAGTGAGGCAGTATGCCCATGCCAGCGGAGCGGATAAGAAATTGCAGCTTCCGCCGAGTTAGCATCTTTCAGGAATATGAAATGGCTTAAACGATTGGCTCCTGGTTTGAAATACGCAATAGGAGCCGCGGCCTTATTCACCCTCATACGCACCGGCGCCCTCGATCCCAAACGGATTGTCACGGCCATCAAAGAATCGCCCGGCCCCTTCCTTGTCGCTATGATCCTGTATCTTGGCGTCAATATTTTCGCTTCGGTGCGATGGTATTTGCTTCTACGCGCCGCTCAGGTCCAGGAATCGGGTTTTCGCGTTTTCCGGCTGCACATGGTGGGCGTTTTTTTCAGTGCCTTATTGCCGGGCGGCACGGCGGGCGATTTGGCCAAGGGCTTTTTTCTCTTTCGCCGTGATGATGCTGCGGCTTCGTCACGAGCCATAGCTTCCTTGGTTATGGATCGCATCACGGGCATGCTCGGACTTTTAAGCCTCGCCTTGATTACGGGTTGGAGCCAAACCCGGCTTTGGTGGCACCAGCCAGCGCTTCGCGCCTTTGAGGTGACCATACTCGTGATCCTATTGATTGTATTGGCGATTTTAGGCCTTGCCCTGAGGCCCGAAACACCCGGGTTACGGTCGATTTATTCGGGGCTGAGACGATTGCCTGGGGGGGCTTTCATTTCCGATGCGGCCCAGGCCTTGGCCGTCTATCGCGGGCAATGGGGCATTTTGTTTTCCGCCTTTTTGTTGAGCATGGCGGCGCATGCCTCTTTGGCAGCAGTGTATTGGGCTTGCGCTCACGCCCTCCAGGTAGACTTGGCTTGGAGCGATCATTTATTCGCCGGGCCTTTGTGCACCTTGCTCAATGGCTTACCCATAGCGCCCGCGGGGCTTGGGGTAGGGGAGGCATTCGGCAAATGGCTTTATGCCTTATTGGGCGTAGACTCCGGCGGGGAAATACTGGCCCTATTGCACATTTGCGTTTTCCTCACGGCCGCATTTTGCTCTTTAGCCTATTGGTTCGAGCGACGCAACTAACAAGAGCCGCTAAGGGGCGGAATTAAAACCAACCCAGCCCCATCAGTTTGCCTAGGCCAATAGCGGGCGCGTGTACCGCACGCAAGCGAGTTTCACCGAGACTGAGGCGCAAGCCTTGAGTAGCCCCGAGCAAGGCATTAATTTCCCCGGACGAAAAGCCGCCTTCTGGGCCGACCAATAAGGCAAAGGGCTTTGCGCTAGGCGGGCCGAGTTTGTCTTCGCCCGGATGCGCGACTATCCAATCCCAATCCAGATGGGCCTGACACCAGGCGGATAGTGACATGGGGGCGTGAATACGAGTAAGATAGGGCTTGCGGGCCTGCTTCAAAGCCACCACCGATTTTTGCCTCAAGCGAGTCACAAGCTTTTCATGATCTTGCCCCGAAAAGACCTGGGCATGATCGGTGATGAGCAAATGCACATCGCTTAAGGCGAGTTCGCATGCCGCCGCAATGGGGTCTTCGCAATCGCGGCCTTTGAGCAGGGCTAGGGCCAAGGAGGCCTTCGGCCTTTCCGTGTGGGCCGTGATTTGAATAACAGGTGTGACCAGGGCCTTTTGGCGATCCCCTTCCAGCCGACAGCGAAAAACGCACCCCTCGCCATCGCTGACAACAATGTCCTGCCCTGATCGCAATCGGAGTACGCTAAAGGCATGATGGGCTTCTTCTTCTGGCAGGCTTTGCGGACCACCATCGGCGTCCAAGGGAGCATAAAACCAGGTTTCGTCGAAGCTGTGATTCGCAAGCGAAGAAGGCGATGCCATGAAAGTCCCTAATAATCCTTAATAGTCCCTAAAAGATTAGCGCAACTTGGCGCGCAAATAGGCGATGAGATTGTAATCGAGACCCACTCGATAGGCATAATAGCCCGCTCCGGCGGCGACGAGCAAAACCAACAAGGCATGCAGGGCCACCTTACCGAATCCAGCCTGCTTGGTCATCATGGCCCACAATCCCACGCCCACCACCGCGAGACTTGACGCACCCGCGCCGCTCAGTGCCAAAAACACCACAGCTTGATCACGCCACAAATGTGGGTAAAGGTGAAAGACGACGGCGGTGGCCGCCAAAATCATGACATTGAGGAGATGGAGATAAATCAGGGCCATAATCGTTGGGTTTCCGTGCCTATCGAGGCTCAATCCGCCGTCGCGAAAACCTGGGCTGGGATGCCTAGAATGCGGACCGAATCTGCAATGGCCAGCAAAGCAGGCATTTCCAGCGGCGTGCAAAGCGCCTCCGCCGGAGGCCGTGCCAGGCTATAAAGTTGCACCCCGCGAATCCGCGCTCCACTGTTTTGGATGCGTCGCAAGCGATCGATATAGGCGGTGATTTCACTGTCGGGGGGGGCTTCGCCATCCATGCGGCAAAAAAAACTTTGCACCGTAAAGGGATGGCGACTACCCAGTTTTATCAAGTTGGTTTCAATGCGATCGAGAGAAAGGCGAGAAACATTAACGCGCTGAAAATACGCCTCGGTGCCCGCATCCAGCTTGGCCCAAACTTCTCCGGATTGGCCTAGCAAATGGTCAATGCCCCGTAGCACAGGTTCGCGATCGAGGAGGGTAGCATTGGTGATGAGAATGAGTTTGAATGGCGGATGGGGATGCCTTTGCTGCAATTCACCGAGGGCTCGGCATAAGGCTTCGAATTCAGGCACCATGGTGGGCTCACCGTCGCCCGAAAGGGCCACATCGTGGAGCCGCTTCTGTGCATCGGGCACAGCGGCGAAGCGAGGTAGTCTACAAATCCCCTCGGCATCGAAGGATTCCAGCAGGGAATTCACCTCATGGATCAATTGCGATTCATCGAGTAGTTGCGGTAAGCCTGGTTGATGGCGATTGACCTGGCAATAGGGGCAGGCGAAATTGCAAATCTTGTCGAGGTTGAGATTGACGCCGATGGAGACACCGCCCGAGCGCCGGGAAATCACGGCATAGGCATAGCGAAAGTCCTCGAAGCGCCGGGGATGATGGCGTTGCGATAGGCCTAAAGCCGAAGGTTCGCTAGGAGTGCCGGAGCCCATTTCTTCCATGGCCGTAAGTGTAGCACTGAGTCCGCGGCAATGAGCCTAGGCCCCGGCACTCGAATGCCTATTTTCCAGGGGATGGATTCCAATGCCTGGATGCAGCTTGCTTTTGACGAGGCCTTGAAAGTGAAAGGCAAAACCTTGCCCAATCCCGCCGTGGGCGCAATCTTGGTCAAGCGGGGCCGATTATTGGCTGTGGGTGGCACCCAGGCGGCGGGTCAGGCCCATGCCGAAATCATGGCCTTGCGCGCCGCGGGCGATAAGGCCCGGGGGAGTAGCCTGTATGTGACCCTGGAGCCCTGTTGCCATTATGGCCGCACTCCGCCCTGCACCGAAGCCATCATTGCCGCGGGCATCAAGCATGTCTTCGTGAGCCATCGCGATCCCAATCCCAAGGTCGCGGGGGAGGGAGTGGCCCAATTGCGCCGCGCAGGAATCGAGGTGACGGAAGGGGTGCTTGCCTCGCAGGGGGAGGCCTTTTACCGACATTTCGCTTTTTTCATTCGTCACGGGCGGCCGCGCATCCTTTTGAAAATCGCCCAAAGTTTGGACGGTCACATCAACGCCTCACCGGGAAAAAGAACCGCGATCACCGGCTCGGAGTCGCAAAAGGTCAGCCATCAATTGAGAATCGAGGCGGATGCTTGGGCCATCGGCGCCGAAACCCTGCGCTGCGATAATCCAGATTTAAGGCCTCGATTGGTGTCCGGGCCTACTCCCGAGGCCTTGGTTTTAACGCGTGGATTGCAACCCTTGCCTCGCCGGGCCAATCTTTTCTCTCCTCATCGCGAGGGGAAGGTGCGCGTGCTCAGCCCGGTTCGTCCGTCGTCCCTCCCGGAACATATTGCTCACTCGGGCTTACCCAAGGTGACCCGCCATTCAGGCAAAGCCTTGGTGAAAAACCTATTGCAGGATTTTCGCGAGCAAGGATATCACCTTGTGGTTCTAGAAGGCGGCCGCAGCCTCTGGCACCCATTTTTGCAGGCCGAAGCCTGGGACGAATTATGGCTGTTCACCGCGCCACGTTTTTTGCCCCGAGGCGAAACTTGGTCTGGCGATTTGTCCCGCGGGTGGGATAAGGATCTTGTTTTTCGTAGCTTTACGGCGCTTGGAGAGGATACTTTGACCGTGTTTCAACGCCATTCCCCTGCCGCAAAGCGGAACGACTGACGCTTCAGTCGCAAAGAAATCTGCATCTATGTTCACGGGCATCATCGTCACAGTCGGCAAGGTGACGGCTAAAACCGCATCGGGAACGGCAACACGTTTTGAAATCGAAGCACCAGATTTGATCCCGTCTTTGAAACCCGGCGACAGTGTGAGTTGTGAAGGGGCCTGCCTGACGGTCGAAAGTCTTTCCTCCAAGAGTTTCACCGTTTGTGCGGTGCAAGAAACCTTGGCCCTAACCAATTTATCCTCGTGGAATGTCGGTTCTTCGGTGAACCTAGAGCCAGCCATGCTGGCCGATGACCGCCTCGGCGGGCATTTCGTCTTGGGCCATGTCGACGGCGTCGGAATTTGCGAATCTTTTTTGCCGCTCGATGGAGGAGGGGGAGAGTGGCGCATCCGCCTTCCCGAGTCCCTCATGGTTTATTGCGTCTTCAAAGGCTCCATCACGGTTTGCGGTACCAGCCTGACCATAGCTGGGCTGGAGGGGAGCCAAGTTCGCATCGCCCTCATTCCCCATACCCTTTCTCATACCACTCTGGGCGGAAAAAATCCGGGTGACAAGCTCAATATTGAAGTCGACATCCTGGCAAAACATGTCGAGCGCATGTTGGCCGCCTGGAAGCCCCTTCCGTTTTCCAGTGAAGCCGAAAAAAAATCTGCTCCACGCTTGACCTTGGGTGATTTGTCCGCATGGGGTTATGCGCCCGCCTCGGCTGAAAGCGCCACATGACGCGCAAAGCTCCGCGCCCGGCTTCCAAAGCCTCGACATTCGATTCCATTGCCGAGGCCATCACCGCCATTCGCAAAGGTCAAATGGTCGTGGTCGTGGACGATCGCAATCGCGAAAACGAAGGCGACGTGGTTTTCGCCGCCAGCAAATCGACCCCAGCCAAGATCAATTTTTTAGCCAAGCATGCGCGCGGACTCATTTGCGTCGCCATGACTTCGGATCGCGTCGAAGCCCTCGAATTGCCCATGATGGTGCAGGACAACCTGTCGCGTCATGAAACTGCCTTCACGGTTTCGGTAGAGGCTAAGCATGGCACGACTACCGGTATTTCCGCCGCCGACCGTTCTTTGACGGCTAAGCTCTTAGCCGATGAAAAAAGCGTTGCCAGGGATTTCGTTTCACCCGGACATGTTTTTCCCATCAAGGCGCGGCGAGGCGGCGTTTTGGTACGGGCAGGGCATACCGAGGCCGCCGTGGATTTGGTGAGTATGGCCGGTTTGGGAACGGCCGGCGTCATTTGCGAAATCATGAATGAAAATGGCAGCATGGCGCGCCTGCAAGACTGCGCCCGCTTTGCTAAGACGCATGGCTTGCCCATTATCAGCGTCGAAGACCTCATCGGCCATCGCCGTACTCGCGAAAAATTGGTGAAGGTCGTGGCCGAATCGGAAATCATCACTCCCTTCGGGCCCTTTCAAGCCAAGCTTTATGAAGACGTAATTCATGGCCGTCGCCACATGGCCCTGGTACGCGGGACTATACAACCCAATAAGCCGGTCTTAGTCCGCGTGCATTCCGAGAATTTGCTGGAAGATGTCTTTTGGGCCAATCCCGGCATCGGAGATCGCGTCCATGTCGCTTTAGCCGCCATCGCTGAAAAAGGCGGGGTCTTTCTTTATATGCGCCCCGCCGATGCCGGCGAAGATTTGCCGGCTTGGCTTTCCATGCTCGGTAAAAAAGGCACATTCTCCGCCTCGGCCAAGGCCTTGACGCATCCTATGGATTCGCGCACCTTCGGCATAGGAGCCCAAATTCTCTTTGACCTTGGCATACGCCACCTGGAATTGATGACCAATAATCAACGCCGCATTCAAGGCCTGGAAGGCTATGGCATTAAAATCGCCCGCCAAGTCGCCATGCCCGCAGCCCCTAAACCCAAGGTCGTTGCCGTAGGTCGCGCCGACCGAAAGGACAAATATGCCCGTGATTAAAGGCCAATTCAGTGGTCAAGGGCGGCATTTCGCCATCGTTGTCGCCCGGTTTAATGAATTGGTCACCGAAAAGCTTTTGGAAGGTGCCCAGGACTGCCTTCAACGCCATGGCGTTCAGCCTGAGCACATCACCGTGGCCTATGTGCCCGGGGCTTGCGAAATTCCCCAAGTGGCCCAGCGTTTGGCCGCCTCAGGAAAGTTTCAAGCCGTCATCACCTTAGGCTGCGTGATTCGAGGCGCTACCGCGCATTTCGACCATGTGGCCGCCACCGCCACGCGCGGCGTGGCTGAAGTGGCTTCGCGCACGGGTTTGCCAGTGATATTCGGCGTGCTCACCACGGAAAACATCGAACAAGCCTTGGAGCGTGCTGGCACTAAAGCTGGCAATAAGGGCTGGGATTGCGCTTTGGCGGCCCTGGAAATGGCTGACCTATGGACCAAGCTGCCATGATTTCACGTCGCAAAGGCCGCGAAATGGGCATGCAAATCCTTTATGCCATGGAAGTCGGTAGCCAAACCTTTGCCCAAGCCGTCAAGGATTTGGCCCAAGACAAAGAAAACCCCATTGCTCCCGATCATGTGGAGTATGGCAGTAAGCTGGCACAAACCGTCATCGACCATAAGGCCGATATTGAAGCCCGCATTGGCGAGAACGCCTCCCATTACGATTTAGAGCGCCTCGCCGTCGTCGATCGCCTGGTTCTCTCCTGCGGCATCGCCGAATTGCTTTATTTCCCTGACGTGCCGATCAAGGTGGCCATCAATGAGGCCATTGATATCGCGAAAAAGTTCTCCACCGGTGAATCCAGCCGTTTCGTGAATGGCCTGCTGGATGCCATCGCCCGCCAAACCAGTAATCTCCCCGATAGAAAGGACGATCATGCGCCCTGAGACGCGGAATCGCCTCATAGTTTCTCTTTTGGTTTTCACCGTCGCCTTGGTGACGTATTGGCTCACGGCCGCGCCGACCGTATCCTTTTGGGATTGCGGCGAATTAATTGCTGCCGCCAATATTCTGGGCAATCCTCATCCACCGGGAAATCCGTTTTTCACCTTGCTCGCCCGTGCCTTCATCGTCATGATGCCCTTTGATGACATTGGTTTTCGGGTCAATATCATTTCGGTGATTACCTCGGCGGCCATGGTCACCATGGTTATGCTCTTCACCATTAAGTTGCTCGACTTGATTTTCGAACGCAAGTTAAGCTCCTTCATCACCTCCATTGCAGGTATGGTCGCTGCCTTCCTGGTGACCTTTTCCGATACGATTTGGTTTTCGGCCGTGGAGGCTGAAGTGTATGGCGCAGCCATGCTCATTGTCATGACCATTTCCTGGCTTTCGCTTTATTGGTTCGAGCATCGTGGCACCAAAAGAGCGAATCGTGCCCTGGTGATGATCACCTATCTCGGTTTCTTGGGCATTTGCATTCATCCCTTTTGCTTTATCACCATGCCCGTGGTCGGTCTTTTCCTGCTCATCGCCGACAAGGACATGCGTAGCAATGTGCCCGTATGGATTGCGGGAGTGTTATTGCTGTCCGTCGTCTATGCCATCGGCAATTTCCCCTTCTATGCAATGGCGGCCTTGGCTTTGGGTTGCATCGGTTGGGCCTTGAGCAAGTCTCGCGAATGGAAGGCCCGCTGGAGTCTAGCCAATTGGCTTTGCATCGTGGCCATGGTGGGCTTTTCCAGCTACCTGTATGTTCCGATTCGCTCGTCCGTTCATCCTGAAATCGATGAAGGCCAGCCGAGAACCTATACCGCCTTCAAGGAATACCTGGAGCGCAAGCAATATGGTTCGGAGTCGATGTTAGCGCGTGCTTTTCATCGGCGTGGCCAGCTCGCCAATCAATTGCTCGTCCATCCCCATATGGGATATGGCGGCTATATGTTGGCCCAGTATTTTCCTTGGAAGCAAGGAGAGAATCGCACCGAAGAGGACGAGCCGGTGATTCGCCAAATTTTTGGCAAGAAACACACTTTCGATTCTTTATTCACCCTGTTTAAGGGCGAGTATAAGATCCAGTATTTGCTTTTTGTGCTATTTCAATTGCCCTTCTTGCTGGGCGGCTATTTTGCCTTCCGGCATAAAAAACCCCTTGGGCTTTACATACTCATGCTTTATGGCGCCACCAGTTTCGGCCTCATTTTTTATATGAATTTCGCCGACGGCTCGGGCTATGAAATGCGTGATTGGGACTATTGGAAGAGCACGGGATTCAAGCCGGACGCCAAGCCAGATCCCGTGCATTTGGAAGTGCGCGATCGCGATTACTTCTTCACACCCGGTTTCATTTACATGGGTGTGCTATTCGGCATTGCTGCGGCCTTTTTACTGCGTCGCCTTCAACGCATGAGCGGCGGAGGCGGTGGAATTTTGGTGAAGGGCACCGGTATTTCTATTGCCGTGTTATGCGCCGTGGTACCAGGCTGGTCCAATTGGGTCGAGCATAATCGCAGTGCGATGTATATGCCATGGGATTATGCCTATAACCTTTTGAACTCTTGTCGTCCCAATGCGGTTCTCTTTACCAATGGCGACAATGACACCTTTCCGCTGTGGTATATGCAAACCGTCGAGAATGTCCGCACCGACGTTCGGGTGGTCAACCTCTCCCTGGTCAATACCAACTGGTATATCCATCAGCTCAAAGAGCATGGCAATAAGCTGAAAATCGGTTTCACTCCTGAAGAAATCGATGGCATGGAGCCGCAGCCATGGAAATTCGATAAGCCCATAGCCTTCAAGGTGCCTCGTTCCAAAATAGTGGCGGAAATTCCCCCGCGCGGCTACTTGCGCGTGCAAGACATCATGGTTTTGCACGTGGTTCAGAACAATTATCCGGATAGGCCCATGCAATTCGCCGTCACGGTCGGTGATGACAATATGATGGGCTTGGAAAAGTGGGTGAAAATGGAGGGTATGGTCTATACCCTCATGGAAACCCAGGACAACAAATCCATCGATCCGGAATTGACCGCAAAATTGGTGGATTCGGTTTATCGCTTCCGCAAATTGGGCGATTCGGGCGTTTATATCGATGGAAATACCGAAGGTCTCCTCACCAATTATTCGGCCACCAACTTTCGTCTGGTGATGTGGGCTCAGGATCGCATCGAAGAAATCGACCGTCGTCTCGACAGTGTGCGCCAAGCCGGATCTGCCGACTCGTCCAAGACCTTGTTGGACTCCTTGCAAAATGCGCGCAACGAGAAAATGGCCTTTGCTGAGAAATACCTGAAGCTGAACGCTCGCCTCTTACCACGCGAATGGAGAACGCATTATTACTCGGCACAACTTTATTTAGGCGCCAAGGATTTTGTGAAGGCCGAAGCCGCTTTGGAAAAAGGGCTGTCCATGGCCTCGGATCCCAAGCCATTCACCATGAATTTGGTCGAACTCTATCTCCAACGCAATGACACGGTGAAGGCTGGAAAACTGCTCGGCGACCTCAAAGGCCGCTACCCGAATGATTTCGAGGTTTGGTATAGCTTGGCTGAGCTTTATCAAAAGCGCGGTGATTTGGCTACAGCCCGCAACCTTTTGAACGATTGGGTGCAACGTAATCCAAGTCATCAATACGCGGGCTTAATCATGCAGACGGTTCAGCAATTGGACAGCCGTATGCGCAATCCTGCCGCTTCCATGCCCCTTCCAGCCGAACAAGGCCCAGCCGTCGATTCGACCTCCAAGGCCGCGCCTCCCGCCAAAGGCAAGGATACCGCTCAACGCGGCGCCGCCGCGGAGCCACCTAAAGGGTAATGGCTCCCCCGCGAGTCCTCATTGTCAATTGGCGGGATATCCGCAATCCCGAGGCCGGTGGTGCCGAGGTTCACCTTCATGAGGTGGCCCGGCGCCTGGTTCGGGACGGTTTTCCATGTTTGCAATACAGCCACGCTTTTCCCGGTGCGCCTGCCGAAGAGGTGATAGACGGATTACCCGTTCGTCGCGTCGGCGGAAAGCTCACCTTCAATTGGACGGTATGGCGTCACTTGGCATCCTGGTGTCGAGATTTCGAAGCTGACGTGGTACTTGATGATTCAAACAAGGTCGCCTTTTTCGCGCCATGGTTTTGCAATCGTCCCGTAGTTTTGCAATTGCATCATTTATTCGGTCGTGTGCTTTTTCATGAAACTTCGTGGCCCATGGCCTTGTACGTGCTTTTTTTCGAGGCTTTAATGCCGCATGCCTATAAGCGCGTGCAGGTATTGACGGGTTCGCAAAGCAGCCGGACCGAATTATTGTCGCGGGGCTTTCAGCGCGTCGATTTGGCGCCCGAAGGTGTGGATCCCCTGGGGTATAAGCTCGGCCCGCCTCTGGACCAGCGTCAACCCCTCGTACTTTATGTGGGCCGCATCAAGCGCTATAAAAAACTTGACGTGATTTTGCGGGCCGTAGCAAGCCTGCGCCAAGACATACCCGGTCTGACTTTCTGGGTGGCGGGATCCGGTGATGACAAGGTGAGATTGCAAGAATTATCCCGGGAATTGGGCTTAACCGAGATGGTACGCTTTCTGGGTTTTGTGGAAGAAGCGGACAAGGTGCGGCTTTATGGCGAGGCCAAGGTGGTGGTGAACTCATCCCTCAAGGAAGGCTGGGGTCTGACCTCAATTGAGGCCAATGCCTGCGGCACTCCCGTCGTGGCCACCGATGTACCCGGCCTCTGTGACAGTGTTCGCCATGGTGAAACCGGTTTTCTTGTGCCCTTCGGTGACATCGAGGCCTTCGCCTCGGCTCTGCGCCGTTTATTGACCGATGCGGCCTTGGCCGAAAGCATGGCCGAAAAGGCCAAGGCTTGGGCAGCGCAGCATACATGGGAGCCGGCCTATATCGCCACTCGACAAGCCATCCTAGCCGCTCATGAAACCGGACGTCCTACCCACTCATGACGGCAGCTTGGAAAATTTGGGGCCGTCGCCTATGGCCGATATTACGCCTGCTTCTGGTTGTCGGTCTTCTGTGGTGGGTGGTGGCCAATAAAGGACGCGAAAAAATATTGGCGGCCTTGCTCAGCGCCCATGCCGGTTGGCTCATTTTCGGCGGTGTGCTTTTCTTTTTGTCCATAGTCCTTGGCGCTTGGCAATGGCATTTGCTTTTGCGATGGCAAGGCGTAAGGATGAAATTCTCGCAAACCTTTCGCACTTATTATGTCGGGCTCTTCCTGAATAATTTTTTGCCTGGCACGGTAGGCGGGGATGTGGTGCGCGTGGTCGAGGCACGGCGTGCCGCCGAAAGCTGGGGCAAAGCCGCGGCGGCCACCTTGCTCGATCGCCTCATGGGTTTTGCCGCCCTTTCGGTTCTTGCCTGGGTCGCCTTGCTCTGGGAGCGAATGAGGGGGGTGCTCGCTGGCGATGTCTTCTTGCATTTATTTAAAGCCGTTTCCCTGATCACATTTAGTTTTACCGTCGCGCTAATCTTTCTGCTTTCCCAGCGCGTTTCCTCGGCCATCCATGCCATCGTGCGACGCACTCCCTGGCGCAAGCTAGATGGCGCCTATACGCGCCTGCAAGAAGTGGTCACGGCCTATCGCAAACAATGGAAACGCATGGGCGGGCTTTTTTCCATCGCCTTGACCGTGCAAATCTTGCGCGTGGCTGTGCATTGGACGGCCGGCATAGGCCTCGGCCTTTCCATCGCCCCCGCCTTTTATTTCTGCTTCATTCCCATCATGGCCTTGGCAGGGCTGGTGCCCATCAATGTCGGCGGCTGGGGCATACCTCAAAGTCTCGGCACCTATTTGTATAGCCTGCCGGGCGTCATGCCATCCCATCTTCCAGATGCCGCTGCAAGCGCGGCGGCCCTCGCCTTTTTACCTTCGGTGCTGGGCTTTGTGGTGATGCTGGGTGGCGGCATTTACCTGGTCTTGGGCCGCTCCAAACAAGTCAATACAGATCATTCGGCTCATCCTCAAAGTTGAGGGACGGTATGCGCATTTCCCTGGTCATTCCCGCTTACAATGAGGCCGAAAGCCTGCCCCATCTTTTCGCCGAAATTCGCACGGTTTGCGAGCGGGAAAAATTGGATTTCGAAGTGATTGTCGTCGACGACGGCAGTCGCGACGGCACCTTCGCGGCCGTGAAGGCAGCGCAAGCCAACGACCCGCGCGTGCAGGGCATTCGCTTTCGCAGCAATCGAGGCAAGGCCGCCGCCTTGGCCGAAGGCTTTCGCCGCGTCAGCGGCGACGTTGTCATCACCATGGATGCCGATTTACAGGACAATCCCGAAGAAATCCCCTTATTGCTGCAAAAGTTGGAGCAAGGCTGGGACATGGTTTCGGGATGGAAACAAGTGCGCCACGATCCATGGCACAAGACCCTACCGAGCAAAGTTTTCAATTTCTTCACCGTGAAGGCTAGCGGATTGCACCTGCACGATTTTAATTGTGGCCTGAAAGCCTATCGTCGGGAAGTGGTGCAAAGCCTGAATCTCTACGGTGAGTTGCATCGCTATATACCCGTGCTTGCTCATTGGAATGGCTTCAAAGTCACCGAAAAATCAGTCCAGCATCGCGCAAGGCAATTTGGCCATAGCAAATACGGCTGGGCACGTCTTAATAATGGCCTATTCGATTTGATCACCTTGCTTTTTCTGCATCGCTATACGCGTCGGCCCTTGCATTTATTTGGCTTCGTGGGTTTGCTCTTCAGCTTCCTCGGCATGGCCGTGCTTGCGGGCTTTTCCCTGGAGTGGGTTGTGACGGGCCATTTGCATGTGCGGCCGCTCATGATTGGCGGCGTTGCTTTCATGATAGTGGGTATACAATTCATTTCCATCGGCCTCTTGGGAGAAATGATCAATCATCGCTCCGCCGATGCGCCGCCGCCTTTGCAAGAAGTGACGTCGGGTTTGAAGTCCATCGCCTGAAATAAACGGAAATCGGTTACGGTCCTAAAAGGGAGAGCTGTGCGCATTCTAATCATAGGCAGCAATGGTCTATTAGGCCAAAACTTGGTGCAAACCTCACCCGCCTCGTGGGTCTTGGGTGGCTTAGGATCGGAAGCCATTTCCGCCTTCGCAGCTTCGCCCAATTCTAAACTGCGAAGCTACCGCCAAGTCGACATTACCCAGGCCTCCAGTCTTCGCACCGCCATCGCCGAATTCCAGCCCGACTGGTTGGTGAATGCCGCCGCATTAACCGATGTCGATCGTTGCGAGCGCGAGCCCGCGCTTTGCACTGCCGTCAATCGCGATGCCGTGGGGACTTTGGCCGCTTCGGGTGTGCCCCTGGCGCATGTCAGCACCGACTATGTATTCGACGGCGTTTCTGGGCCTTATCGTGAAGACGATGCGGTGCATCCCCTGAGCGTCTATGGGCAAACCAAGCTGGAATCCGAAGCCATGGTCTTAGGCGCTCGGCCCGGGGGACATGAGCAAAATATTGTGGTGCGTACCATGTTGCTTTGGGGCCTGGGCCAGGGAACCAAAACCCAATTCCCCGACTTCATTCGCAACAGCCTGCAAGCCGGCAAGCGGGTGCGTATTGTCACCGACCAAATCGGCCACCCCACCTTGGCCCATGATTTAGCCGAAGCCATTTGGGCCTTGATCGGTAAGTCCTGCCATGGGCTTTACCATGCCGCCGGTGCCGATTGCATGAGTCGTTTGGAATGGACTCAGGCCATAGCCCAGTTTTATCAGCTCGATACCGGTTTAATTGACACCTGCCTCACCGCCGACCTAGGACAAGCCGCCAAGCGCCCCTTAAATTCGGGGCTACTTAGCGACAAATTGGCGCGAGACACGGGCTATCGCCTCCGCGGCGTCCGTGAACAATTGGATTTCTTATCGGACCCTAAGCCTGTTTAACCTCGGATTGTAATTTCTAAGCACATGCCAAGCTCTGCCAGCACTTTAATCGTCATTCCCACCTACAATGAGATGGAAAACCTACCTCGATTGCTCGAACGCATCGAGGCTTTGCAATTGGGCTTGCATGTCCTCGTCGTGGACGATGGCTCCCCTGATGGAACAGGGAAGTGGGTGCGCGATCAATTGCCGAACCGTGCCTACCTTCGCCTGCTGGAGCGCCAAGGCAAATTAGGCCTGGGCAGCGCCTATGTGGCGGGCTTCAAATACGCCCTCGCCAATGGCTATGAATTCGTTTTTGAAATGGACGCCGATTTTTCCCATGATCCGGCTTCCTTGCCGGTTTTTCTGAAGGAAATCGAGTCGAATGACTTGGTGCTCGGCAGCCGTTATATCAATGGCATTAGCGTGGTGAATTGGCCCATGAGTCGGCTTTTGCTCAGCTATTTCGCAAATATGTACGCCCGGATCGTGACCGGTTTGCCTATACAAGACGCCACCGGCGGCTTCAAGTGCTTTCGCACCTCGGCCCTCCGTGCTCTCGATTTGGATCGCGTCAAAAGCGATGGCTATAGCTTTCAAATTGAAGTCAATTACAAGCTGTGGAAAAAAGGCTTTCGCATCCGCGAAATCCCCATCATTTTCATGGACCGTACCGCGGGCCAAAGCAAGATGTCTGGCAAAATTATCAAGGAGGCGCTTTTCCTCTTGATACGCTTGCGCTTGGGGGGCGCTAGGTGAGTTCGCCTTCGCGCCCCGAAGCGGGACGCCCCGGCATATCCCTCGTCATTGTCAGTTACAATGTCCGGGAATACCTCGACGCTTGTTTACAAAGCGTCTTTCATGCCGCGCCCTTTTTCGCCATGCCATTCGAAGTCATTGTTTTCGACAATGCCTCGCGTGACGGAACCGTACAATTACTCCGACCACGTTGGCCGCAAGTCACCTGGGTCGCTTCGGATCGTAACCTTGGTTTTGGCTCGGGCTGCAATCGCGGCGCCGCGGTGGCCAGCCAGGATCTCCTGCTTTTTCTCAATCCGGATACTCTGGTCTCTGAAGACACCTTCCAAGTCATGTGGGATTTTTTCGCCTCGCGTCAGGATATCGGCGTGGCGGGCTGCAAAATCGTCAATCGCGACGGAACCCTGCAATTAGCCTGCAAGCGCAGCTTTCCTTCGCCCACCGTGGCGGCTTACAAGTTTATGGGGCTTTCCAGCCTCTTTCCCAAAAGCCGCGTTTTCGGCCAATACAATTTGACCTTTCTCGATGAGAATTCGACGCATGAAGTCGACGCGGTTTCGGGCTCCTTTCTTTGCATTCGCTCCGATCTCTATCGTCAAATCGGAGGCTTCGACGAAGACTTTTTCATGTATGGGGAAGATCTCGATATTTGCTATCGCGTGAAATTGCTTGGAAAGCGCAACTTTTATCATCCTGGTACGCGCGTCATCCACTTCAAGGGGGAGAGTGCTAAAAGCGCTCCCCTGCGCAGCTTTCTGTATTTCTACGAAGCCATGCTGATTTTCTCGCGAAAGCATTTGGAATTGCGCCCCTTACCCATGCTGCTTTTTCACGGCGGCATCGCCTTGCTGGGGGTGGTGAATTTCCTCCGCTCGCGTTTGCAACGCTGGATGCGTTGGAGCGCCGATCTCTTGATCGTAAATGCCGTCCTCGCCTTGGTCACCAGCTTGTACCAGGCATGGCTCGGCATGGATCCGGTGTCCATCACCCATCCCAGTCTTTATTTGTTCTGGCATGTTCTGGTTTCGCTCACGGTTTTATTGCCGCTTTCCTATGTAGGCGACTATGGCCGAGTCGCCCGCCCTCCGCGCACCGTTTTCGCCACCTTGACCATTGCCTTTTTAGCCTTTTTCTCGGTGAGCTTTTTCATTCGCGAAGAGGCCTATTCCCGCGTGGTCTTTGGCATCACCGCCGCCCTCGGTATATCGCTTCTGCCCGGCTGGCGCCTGCTCTTTGCCCAAGGGGGCAAGGTGTTTTCGCGCATCGTCGTGGGTCCCAAGCGCGTAGCCGTGGTAGGGGTAGGGGAGCGCGCCCGATCCTTAGCCGACCTCATTCAAACCGAACAAATCCCCGGATATGAATTCGTGGGCTTCATTCAACTTGGCGGGGGAAGACCTCCCCGGGATTTGCGCTCCAACTGTATCGGCGACCTCAAAGGACTCAAAAACGTGGTAGCCAAGGCCGATTTGCATACGGTCATTGTCGCGGTGGAGGAAGGAGCCTATGAAATGGCTCTCAAGGTCCTATCCGAAAGCCTTCATGGCCATCTCGAAGTTCGCATTTTGGTCGGCGACCCCAAACCGGGAGCCAGTTTTATCGATTTGAACAATCCGGGCCGTTAACCGGTCTTGAAACATTCAAAAAAACCTCCAATGACTTTTGAGTGGCCTTCTACTATGATTCCGCCCCCTGAGGCCTTTTGCCTCTCATGACTCTTGATCCCCCAAGCCGGAGGCTGCATGCCCATTCCTAAGGGACCTCATCTCGAATTCGAACAGCCCGTAGTAGAGCTTTCGATGAAAATCGAAGAATTGCTGAAAACCGCCGAGGTGACTTCCAGCGATGTGAAAAGCCTTATCGCCAAAAAAGACGGCATTCAAAAGAAAATCAGCCAAAAGCTGACAGCTTGGAATCGCGTCGAATTGGCACGCCGCCCCAGTCGTCCTTATAGCCTCGATTATATCCAGAATTGTTTTACCGACTGGGTGGAATTGCATGGCGATCGCTGTTTTGGCGATGACCCAGCCATTTTAACCGGCCTCGCCCGCTTGAATGGCCGCAGCGTTGTGGTGCTGGGCCAGCAAAAAGGCCGAGATACCAAGGAAAGCATTAAGCGCAATTTCGGCATGGCCCATCCCGAAGGCTATCGCAAGGCTTTGCGCATGATGCATATGGCCGAGAAATTCAAGCTTCCCATCATTAGCCTCATCGACACCATGGGCGCTTACCCGGGCATTGGCGCCGAAGAGCGCGGACAGGCCGAGGCCATTGCCCGTAATTTGCTCGTCATGGCGCGACTCAAGGTGCCCATCCTTTGTGTGGTCATCGGTGAAGGCGCCAGCGGTGGCGCTTTGGGCGTGGGTGTCGGCGATCGATTGCTCATGCTGGAAAATTCCTGGTTCGGCGTGATTTCCCCTGAGTCTTGCAGTGCCATCCTTTGGGGCGACAGTTCCAAAAAACAAGAGCTGTCCGAAACCATGCGCATTTCCGCCAATGACCTATTAGGCCTCAAGGTGATCGATCGCGTGATTGAAGAACCCCCTGGAGGCGCGCATTGGGACATCGACACCATGTTTGCCACCATGAAAGGCGTACTGATCGAGGAATTGACCAATCTTGATCGTGTGCCGGTCAAAGACTTGCTCACGAAGCGATTGGCCAAAATCAATTCCTATGGCCAATTCGCTGGATAAATCTCGCCCTTAGATCCACCTTTACCCTCGAGTTTACCCCATGGTTGATCCGAAACTTCTGGAAATACTCTGCTGCCCTGAAACCAAACAAGACGTGGCCACCGCTGCCGAAGATTTGGTTTCGAGGCTCAACCTGGCCATTGCTGCTGGCTCTTTGAAAAACAAGAGTGGCGAGGTGGTCAAGGAAAAAATGGAGGGAGGACTCTTGCGTGCCGACGGAAAAGTTCTTTATCCCATACGCGACGACATTCCCATCATGCTTATTGATGAGTCCATAGTGCTATAATGGCCAGGTTCGCGTTGCCCAAACGCCGTCTTAGGGGAATTTCATGAGCCTCAGCCATACCGTTGAAGAATTGTCCGCCCGTTATGCCGGTGGTGCCGAATCACCGGGCTTTCCACGTATTGCCGAGGCCATGCTGCGCGAAGGCCGTATTGACGATGCTATTCAATTGGCCAGCGATGGTTTACGTCGTTTTCCCGCCCTGCTCACTGGCTTTTTGGTTTTGGCCCGCAGTCAGCAGCAGGCGGGGCGTTTAGACGAAGCCCGCAGTCAATTCGAATCGGCTTTGCGGCTTGACCCGCGCTGTCCCTCGGCGCGCCAGGGCCTGGCGCAAATTGCCGAACAATTACAATGGAAAAGCGTTGCCCTGGAGCATTGGCGCATGCTCTGCGAGCTTGAGCCCTGGGATGAAAAAGCCCGCGAGGCTTATGGCCGGATGTTACGCGAGGCTCCTGGCGGTGTACCCGCGCCCAAGCTACCGACCACCTTTGCTCCCCAAGATTCATCCCCCGAAAGCCCGACCCCATCCAGCGTTTCGGAATACCGGCTGGATGATGTCGCGGATTTTTTACCAAGGGAGGATCAGGGCGATTTAGCGGCAGCCTTGCCGACATCGGATTCGGATTGGTCCATGCCGACTTTGGCTTCTGCCGAGCAGACCGTGCTCCCCAGCCAATCCCTGGAGGCAGAAAAACCTGCCGTCGCCTTTCCTGAACCCAGCCCGCTTGATCTTTTGCGTGAAGAGAGCGCACCCGTTCCGGATAAAGCCAATGGCCTCGAAGCAGGGGCGCCCTTTTCAGGGGAAGATGTCGAAAACCGCTTAAACGATTTATTTGGTTTGGCCTCCGAGCCTTCTCAAGCCTCCGAAACGCAACTGCACAATCCAAGCCCGTCGTTTTTTGACGAAGTCCCGACGGGGGATGCCACGTCTTATTCACAGGCGGCAGAAACCGGCTTTCTCGAAGGTCAAACTCCGGTCGACGGCGACGACGTCGTGCAGCGCCTAGATCATTTATTTGATGCCACGGAAACCCATGTTTCTCCTGCCCAACCCAATGCAGAATCCAATCCTTTTGAAACGGAATCAGATTTCACCCAATCGTCAGGCGATGAAACTCTTGGCGAGGCCTTAGGCGAGGGCGAAGCCCATGCCGAGATTGAAGCCCCATCCGCTTGGACTCCAGTCGCTCCGACGGCCCCGGAAACTCAGCCCGAGCGCGAAGAAGCCGAAAGCGAGGCGCGTGCGGCCGGGGAATCGACAATATTGCCCATAGAAGAGGTGCATAACGAGGGTCAAGAACCCGAAGTCACCGGCGAGGACATAGCCGATCGCCTCGATGCCCTTTTCGAAGATAGCGCCACCGCTTCCTCCATGATTTTGCGTCCGGAAGCAAATCCGGGCACTTTGGATGCGACCTTGCCTGAAGGCTCGGATATTGAAAATGCTTTGTCGCGATTGGAGTCGCCGACCTTGCATCCCGAAGATCCTGGCACTCATTCCCATTCGGTAGCGGATTTATTGGGTGAGCACACCCTGATCATGCCCTCGATGCCAACCGAAGATTTTCAGGCCCTGGCAGCGCAGGCCAAGCCTGAATTTTCCCTTCCCGGCGAGGATCGTTTGGCTAGGCCGCCGGAAGAGGACTCTTTCGGCGGCCGAGAAACCATGATTCTCAGCGTGGATTCCATGCTGGGCGTCAAGGCATTCGAGGCGGAAACGCCTTTGCCTTTGTACCCCGCAGGGCCAGAATACACACTCGCCTTTACCGCCCCTGAAAAAGGCGTCTTCGGCATGTTGGAAACCGTGGACATGAAGCCCGCGTCCGAAGCGGCTTTATTCGCCACCGATGAGACCTTGTCCGCTGAAAGCCTGGGCTTGCCCGATGTCGCGGGTGACGATGTGGGCCAAAGGTTGGACGATATTTTCGGAACGGATCCAGAAACGTCTTTCACCGACAAATTGTCTGAAGACTCCTCGGCCTTGCTGATGATCGAGGATATGGAGCCCCTGGAAACCGCTTTGGCGCCTTCGCCCGACACCTCCTATGTGCCCCGCGTCGAAGGGGAGCCGGTGGTTTCGGGAGATGATATTTCATCGCGTTTGGCCGAGCTTTTCGGGGAAACCGACGAAACCGAGGCGTTTGGACGAAACGCTCACGTTACCTTGGACCAGGATGTGCGCAGCAATCACCTGGACGCCTTAGACATGCCCACCATGGCCATGAGGGCTATGAATGGCAATACGGAATCCTTACCCGCTCAAGAACCATTAGTGACGTCCCCTGACGCCATCGGTGACCCCAATATTACCGATGCCTTCACGACCGTTATTATGCCCAAAAGCACCATGGCCGATGAAGAAATGGCCACCGAAGAGGAAGAAGTCTTTGAACCTGGCACGACTTCCATTGCCACGGTCACTTTAGCCGAGATATATTTCAATCAAGGCCTTAAGGAACAGGCCTTGCAGATCTACCGCCAACTTTTGGAGCGTGAGCCCGGCAATGAGTCGGTGCATAAGCGCATCCAGGAGATCGAAGCCTCCAAGGCGGATGGGGACGACAAGGGATCCGGACCGGACGATTCCCGACCCCGACCCGGGTTGAAAATCCCCCGCAGGAAGAAATGATCGCCAACGAAATTGTTCCGGGCCATGGACAACATGGACCGGGCCTTTGGGTTGGCTTGGAATTTGGTAGGGCTACCCCCGGCAAAACGGGAAAGGGAGAGCATGCAACTCAATGACGTGGCCCAGCTCATCAAGCTATTGGATAAGAGCAGCCTAACGGAAATTCAATTCAGTGATGAGAATTCCAAAATTGTACTGAAGAAGGAGTGGCCGCCGGCGGTCACTCCCATGATGGCCATGGCGAGCGCTCCGCAATATGCGATGCCCGCGCCTCCAATGTCCGGAGGGCCTGGAGTTGCGCCTCAAGCGGGATCGAATTCGGCTCCCGCCGCCGCCCAGCATTCAAAATTCAAGGATGTCACCTCACCCATGGTCGGCACCTTTTATGGTTCCTCCTCTCCCGGCTCGGCGGCCTTTGTCACTATTGGCGCCCAGGTCAAGCCAGGCCAAGTCATTTGCATTATCGAAGCCATGAAAATCATGAACGAGATCGAATGCGACGTAGCCGGGACGGTCGAGGAGATTTGCGTCTCCAATGAGACTCCGGTGGAATACGGAACTGTTTTGTTCCGCGTCAGGCCGGCCTAAGGGTTTTTACCCAAGCCCATGATCAATATCGAAGCCCTGCTCAAGGAGATGGTGGCCCGCAATTCGTCGGACCTTCATCTTCGTGTGGGTGCACAACCTGCCTTTCGCATTAACGGCGAGCTTTATCGCCTGCAAACCGATCGCGTCACTCCCGAAGAGATGGAGCAATTCCTTCTCGACGTGATGGACCGTAATCAAAAGGCGCGCTTCGAACAGAATAATGAACTCGACTTCGCCGTTGGCATTCGCAATGTGGGGCGTTTTCGCGTCAATGCCTATCGTCAGCGGGGAACATCGGCCCTTTCGGTGCGCCATATTCTCGGCGTAGTGCCTTCCTTCGATCAACTCGGGTTGCCTGAGGCTATACGTGATTTGAGTCTGCGTCGGCGCGGCTTGATTCTTGTGACGGGCACCACGGGTTCGGGCAAGAGCACGACTCTAGCCTCTATGGTCGATCATATTAACGAGCATAACAGCTCGAATATTATCACCATAGAAGACCCCATCGAATTTCTCTATAAGGACAAGAAAAGCATTATCTCGCAACGCGAGGTGAATCAGGATACCGCGAGCTTCCCCACCGCCTTACGGTCGGCTTTGCGACAAGATCCTGATACGATTTTGCTGGGGGAAATCCGCGATCAAGAGACCATGTCCATCGCTCTCACGGCGGCGGACACAGGTCACTTGGTGCTTTCGACCTTGCATACCATGAATGCGGTGGAGACCATCAACCGCATCACTTCGTTTTTTCCGCCGCATCAGCATCAGCATACGCGTCTCATGCTTTCGAGCACTCTGGTGGCCATCATCACCCTGCGACTATTGGTGCGCAAGGACGGACGCGGTCGCGTACCGGCCTGCGAAATCATGGTGAATAATGCCAATATTCGGGAAATCCTGAATCAGCCCGAGAATACGCATCTTATCGACCAGCAAATCCGCGAGGGCTATACCCAGTATGGCTCGCAATCGTTTGACCAGAGCATCCTCCGCCTGTATCACGACGAGCTCATCTCTTATGAGACTGCCCTCCGGAACGCCAGTAACCCCGACGACTTTGAATTGAAAGTCCGAGGGGTGGAGGGAACCTCGGACAGGAGTTGGATGACCGGTGTTTAAAAAAATCTTAATCGCCAATCGCGGCGAAATCGCTTTACGCATTATTCGCACGTGCAAGGAAATGGGTATAAAAACCGTCGCCGTGCATAGCACCGCCGACGCCGAGTCGTTGCATGTGCATTTCGCCGACGAGGACATTTGCATCGGGCCTCCGGGAAGCAAGCAGAGCTATCTCAATATGCGGCAAATCATTTCGGCCGCCGAGCTCACCAATGCCGACGCCATTCACCCCGGCTATGGCTTTCTCTCCGAGAATCCCTACTTTGCCGAAAGCTGCGGCGAGTGCGGCCTGACCTTCATTGGCCCATCTGCCGATTCGATCAAGCGTATGGGTGATAAGGCGCTGGCCAAACAGGCCATGAAACTGGCCGGGCTGCCGCTGATCCCCGGCACCGAGAACCCGCTGATCAGCGCCGAAGAGGCCCAGTCGCTGGCCGACGATATCGGCTACCCGGTGCTGCTCAAAGCTGTCGCCGGCGGTGGCG
>JAYUVP010000345.1:0-26906 GCA_043753995.1 Fibrobacterota bacterium
CGGAAAAAACGATTTGAATTCTTGATAAAGCTGGGCCGCCAGGGTTTTGTTATGCGACATCACCAAGGTTTTGCGGCCAAGACGTTGTATCACATTGGCCATGGTAAAGGTCTTGCCCGACCCCGTCACTCCCAGCAAGGTTTGGGCGGCGGTACCCGCCTCGAATTCCTCGACGAGTCGCTCAATGGCTTTTGGCTGATCGCCCGCAGGGGCATACGGTGCTTCGAGTTGAAAACGAGCTTGCATGCCAGGAAGAATAACCGCCCGAACGCAGGGAACAAACCCAGGAAGGAAGGCGGGCGTGCAGGCGGAGCGGCTTCGCCTCTAATGACGAATGCCGGCGCCGCTAAAAAAAGGTTGAATTTACGGAGTTAAACGATCAGAGCTGGGCGAGCAAACGCAAAGCGTCGGCGCCTTCGCGGCTTTCAGGATAGATGCGGGTCAGCTTTTCGGCGGTGGCCTTGGCTTTAGCATTATCCTTGAGTTCGCGATAGCAGAGGGTCAATTTCCAAAGAGCATTGGCGACCACAGGCGAGGGATCGGCCACTTCTTTGCCAGCCACTTTTTCCTCGGGGGAGCCGGTGCGGTTTCCGAATTCCTTGGCGAAACGCTCCAGGATTTCCGAAGCCTTGGCATAATCCTTCTTTTCCATATAGCTGGCGGCCAGGCCATGCATGGCACCCGAAGCAATCAGGGGATGGCGCGAGGCGCTCACATGGACGGCCTGATAGGCTTTGGCGGCTTCATCGAAACGGCCTTGACCAAAACGAATCTTGCCTAAAAGCAAATTGGCCTTGGCCTCGGCGATTCCGCCGGGACCTTCATTCAACAAATTCACCAAGGCCGTGGCAGCCGAATCCGGTTTCTCTTGGGTGAGAAAAACATAGGCTTGGCCTAATTTGCGATTCGACGTTTGCTGCGATTTTTCGCTATAGCCGCGCCAGCCGAACCAGCCCAATAGGACGACGACAGCTACCGCAGCGGCTATGCCCGCCTGCTTGCCATATTGCGGCACGAAGACATCGACAAACCACTCGGTTAAACGGTCTTCTTGCACCACCTCGCCATCGGGGCCGGGCTTGGGTGCCGGCGTGGCATCCCCAGACGCGGCTAGGGACTTTTTGGTGGGGCTTTTGGTTTTCTCGCTCATGGAGGCATGTCTTTCGTCAGGGAAGGGGAAAATTAGCAGGGGAATGACTGGGCGGCAATTCCTGAGAGGCATTATTGAGTCCAAGTGGTATAATCGGCGTTAAATGGATGCCCTTCCCAGCACCTCGCCCGCCGAAAATTTGACTGAAGCCGCCATACTTTCCCAAGAACTGTTCCTGAGCGCCATGGTTCAGGAGGTGACCAGGGTCATGCTCACGGCAGAAAACCTACCTCGAACCCTCCATACCTTTTTACTTGGCATTGCCGAAATCGCGGGACAAAGGCCTATGGCCTTATTTCGGATAGAGGGTGGCCAATTGACTTTGGAAACCCATTTCGGTCCTCAATTGCGGAAGCGATTGAAGGATTTTCACCCTTCCCCTCAATTCGGTCGCCTGGCCGAATGTTTGCGGAGCGGCCATCATATTTGGGTGGAAAGACAAGATGCGGGCGATCCCTTTATCGCCTTGGGGTCGGGCGGCTATTTGCTTTTGCCCTTAGTGGTGGGTGGCGTGACCTCGGGACGCGAATCGGCGCGGCGCAATCTTGCTGTCCTTTGGCTCGACACCAGCGGGGAAACGCCCCCGCTGACGGGACAAGCCCTTTCCTATGTGCTCAGCCTGTCCCAGTTGGCGGCATTGCGCGTGGAAAACTTCCGCGTTCACCGCGAAGTGCAGAAAGCCAATCAAGGCTTGCAAAAAGCCAATGGTAAGCTGGAATTAGCCAATCACCGCTTGCATCTCGCCCAGAGACGCATCGATGAAGACCTCAATCGCGCCCGCGCCATTCAAGGCTCGCTTTTGCCAAGTCAATTGCCACGCGAGCGATATCGAGACCTCGCCTCGCGCTATATCCCGGCGGGCAAGGTGGGCGGGGATTACTGGGATTGCTTCGAATTGCCTGAGGGAAAGCTGGGTCTAGTCATTGCCGATGTGAGCGGTCACGGAATTTCCGCGGCCCTGGTCATGACCATGTTCAAGGTCTTACTCAAGACCTTTGCCAATTCCATTGAATCCCCTTCGCAAGTGCTGCGGCGAGTGAATGACACCTTTCTCAGCGAGATTTCCCAAGGCAGACATTTCGTGACGGCTTTTTACGGCGTTTATGATATCGCTTCACGGCGACTCACCTGGACCAATGCCGGCCATATCGCTCAAATCGCGACCTTGCCTTTGGAAGCCACGGGCATGGCCACCGGGATAGATAAACCGGATCAAGTCGAGTCCTGGGATTTGGCCAAACCCTTGGCCCAGCTCACCTCGGTGGGCTTGGTGCTCGGCGTTTTCAATGAGACCTTAATCAAGGATAAAGTCCTCGATTTGCCCCAGGGCAGCCGCCTTTTGCTCTTCACCGACGGGATTGTCGAAGCCCATGATCCCAAGGGTAAGATGTTCGGCCCCGCCCGTATGAACGAATTGGCCCTCGCCATGCGCGGCCGCAGCGCCGAGGAATTAGCCACCCTCATCATGCAGACTTGGCGTCAGCATCAGGGACCCCAAATCAAGGGAGAAGAGCCCGACGAGGCCGCCGATGACGCGACCCTGGTTATTCTTGATCTGTGAGCGCCTCCCTAGGTTTTCAGCCCGCCTTCTCTGATTTGCCTCAATTCAAAGCGGGCTTCACCACCCGCGAGGGTGGGCTTTCCACGTCTCCTTTCGACTCTCGTAACCTTGGTTTTTTCGCTGGCGACGCCCCGGAAACGGTCGCGAACAATTGGCGAAAAACCCTGGCGGATGCCGGGCTCGTAGGAAGACCCCTGGCCTTGCCGCGCTTGGTGCATGGCACCGATCTTGTCGTTTTGCCCTCGCCCCAAACCTGCGAAATGAAAGAGCAAGGCGGTTTGCTTCGGCATGCGCCATCGGATTGCGATGCTGTCGCGAGTCGAAACCGGGAATGGGTTTTGGCCGTAACCATGGCAGATTGCCTCGCCATTTTGCTCGCCGATCCAGCCACCGGGCTTATCGGGGCCGTGCATGCAGGGTGGCGCGGCACCCGCGATGGTATTCTAGAGGTTACCCTACGCCGATTATTCGACCAGGGGGAGGCCTATCCAGAAAGCTTGCGATTGGCCATGGGACCGGCCCTGTCTGCACCGCGACTAGGCCTGGGAGCGGAAGTCACCTCGGGCATGGAATCGCGCTATCTCCAGCCCTTGACTGAGGCAGGAGGCCTGGGCCTGGACATGCGATCCTGGAATCGCGACCAAGCCCTGGCCTGCGGAGTAGCCGAAGCTCACATGGAACAATGGCCTCTTTGCACCTATGACAACCCGGATTTGTTTTTCAGCTATCGCCGCGACGGTGCCCGCAGCGGTCGCATGGCTGCCTTCATCGCTTGGGCCTAGGCTAAGGGCGCCGGAGCCCTATCGATAAACGATTTGTTTTGGTTGCATCGCTCGGCGCGATTTCCTATCCTCTCCCCCGTCCCACCCCGTTATTGGAGGTTTCATGCGTCAATTTCTTGTGTCTACCTTGGTCATGGCCTTTGGAGCCGTCATTCCCTCGCATGCCATATTCGGCATAGGCGGACAATGGGCGCCCGCTCCCACCTTGAGCGTCAAAGCCGCTAGCGGTGCGGTGGCCAGCCATGGCGCCGACTCCATCATTCTCAATAATGGCAAATCCGATGCGCTCAATGGTTTCGGTGTCAAGCTCTGGGTCGATTTTTTGCCCCTCGTCGATCTCGAATTCACCAGCAATGTGCAGTTCGCGACTTATAAGTCCTCCTTCCTGTTTCCAAATGGTAGCGGCGGCAATACCACGGTCCCCCTCAGCTTTGATCTCGGCTTTCCCATGGCGCCTAGCACCCCGGTCTTTGCCCGCTGGCACAATGATCTCGCCGTGCTTTATCCCTTCCTGAAATTGCCTCCTGTAGTCAATTTGGTGAAAGTCTATGGCGGCGGCGGCTTGTCCTATGGCATGGCCACCCCGGTGCTCACAGCCAGCTTCGCCAAAGAAGCCATGACCAAGGCCAAGGCCAGTGGCAAGCTCACGGAAACCTCGTCGCAAACCCAAGTTGCCGCCCTCCTCACGGATGCCGTCACCAGCGAAGACCCCGAAATGGGCATGGGCTTTTTCCTGCAACTCGGCGCCAAGGTGAAACCGCCTGTTATTCCCTTCGCGGCCTTCGCGAATTTGAAATACCAGTTCTTCAGCTTCATGCCCAAGGCCATTGACGGCCCCGGCGTGACTCTCGAATTGGGCGGAGCTCTCGCCTTCTAATTTTTTTCTTCTTGTCATCACCCGCGAGGCGAAATAAAAAACCCACCGAGAATTCTCGGCGGGTTTTTTATTTCAGGGGATTCTCTGCGACGATCGGTACCTCAACGGGTCACTTGCGGTTCCAGCGGTCTTGCCATCAGAACATGACGTGGCAGGAATTTCACCTTACCCCGCCGCTCTAGGTGATGCAGAATGCGATCGAGCATGTCCTGATTGCAGACATAGCGGTTCAGCGATTTCGGCGTTTTGCCCCAAAGGCTAATGCGTGGCTGTTCATTCCATAGCGTTTCAATCACCCATTCAAGTTCGGGCACGGCAACGACGGCACCTTCCAAATCCTTGGCGAGGCGGGCCAGCAGGCAAGGCCCGGGTTCGATTTCATGGAGCAAGGCCGGAAACGACCACGATCGCTCCAATTCAATGCCCAAATATTCTTCCCAGCGCACCAAGGCCTGCAAATAGGACTCGGTGGGTATGGGCATATCGACGCAGAAATCCATCCAATGGGCATGGGCCCAAAGCTTGCGCTCGGTGGTGAGGGTCGAGAGGCCATTGGGAGACAAACGCAAGCAGGTGAGGCTACGCGAACGCAATTCATTGCCACAGTAATAAGTCGGAGGCGTTAAAAGCACGGCCTCTTCGGCAGTCGTTCCCGCGGAGCGCAAAGGCACCCGCAAAACCTGCATATAGCCATGGTCCTTGCTCGGCCGATTGGGGGCGGTCCACCAGCTTAAATAATCCTGGGGGCTATAAAGCACTTCCTTGCCCGAGCCGAGATCGCGACCATAAAAGCGAACTTGATCGGGATGCGATCCGAGGTATTCGACCAAGGCCACCTCGGTTTCACCCAAGCGAAGGGCGAGCACTTCCTCAAGCTGGGAAGCGAAGCTCGCTTCCTTCATGTAGGTCTCGTAAAGCGAGCCTTCGGGAAAAGCGGGTTCGAAAAGGAAATAACCCAGAAAGCGGCCCTGGGTGGCGGGATAGTCCTCGTGAGGGTAACTCCAGTGATACCCACGCTCAACGCTTGAGCCCAGGAATTCCTTGCGATGGCGCTTTTCCTCGAAGCGTTCGGAACGCGAAAGCGCATAGGCCACCAGCTTGGTCCATTCGAGGCCCAGCAGATTGGCTTGCTGCGAGACGGGGAATCGATACTTTCTTTTCACGTGTGTCCTGGGGGCTGGGGCGACCTCCAGAGACTATGGGCTGGCTAAGCACGGCGTCCATGTTGAAACACATCGGGAAGCCCGTGTTTTGGGGCTTTGGAGGTTGGATCGAGTTTAGATAAAGTCAATTGACCCGTAGCTGAATCCATTTTGCTTTCGGTTTTACCGAATCACCGGAGTTACCTCAAATACCGACGCTTTCTCAAGAGATATTGCATCAGGGTAAATAACCCCGCATGGCGATGCGCATGACGCCCTTGTCGGTTCCAATCCAAAGTGCGTCCTTGGAAAAAGCAAAGGACAAGACCTGGCTACCGGGTATGCCATCTTCCAGGCGAAAATCGGTCCACAAACCGCGTTCCAAATTCCAGGCGGTGAAGCCGCCATACCAACCGACCAGCAAATACTTGTCGATGAAGCGCAGTCGAAAGGGACGGTCGCGCTCCATCAAAACCTTGGGCATTTTCTTGCGAGGCTTCACCATGATGCGATCCCCGCTCAGCCAGAACAAGGTGCTATCGTGATAACCCACCGACCGCACTTCCTGGCCCACGGCTTCGGTCACATCCTCACCACTCACTTCCCTGAGGGTTTTCCACTCTCCTTTGCGCGTCACGAAAAGCCCGTATTTACTGCCCGCCCACACATCGTGATCCTTTTCCGCCAGGTCGAAAATCGGGGCCGCGATTCCACCCGGCGAGCCCATGTCGACAAAGGCTCCGTCCGGACTATCGAGCCGCACGACTCCCTGTTCCGTGCCCGCATAGAGGTGGTCTTCATGCACCAACAGGCTATACACCGTGAGATCGGTGGAGCCCAGCTTGCGAAACAATTTGAATTGCGATTTCTCAGGCAAGACGCGCACCACGCCGAGACCGGTAGCCAGCCAGACATAGCCCTTCCATGTCGTCATGGCCGCGATGGAGCCATTGGGAAAGTCGAATTCCTGTTGGGCAGGATAGGCCTTCCAATCGGTGAGATCGGTGCGGGAAACGGCCAATCCGCCATCGGCGCGCAAACCGCCGAACCAAATGCGCGACCCATCGACGTGTATGCTTTGGGCGGCTGGGTCATAAAGACCAAAAGGCAGGGGCAGGGCTTCCTTGCGGCGTCCCGACCCCAAGAAGGCACCATAGCCTTGGGTCATGACCCACAAATTGTCGTAGTCGAAAACGCGCGCCCCCTGCAAGCCCGTGCGGCGATTCCATTTGTCGCGCACGGCATCCCCCATAAAGAAATATTCGCTGCCCAAGCTGAGACCGGTTAATTCCCCCGACTTTCCTTCGCCACCGCCGGCCACGTCCTGAGCCTTGACCGACGTCGCACGGCGAAGCGCCGGATTGTATTCATAAGACTCGCCTTCCGGCGTTGTCAGATAAAGTCGTGACTTGGCGGGCGAGAATTGAATGGATTGCAAGGCCATGCCGGGCAATAAATTGTCGACGAAGGCGCGGCGGCGATAGTCATAGACGAGCACGCCTCCCTCGGTTCTTAAAAAGGCATTGCGATCGTCGCCCACCACTTCGACCGGGTAGCGGTGCGAACTGATGAAAAACAAATCCTGAACTTGGAGATTGGCCCCCAGGCTAAGGAGGGGCAGGCAAAGGGGCAGGAGCAGAGGCGCGGGATTCAGCTTCATTTTGGGCATCCAGGGGACTCGGATTCGCCACGGGGCGGCCTAAGTCCTGGGTACCAAAATCCCTTCCTTGCAGGCGTTTGGCAAATGCACTGGTGTCCTGGGGCGAAACAAAGACCGACATGACATCGCCCATTTGGGCAGGATCGAGCCCAATTTCACCGGCCACCAATAAGGATTCTCGTAAGAGCTGCACGGCCTGCTGCCTTTGGCCCAGGGCGGCGGCGCATCCCGCCCGCTTCCAAAGCAAAATCGCAGCGCGGCCATAGCGGTGATTTTCGCGATAACCTTCAATAGCAGCAGCGAATTGGCTGTCCGCGGCGGCAAAATGCGATTGGGCCATGGCGATGTCGGCGGCCAGGGCCAAATATCCTGGTCGTAGGGCCTGGCCGTTTGCGGGAAGGTTGCGAAGCACCTGTGCGGCCACACCGCTGGTATCTCCATTCGTCCACCGCGCTTTCAGCCGATCTAATTGCAACCGGGACTTCCAGGCGGAGGGCGGGTCAAAGCTTTCGGCAGAGTCGAGCCATGCCAAGGCTTGGACGCCATCGCCAAGGGCTAAGGCCACCTGGGCGCGCTTCCAATAAACCAGGGAGGCCACTGGGCGATTGGGAGGACTTAAGGCGGCGAGGGCTTCACCCGCTTTCTGGCTTTGTCCCATTTCCAAAAGCACATCGACCCAATTACTGGTGGCCATGGCCGCCTCATCGGCATGACCTTTCAAGCGGGCCTCGCGCACGGCCCTCTCGAAAAAACTTTGCGCCAGGGCGAAATGGGCTTCTTGATAAGCTTTCACTCCGCGCAGGGAAAGTCGCGTGGCATTCTCTTCGCACCATGCTGTGGCAGCAAGGCCCAGAAGTAGGCAGGCGAGGCGCCTCATGGCATGGCCTCATTGAGAAGCAAGGGGAATTCCTTGGCGGAAGGCAGGCGATTTTTGAAGGGCCACATGCCGGAGGCCACATCCACCAAATCGCCGGCTTGATCCATTTTGCCAGCTCCGTCTTTAAGCATGTCGTCGACGCGGGCCAGCACGGCCTCGCCGCGAACAGCCAGGCGATTGGCATGGGTGCCCAATTTTTCAGCCTGCTCGGCGGTGCGAGTGAGCAAAAAGGCCGTGGTATCGGCCCTTTTCAACAGGCCCTGAATGCCGGTTTGCAGGGTGTCGCCGATGCCATTGACGCGGGCCATCACTTCCCTGCCTTCCGTGACAGCCAAATCAATATTGTGCACACCGCGCAGCAAATCGTCATAGAGGTCACGCGAACCCAGTAAAGCGCCCACCGTGCTATTGGGGCTGCGGCTGAGGTGCACCACACTCTCAATATTGTTGATGAGCATATCCATTTTGCCCATGAGCTTGGTCAACCCGGAAAGCACGGTTTCGATGTCTCGCGAGTCGGTGACCGCGACGGTGTCGTCATGGCCTAGCATGCGTCCCCCTTGCTCCAGGGTTTCGATATTGACTACGCGATCGCTGACGAGGTTTTTGTCGCGCAAGGCGAAGGCCACCGAGCGATCGGTGATGAAGGCTTGGAATTTCCGGTCGAGACTGAGATGCAGAACCACACGGCCGGTGGCCTTGCCCGCGTCAGCATACAGGGTCATGCTTTCGACGCGGCCGATTTTAACGCCGTTGAACAAGACATCGGCGCCTTCTCGCAAGCCTATGCCGCTGTCAAATATGGCATTCAGGGTATAACGCAGTTCAAAGAGGCCCTTTTTCTGAAAGACCAGCACCATACCGACGAAAAAAATGATGAGCGAGGCGAAGACCAAAAAACCGGCCAAGAGAGTACGGTGGCGATGCCATTGCCAGCGACTCATGATCGGCGATCTCCCACCACGGCTTCTTCTTCGAGTTGGCGAAACAAAAACTCGACGAAGGAATCCTGGCAATTCTTCAATTGCTCAAAACCCATGGGCTCCAATAATTCCCCATCCTTGAGTACGCCGATTTCCGTGTCGAGCTCACGCGCGGCCGAAAGGTCGTGGGTGACGATGATCATGGCCACGCGATTGATGCGGCGAATGTTTTCAATGAGGGCGAGTAATACCGACCGGCTGATGCGATCGAGGCCGGCGGTGGGCTCATCCATGAGAATGAGCTTGGGGCGCATAATCATGGCGCGCGCTACCGAGGCGCGCTTTTGTATGCCCAGCGAAAGATGGGCCGGGTATTGGTGCTGATGCTCCTTGATGAGGAGCATTTCCAACGCATTGTCGACTCGATACCGGATTTCTTCGTCGTCGCCAAGATTGTGATAGATGAGGGGCAAGGCGACATTGTCCCAAATGGTTTTATTGGCGATAAGGGCTGGAGCCTGAAATACGAATCCCACCTGGGTCTTGACTTGATTGAATTCTCGTTCCGAAAGCGAATTTATATCGCGGCCAAGTAGGCGAATATTGCCTGCCGAGGCCTGCTCCAGCCCAATGATGAGGCGTAAGAGGGTGCTCTTACCTTGCCCGGAAAGCCCGCATATCACCAGGATTTTGCCTTCTTGCAAATGAAAGGTGACGCCTCGCAGCAAGGGCTCCTGGCCGGGATAAGAAAAGCGAAGGCTACGCACCGAGACCACCAGGCTCATAACAGCTCCAGATTGGCCAGAAAGGGCAAGGCAAAGAGGGAGTCGGCGAGTATGATGGCCACGAAAGAATTCACCACGCTATGGGTGGTCGCCTTGGGCACTTCGCGAATGTCCCCACCTACCGTAATGCCGTGATGGCTGGCGATGAGGGAAACCAAAGCGCCGAAAACGACTGGCTTCACGAAGCCGATAATGCCGTCGAGAAAGCTCATGGAGGCGAAAATGCGATCCATGTAAAGGGAAAAAGGCAATTCCAGGCCATTGGCATTGACAGCAAAAATCTGGAGAATTTTGACCACAAAAAAGCCACCGAAAATCGCCGTGAGGTTAAAAACCACGGTGAGGCAAAACATCGAGGTCACGGTCGCGGCGAAAGCAGGAAAAACCAGGTAGCGAATGGGATCCACGCCGAGAGTGCGCAAGGCGTCGATTTCGCTCTGCACCTTCATATTTCCGAGATAGGTGGATAAGGCCGAACCTGTGCGTCCCGCTATGAGGAAAGCGGTGAATAATGGGCCTACTTCGCGCACCACCACCACCACCATGACATTGCCGAAATAATCGCCGGCGCCGAACCGGGGCATGACCGTGGCAGATTGTAAAATGGTGGCTGAACCTAGAATCAGAGCCAAAAAGAAAACCAAGGGCAAGGCCTCGACCCCAGTGAAATAAAGCTGGGTGACGACTTGTTCAAAATGATGTTTGCGATTCCCGGTTCGTCGGAAACCGCTAATGATGGCGCGCAAGCCCAATTCCGCCAATTGGCCGAAATAAGCCTGACGGCAACGCTCCCCCACCCATCCTAAAACTTGAACCATGGCCCGACCATTGTAGCGGGCGGCAGCGAAGTTTGACCGTTTGGCAAAACCTGAGATTTTAAAGGGAAGCTTTGAGGAGTTTGCGGCGGCGCTTAAGGCTCGCCAATCGGGGCCTGAGAAACAAAACGCCCATCCATGAGCAGATTCAATTGTTCCCAAACCGCATCCAGCCCTAGACGGTTTACCGAACTGACGGAAAGCGGGTCTTGGTCCAGTTCATGCTGCTGGCGAATGGCGGTGAGGGCCTTGGGAATTTGGGAGCGGGACAGTTTATCGCTTTTGGTGGCTATAACCAGAATGGGTCTACCGCTTTCGCCCAACCATTCCAGGGCATTAATATCGACCGGGCTGTCGGTCAAGCGCGAATCCACCAGGTAAAGCAAGCCGCAACAGGATTTTTCGTGACTGACATAGGCGCGAATCACGGATTCCATTTTTTCGCGAGTGGTTCCACCGACCTTGGCATAGCCAAAGCCAGGAACGTCGACGAAATAAAAGGCATCATTCACCCGGAAGAATTGCAGCAATTGGGTCTTGCCCGGAGTCGAGGACGTCTTCACTAAGTCCTTGCGATTCATCAAGGCATTCAAAAGGGAAGACTTGCCCACATTGGAACGACCGAAAACCGCGATTTGCGGCAAGCCATCGGTGGGGAAACCCGCGCGATCGGCGGCGGATCCGGCAAACTCGGCCTTGTTAACCTGAAAAGGCTTCATCGAAATTCCACTCGGCTCTCCAAGGCTCTTTGCATGGTCAACTCGTCTACGAATTCTAGGTCACTGCCGACAGGGATGCCGCGCGCCAGGCGCGTGACCTTGGCCTGGGAGCCCGCCAATCTCTGACTGATATAGGTGGCCGTCGCCTCGCCCTCGGCATTGGTATTGAGGGCTAGAATCACTTCGCAGCCTTCTTCCTGGGCTCGGCGAAATAAGGCATCGAGGCGCAAATCCTGCGGGCCAATGCCGTCTAGCGGCGATAAACAGCCGCCAAGTACGTGATAGACACCCTGAAAGGTGCCGGTCTTTTCAAAGGCCGCGACCTCAATCGGTTTTTCCACCACGCAAATCAGGTTGTGCTGGCGACGAGGATGGGCGCAAATGCGACAAAGTTCATGCTCAGTGTGATTGCCGCACCTGGAGCAAGGGTGAATTTTTCGGCGGGCATCGGCGATGCTAGCGGAGAAGGCATCCACCTCTTCTATGGGGCGGCTCAAAAGGTGATAGGCCAATCGCTGGGCGGTTTTGCGACCCACCGAAGGTAAGGAGGCCAAGCGGTCTACCATTTGTTCAAGCAGGGCCTCACGCTCAGGCCAGGAAGGGCGTGTCACCAAATCGGACATGTGGTCACAAGGTACTTAACCGTGTATGTTAACGCCGCTTTTCTGCCCTATGGCTACAGTTCAACTTTTTCACTTTTCGCCACCTTCGGTCCGCCGCTCATCGCTTCATTCGCTTTTGGGCGTGGTCCTTTTTTTGTCTGGTTTATATGAACCCGTCCTGAGCCAGGGACATCCTGGTGCTGACACTGATTTGGCCGCGCCGGTTTCGGTACCCGCTCCGCCACAACCGGTACCAGTCACTCCCTTGACACCCCCAGACGATCTTGGCCACCCTCCGGGGTCCTCAGGTATGGGCTCGGCCCTGTTGGCTCCTGCACCAGATTCCCTGCGCACCCAAGAACGCGTGAATTTGACGGCAAGAAGCGGTTTTTTCCCGCGAAATCCGCGTGTGGGTGACACGCTGGAATATGCCATCGAAGTAAGCTGGCAAGATACCCGGATTCCAGTGCTTGTCCTGGCCCCCGACAGCGTCGATTTTACCGGCCTGCTCCTCCTAGACCAAAGTACGCGTCACGAAAAAATCGCCAATGGGAAGACCGTCGAGAATCATACGGTTTTCGCCTATACCCTGATTGCGGATCAACCCGGCCCGGCTAAGGCGGCTTCCCTCAAGGTGCGCTATACCACGGGAATATCCGGGCGCGACGAGGCGGTTTATGCTCCCGCCGGGCATGTCGAAATTTTGCCGAGCCGCTTCGCCTTCACGCGGAGCCTGTGGTTTCGCGTCATGCTTCTCCTTTTGGCCTTGGCCGTTTTGGCTGGGCTGGCTTTTTCCTTTCTTCGTGGCCGACGCGGCAGGGAGAAAACCAAACCTACGGTTGAAAATCGGCCGGAAACTTTGAGTGCCGAAGTCAAGTCCCTTCGCAATCGCATCGGCAATGGCGAAAGCCGTGACATACTTCGGGGCATGGAACAATTGTCCCTCCGCTTTCTCGGTGAGAAATTGTCGGTGGAAAAAACCGACCTCACCGCCGCCCGCTTTGATGCCCTTTTGAATCGCTGGCTCGAAAAACAAGGCGAAGACCTCGAACGCACGGCCGATTGGGAGCATTTGCGAGAGCTCTTTCGCCAAGCCCGCTATGCGGGCGGCCACAAAGAACCCCATGAATTGCAAGACGGCTGGCGCGCCTTAAAGCGTTGCCTAGAAGTCGCAGACGAACATTGAATCGGGAGTAAATCATGACGACCGCAACCAAAGTGGACATGCAGGCTCTGACCGAGCGCGTGCGCAATGAAGGCGCCTTCCTGCAGAAAATCATGTCGGAATTATCCAAGACCGTGGTCGGGCAAAAAACCATGCTCGAACGCCTCTTGGTTGGCCTTTTGGCCGACGGCCATGTGCTGCTAGAAGGTGTGCCCGGATTGGCCAAAACCACGGCAGTGAAAGCTTTGGCGGCAGCCATCCATTGCCAATTCAATCGCATTCAATTCACGCCGGACTTATTGCCCGCCGATCTCATTGGCACCATGGTCTTCAATCCCAAGAGCGGCGACTTCAATGTGAAGCGCGGTCCGATTTTCTCCAATATCGTATTGGCCGACGAAATCAATCGCGCGCCTTCCAAGGTGCAGTCGGCCTTGCTGGAAGCCATGCAAGAAAAGCATGTCACCATCGGCGACACCACTTATGAATTGCCCAAGCTTTTCATTGTTTTGGCTACCCAAAATCCGGTCGAGCAAGAAGGCACCTATCCCCTGCCGGAAGCCCAAGTCGATCGCTTCATGCTCAAGGTGCATTTGGGATATCCCACCAAGGAAGAGGAAAAAGCCATCGTCAACCTGGTGTCGGGCAAGGGTTTGCATATGACCCAACAAATCGCCACCGAGGAAGACATCCTGAATGCGCGGGCCCTCGTCAATGACATCTACATGGACGACAAAATCCTCGATTATATCGTGACCCTCGTCGCAGCCACACGCGATCCCGCCGGCCACGGACTGAAGGACATGTCGAATCTGATCGAATACGGTGCCTCGCCCCGTACCTCCATCAGCTTGGCCAAAGCCTCCAAAGCCCACGCCCTGCTTCGCGGACGCGGCTATGTGACCCCCGAGGACATCAAGGCCATTGGCATGGACGTGATGCGCCATCGCCTCGTGCTCAGCTATGAGGCGGAGGCCGAAGACGTCAAGGCCGAGAATGTGATACAGAGGGTTTTCGATGCGGTGGAAGTACCCTAAGGCACGGTTTCACTTTTAACTTTTTACTTAACTCATGATTCCTTCGCAAGTCCTTAAGAAGGTGCGGCAAATTGAAATTCGCACGCGCAGTGCCGTGAATTCGGTATTGTCCGGGGCCTATTCGTCGACTTTCAAAGGGCGCGGCATGGAATTCGCCGATGTGCGGGAATATGTGCCCGGCGACGAAATTCGTTCTATTGATTGGAATGTGACGGCGCGTGCCGGCACTCCCTTTATCAAGAAATTCGTGGAGGAGCGCGAGCTCACGGTTCTGCTCGTGGTCGACGCCAGCTCTTCCGGAGATTTCGGCAGTCAATTCGAAATGAAGGGCGAGGTCATGGCCACGCTTTCGGCCCTGCTCGCCTTCTCTGCCACACGCAATAATGATCGCGTCGGCCTCCTTATTTTTACGGACCGTATTGAGCTTTTCATTCGTCCCCAAAAGGGACGCAAGCATGTATTGCGAGTGATTCGCGAATTGCTTTACTTCAAGCCGCAAGGCCGGGGCACCGACTTGGCCGCGGCTCTCGATCATTTGAATCGCATCCAGCGGCGGAGAGCCGTTGTCTTTTTGGTTTCGGATTTCGCCACGGGTGAATTCGAGCGGCCATTACGACTATTGCAGCAGCGCCACGATACTGTAGCCATTCACGTCGTCGACCCCCGCGAACGCGATTTGCCTAGCATTGGCTTTTTGGAGCTTGAGGATTCCGAAACCGGAGAAATCATTTTGGTCGACACGGCCGATCCCAATTTTCTCGATGTCTTTCAAAAGGAAGTTCAAAAAGAAGGCACTATGATTCGCCGGCTTTTCAAGCGCTTGGGCTTGGATTTCGTGGAGATTCTCATCAAGCCCACCTATGACGAAACCGTTCAGCCGCTTCTCGATTATTTCCGTCGGAGGGCACGCAAACATGGCCGTTGATGCGTTTTTCTCCGTGAGACGGATTTCTGGCGCTTGCCTTGCAGTAGCCCTGCTTTGGATCGCCGCTTGTGGGCCAAAGGAACAAGGCCTGACGCGAGAGCAATACCGACAGGCAGCGACAGCTCTGTTTCAGCAACAGCTTTATGCCGACGCCGTGCAGATATACGATGCCTATTTGAAGTCGCCGGTCATCAGTGCCGAAGACGTGCCTAAGGTGCTGTATCAAATCGGCTTGATTCAACAAGACCATTTGCGGGACTGCTCGGCGGCCTTGGCTAGGTTTACGGTTTTAAAGGCCCTCTACCCTGATGAAACTTTCAATGGGCAAGTGGGCAAGCGCATGGTGAATTGCCTGGAAACCGTCGGGAGAAGTGCCGACGCTTCGCAGACCCTCTCCAACCTCACCAGCATGAATCCACAAGACAGCACTGCAACAGGATCGGGCGATATTGTCGCAGAATTGGACGGCCGTAAAATCACCTTGGGCGAAGTGGCCTCGGCCTTCGGGAAATTGCCCGACGATGCCAAAGGACGCTATGACGCCACTCGTTCCTATGTTGCGCAAATTTTAGTGGCCCAGGCCGCGCATCGAAAGGGTTTGTCGGAAAAACCAGAAGTCAAAAAGCGCCTGGCGCAAATCGCAGATCAAGTATTGACCGGGGAAATGCTTCGCGAAGAAGTCAAGGTTCCCATGCCCTCGGCCAATGACTTGAAATATTTCTTCGAAGGCAATAAGGCGCGCTATCAAAGCGGATCCGACTCGGGCAAAACGCTCCAGGATTTGCAAGCCAAGGTGGCTGAAGATTGGCAGCGCGAAAAGGCCGCCGAGCAAACCAATGCCTATGTCGAGAATTTGCTTCGCGCCTCCCAGGTGACCTTTCACACTCCGCAAGGAGCTAAGCCCTCCCCATGAGTTCGAGAATTCGGCCAGACTCAAAAATGGCGGTGAATCGGTTTTCCCCGGTAAGAAGGCGATCGACATGCCTGGCTTGTTTGGCCGTGGTCATAGCCTTTCTTTTCGCGTCGGTGCAAGCTCAAGACGCATCCAAAGCTCTGGACATTTCCTCGCAGGCGGATCGCACCGAAATCACCATTGGTGATCAATTGCATTATCAAATCTCGGTGAAATTCCCTGAAGGGGGTCGCATTGACCTGCCTTCCGTGCTGGGCAATCTCGGGGCCTTCGAAGTGAAGGATTTCAAAACCGATGCTCCTTCCCGCGTCGATGGCAAGCTGAAGCAAACCTGGTCTTTCACACTTTCGACCTTCACCGTCGGCGATTATCTCATTCCCCCGCAAACCGTTGAATACAGGCAGGGACAAGACACCACGGCCCAAGCCTTCATGACCCAGCCCATTGCCGTCAAGGTCAAACGAACCTCGCCCGAAACCGTGAAGGACATCGCCGATCTTGCGCCGCAGGAAGAGCCGGCTGTGCGTCGCCCCTGGTGGCTGGCGGCCGCAATCGCACTTTTAGTCATTGCCGCCTTCTTAGCCTGGAAATTGACCCGACGTCACCGGAAAGTGACGGTAGCCGAGACGCATTTAGCACCTCCATTCGATGAGGCTATGGCCTCCTTGTTGAGCCTGAATGCCATTTCCCTGGTGCGGCAAAACCGCGGCAAGGAATTGGCCTTTGGCTTGTCACATTTGCTGAGGCGATATATCTCGCGCCGATTCGACATCGACGCGCTGGAAAGCACCAGCAGCGAATTCATCGAACTCGCGGCCGAGCTTCCCTTGCCCTTGGCGCAAAAGCCTTTCATCCCCCGCTTCTGCGAAATTACGGATACGGTTAAATTCGCCGACTCGGTTTTATTGGAAAGCGAAGCGGGAAGCCTTGTCGATGATATTCGCCGATTCCTGGAAGCCACCCGGCCCAAGGAAGAGGCCAAGCCCCAGGCCGCGAAGGAGGGCGCCACGTGATTTGGCCTCACTTCCAAAGCCCTTTTTGGCTATTGGCCCTGCTCATTTTGCCTTATCTGAGCTGGGACTATATACGACGCACACAAAGCAGGGCGGCCAGCATTCGCTTTCCTTCCCTCGCCATTGTGAAAAGGGTGCCCAAGGGTTGGGCTTATCGCGCCCGCCACATCCTCTTTGCCTTGCGCATGGCCGCGGTAGCCTTGCTTTGCATTGCCATGGCGCGGCCGCAATTCGGCGAATCCATCGAGGACGTGAGCACCCAGGGCATTGACATCATGCTTTTGCAGGACGTTTCCAGCTCCATGAAAACCTTGGATTTCAAACCGAAAAACCGTCTTTTCGTGGCGAAAAAAGTCAGTGAAGATTTCATTCTAGGCCGCAAGCACGATCGCATCGGCCTCGTCGTTTTTTCCGGTCGTAGCTATACCCAATGCCCATTGACCATCGATTACAATGTGCTTGTTCAGCTGCTGCGCCAGGTGGAAATGGGCCGGGTGGAAGACGGAACCGCAATCGGTACGGGCATTTTGAATGCCACCAATCGTCTTCGCCATAGCACGGCGAAAAGCAAAATCATGATTCTGCTCACCGACGGAGAAAACAATGCCGGTGAAGTCGATCCCGTCACCGCCGCACGGGCCGCCGTGGCCTTGGGCATCAAGATTTATACCATCGGCGTCGGTAAAGAAGGCGAACAGCCCATGGAAATCGACGACCCCATGTTCGGCAAGCGCATTGTCGCAGTGCCTACGAAAATCGATGAACCCATGATGCGTCAAATCGCCGCCTTGACGGGAGGCAAGTACTATCGCGCTCAAGATGCCGATGCATTGAAAGACATTTACACCACCATAGACAAGCTGGAAAAAACCGAGATCAAGACGACGAGCTATATGCGCTATCGCGAGATTTTCTCTACTCTCGTTTGGATTGCCCTGGCCCTTCTGGTATTAGAAGTGCTGCTGGCTCACACCCGTTTCCGCAAGTTACCCTGATATGCGATTCGGATCACCCCAACTCCTTTGGCTGCTTTTGCTTTTGCCAGCCCTGCTGGTATTCCTGTTTTGGGCTTTTCGCCGCAAAGCGGTTTTGTTACGGCGCTTTGCCCATGTCGAAATGCTCAAGCGCTTGACCGAGGGCATTTCCCGCCCCATGCAAGTCTTGAAGCTCGCCTTGCTTTTGTTTGGTTTCGGCCTCTTAGCCATCAGCTTGGCGCGCCCGCAATTCGGTACCAAGATGGAATTAATGCGACGACGCGGCCTGGATGTGGCGGTGGCTGTCGACGTTTCTCTCTCCATGTATGCCGAAGACATGAAGCCCAATCGCCTATTGAAAAGCAAGCAAGAGCTTTCGCGCTTTCTCGACAATTTGGGCGGCGACCGGGTGGCACTCATTGCCTTTGCGGGAGAGGCTTTCCTGCAATGCCCGCTTACCTCGGATTATGGCGCCGTACGTATGTTCGTTGACGTGCTCGACCCCGAATTGATTGAAACGCCCGGTACCAATATCACCGCAGCCTTGGAAGCCTCCATAAAGGCTTTCGATCCCAAGGAGCGCAAATACCGGGTCATCGTCCTGATGACCGATGGCGAAGATCATAGTGGCCAAGCCCTCAAGGTTGCCGAAGAGGCGGCGCGGCAAGGAATCAAGGTTTATACCGTGGGCATTGGTTCACCTTCCGGCGTACCCATACCGGTTCGCGATGAGAGAGGCAATGTCAGCTATAAGAAGGATCGCCAGGGCAATGTGGTCACCTCGCGGCTCGACGAAAACCTCCTGCAAAAAATTGCACTGACTACTGGAGGCCAATACTATGCCGCCAGGCCGGGCCAATTCGAATTGCAAAAGGTGGTGCAGGCCATTCAGAACATGGAAAAGCGCGAAATGGAATCGCAAATGTTCAATCAATTCGAAGAGCGCTTTCAAATTCCCCTGGGTGTGGCTCTCTTTCTGCTGATTGCCGAAATGCTGATCTCCGATCGTCGCAAGCGCCGCCGCGAGTGGACAGGGAGATTTTCATGAGGCTTGCAATGTCGCATTTACCCAAACCTCCGGGGATATTCCGCTTCAAGCTTTTGAGCCATGTCCTGTTTTTCGGAATGGTTTTCGGAGCCTTGGCTCAAAATCCAAATGCGCCTTCGCAGGGCACGCCGGTGCTTACTCCCGAATCGGTATTGGGCCGTAAAGGAAAGACTGCCCTAGGCGAGGAGCAACAGGTTAAGGCCGCGTCGAATGAGAAGGGGGATGCAGAAACTCCCACGGCTGACTTGCTTTCCCAATATGAAAGTCAAGCGGGAACCGGCGCAAAATTAAAACGTTGGCTGGGACGATTGGGTTTTGGCGGCTCAGCCGCGCATCGTGGTAATAAGGCCTATCAAGCAGGCGACTTCGATGAGGCCTTAAGGCAATATGGCGAAGGCTTGCTCGATGCACCCGAGTCCCAATTGCTTCAATACAATGCGGGCAATGCGCAATTTCGCAAGCGCAAATACGAAGAGGCTATAGCCAATTATCGCAAGGCCCTGAGCGGTGACAATGCCGGGCTTTCCTCCAAGGCATGGTATAACCTGGGCAATAGTTATTTCCGAAAAGGAGAGTTCTCCTTACAACAGGGCCAGCAAGAAGGCATTTCCGATTACCGTGAGGCCTTGGCGGCCTATAAGAAGTCATTGGAGATTCACCCGGAAAACAAAGACGCCAAGCGAAATATTGAAGTGGTGCAAGCTCGCATTAAGGAATTGCTGGAGCGCCAAAAGCAGGATCAACAAAACCAGCCTCAAAACGGCGAACAAAAGCCCCCGCCTGAACCCAGTGCCGCGGCGAAGCAGGCATTGGCCCGTGCCCTGCAATTGACGGCGCAAAAGCGCTATGCCGAAGCCAAGGCCTTGCTGGAAGACACCATGATCAAGGACGCCACCGCCGAGTCGTTTAAGAGTCATGTGCAAAAGCTCGATGATGTTTTGAAAATCATGCGCGGCGAAACCCCAAGCGCCCCCGGCGCGCAAGATCCTCGCTCCCAGCAGTCAGGCATGGGGGTGATTTGATGGTCACGCGCACCAAGCCCCCCACCTATAGGCACCTTGCCTTCCTTCTAGTGGTTTTCGGCCTGTTTGCCTTGGCCGGAGCGAAAAGCTCGGAAGACTATTTCCACGCTGCGGCAAATCTTTATGTGCAGGGTCGTCTGCAAGAGGCTGGAAATGAAGTCGACCATGGGCTAAAGGAAAATCCAGCCGATCCCAAGCTATCGGGCTTGAATAGCCTTCTCAAGCAATTGAAGGATCAGCAACGCAAGGATCAAAATCAGCAGGGTGGCGGTCAAAAGCAAAACCCAGATTCACAGCAGAATCAGGACAAAAACAAAAATCAAGACGGGAAAAACGGCGATCAGCCGCAGCCTTCGCCTTCGGACAGCTCCCAGAATAAAGACAAAAAAGACGGGAAAGAGGACAAACCCGAAGCGAAAAAGCCCGAAACGGATACCTCCCAAGGCAGCGGCAAGAATCAGGCGGAAAACGATAAAACGCCACCCGATTCCAGCCAAGGTGGCCAGGCAGATAAGCCTAAGCCCGGCCAAATGAGCAAGGAAGATGCGGAGCGCTTGTTAAATTCCTTTGAGAACGACGAGAAGCAAAGCCAGCATGACCGACAGGCACCAAGGCGCCAAGTCGATGTCGAAGAGGATTGGTAACCGTGAAGCAACGGTATCTTGAATGTCACCTGAAGCGCAGCCGTCGCTTTTCCATGGGCTTGCTGGCTTATGCCTTGGCCTTGGGTGTCTGGGTACCGGTAGCCCGCGCGGAAATCCAGGCGCAGGCCCAGATCAATACCCAAGAAGCCGGTGTTGGCGAGCCTATCACCTTGACGGTGCAGGTGCAAACCGATGAAAAGCCGGAGAACCTGCCTTGGCCCGACATCAAGGGCTTAGAACCCTTTACCGTGCAAAAGAAGTCCAATACCAGTCATAGCTCTTCGACCACCATAGTCAATGGCCAAGTGTCCAGCCAAACTTTTTATGTGGTGACCTATACCTACAATTTGACGGCGCAGAAACCTGGCACCTTCACCATCGGCCCCATTCGCTACACTCATAAGGGCTTTGACCGCAATTTTGGACAGACCACGGTCACCATTGAAAAACAGCAAAGCAGCCTTGCCATTCAGCCTCTGGTTAACAAGCGCAAGGCCTATGTCGGCGAACAAGTGGTTTACACCTTGCGCATCATTCCCCAGGCAGGCGTGCAATCCATAAATCTTACCCAGGATTTGCAAAAGCTGATTGGTTCCCGCTTTTATTTTCAGCGTTTGGAAAACAAGGTTGAGCCCAAAACCATTCCGGTGAATGGCCAGCCCACCAAGGTATTTGACATCGGTATCGCTTTATTCCCCTTGCTTTCTGGCGCAACCAAGCTGGAGGGCATACCCGTGCAATACCAGCAAGTGGCCCGTGGCCAGCGCCGACGCGGTGGCGGCGGATCGGTATTCGACATGTTCGAAGATGAATTTTTCGGAGGCGCTCGCCTGGTGACTCTGGAGGCCGTCTCTTCTGCGGTCGACGTCGAAGCCATGCCCTTGCCGACTCCAGCTCCCAAGGGCTTCAGCGGATCGGTGGGTGACTATACCTTGACGGCCACTTTGGACCGAACCGATTTGCCATCGGGAGAAGCCGTCACGCTCACCTTGACCGTACGTGGCAATGGCCAACCGAAGAGCATAGGCACGCCACAATTGCCTGACTTATCCGCCTTCGAGGTTTTCAATCCCGAAGAAGAATCTGGCACCCAGGTGCGTGATGGGCAAATGTGGAGTTGGAAAACCTTCAAATACGTCATCGTACCCAAGCGCAAAGGGGACTATCGCATTGATCCAGTAACCTATCCTTATTTCCAGCCCTCGCAGAACGCCTTCTTGCAAGCCAAGTCCGAGCCGCTCACGGTGCATGTTACCCAAGGCAAGGAAAACGAAGTGGTGTCGGGCCGCGTCATGAGCCAGCAGGAGATCGCCGAAATCGGTTCGGATATTCGACATATCCTCACCGACGAAGCCCTGATGCGTGAAGACGACTTTCTGTACCGGCAATCGGGCTTCTGGTTTCTGTGGGGCTTGAGCCCGACAGCCTTCGCCGCGGCTTTGTTCCTACGCCGACGCCGGCAACAGCTTTCCACCGATGCCAAACTCAAGCGCCGCTCCGAAGCCGGCTCGCAATTGCGCAAGCGTTTACGAGAAGCCGATGCCGCCCTCTCGCGAAAAGACGCCAAAGGCTTTTATCGGGAATTGGCTTTGGCCTTGCAAGGCTTTGTTAGCGACAAACTCAGCATCGAGTTTCGCGGCCTCACCTTGGAAGACGCCAAAGCTCGCTTGGTTGAAGCCAGCGTGGCAATCGAAAGCGTCACGGCTTGGCAAACCTTGATGCAGGAATGCGATTACGGACAATTTGCCGGCTTAGGCGCCGATGCCGCCTCCATGCAAAAAGCGCGTGAGAATGGCGAACAACTCTTGCGCCGCTTGGACAAGGAGATGCGTTAATGCCCTTACGCACCCTATTTCTAGCCATTCTTTGCCTTGGTTTCGGAATGCAATTTTCACAAGGCGAATCCTTGGAGCAAGCGCAAAAAGCTTTTGCCCAAGGCAATGCTGCCTATGAAAAGGCCGACTTCGAAAAGGCCGAAAGGCAATATCGAAGGGCTATCGACGAAGGTATAGCCGATCACAAACTCTTTTACAATTATGCTAATGCTCTTTTTCGACAAAACAAACTCGGCCTTGCCATTTTGTATTGGGAAAAAGCGGCCAAATTGCATCCCAATAATCCCGATGTCGAACAAAACCTGAAATTCGCCCGCGCACGCATTGCCGATAAAGCCACTGACTCTCCTGCGAATTTCCTGACTCGTGCTTTATGGAGTTTGCACTCGGGTTATACCATCAATCAAGGACTATGGCTGGCATTGGGCCTTTTTTCCGCCCTTTTCGTTGGCATTTTTTTCATCCTTTCGGCGCCGTCGTGGCTGCGGGTATTCGGTAGCTTGGGTGTGACGGTGGTTGCTCTGGCCTTATTGGTCTTGATTCCATCTCTGGTTTATAAAATCAGGCAACAGGAAAATGTGGTGAGCGCCATCGTCCTCAAGCCGGTTTTGGAAATTTATAGCGGCCCCGGCGACAATTATCAACTCTTGGCGAGAGTTCATGAAGGCACCAAGTTCACCCTTGAACAAGTCAGCGGCGATTGGGCTTCGGTTAAACTCAGCAATGGCACCGGTGGTTGGGTGCGATATGCCGAGTTGGGCAAAATCTGAATTCAAAACTGGAGACCCTATGTGGATACCCCTGGCCGCCTTATTGGGATTTACAGGAGTTGCCCTTGGGGCCTTTGGAGCCCATGCCCTGAAGGAGCGCCTAGGCGTGCATCTCGCCACTTGGCAAACGGCCGTGCTTTATCATTTGATACATGCCGTCGGAATTTTAGCCATGGCTTTTTACGGTAAGGCGACGCAAACTTCCATTACCTTGCCAGCGACTTTTTTCGCCTTGGGTGTTTTGCTATTCAGTGGAAGTCTATATGCCCTTTCGCTGAGCGGCATCAAAATTCTGGGTGCCATTACACCCTTGGGTGGGCTTTGCTTTTTGGCCGGGTGGGCCATGCTGGCTTGGCGTTTTCGTTAGCGCAATTTAAGCCGGGAAATTTTTAGGCCATGAAATTAAAAGGCCTGGGCTAAATCCAATACCCAGGTGTCAGGCCAAATCACATTTGCAAATTCATTCGACTTCTTAGAATCGCCATAAGCGAAGTCCAGTCGCAAATTAAAAACCCCCAAAAGAGGATATCGCAGGCCCATTCCATAGGCCATGCCCTGACCGCCCAATTGTGAATGCAGAGAAAAGTCTCCTCTAACATTCCAAACTTTTCCGAAATCGTAAAAGGGTACGAGTTTCAAAGGAATCAAGCTCTTCAAAAAGCTACGCGGACTGATATAGCCAAATGCGAAAGGGGCCAGACGCAATTCATAGGAGGTCAGAAAATAGGCTGCGGTCAGATTCTCGGTGGAGCAAACCGTCTGCGTGGAATCAAGGAGATCGACATGCCTTTCTGGGCATAATTCCTGGTACCCATAACTTCGCACACTGCGGCCGCCACCGAGGAAAAACCGATCGGAATTGGTGCCTCCCAAACCGAAGAATCGTCCTCCATCCAGGCGAAAGGCCAAGGCGATTTGCGACCAGGGCGGCAAGTAGTAGTAATAGCCACTTTGAAATTCCAACCAATTGTGACGAAATTCAGCAAAGCGAAATTCACCGTCCTCAAGCACCGATCCGCCATTGCCCCAATGGAAGGCATGCCGCAACCCGCGCGAAGGATCCATCATTTGATTCAGAAAAGAGGATTGCGCCGTTTGAATGAAATTCAAATTCAAGGACCGCTCTCGACTTCCGGAAATTTCCAGCATTCGGCTTTTCGATTCGATTTCGCCATTCGTGATAAGATTAAGCCAATAAGCCAAGGGCCATGTCAGCCGTGCCGTATTCGCGGCACGAAAATCACCGCCGAAAAAACTTTCTTTAGTGTGCACGGCTTTGTCCTGATACCAATCGATATTCAAGTCATTGTCAAAGCGAATGAGAAAACCCAAGGTAAGAGGTGAGCCATAGCCGACATAAAGGTTTTGCCTGTCCAAGGCTAGCCCAGCCCCGCCATGCATTTCATTGAGAGTACCGGCGATATTGGTATGGCTGATGTCGAAAGCAATACCCGGCCCATATTGGCTTTCCCATTGCATTGCGGTACGCAGATGTCCAGGGACCCGCTCTTCGGATTGCAATATTAAGGCGCTGCGATGCCCCTCGCCCGTGCCAAGACTGTCCTTGAGTCGAGCATAGCGAAAGGCATGGGTGTATTGCAATTTGGCGATAAGCTTGTCATTGCGCGAGATGCGCACCGTGTCGCCGCGCGTATAAGTAAGCAAGGAGCGGAGGGCATTCTCACGCGTCAATCCAGGCAAGGTGTCCGCGGGCGGCGCCCGACGATTGGCGAGAATCAAGGTGTCGAAAATCACGGGATAGGAAGGCTGAATGCGATATTCCAGACGGACACGCTTGCTTTCCCGATTCAAGAAGAGAAAATGCTCAACTTCGGCCCGAACAAAGCCGGCATTACCGTATTGGCGCATAAGCAAGCGCTTGTCCTGTAGTAGAACCTCTTCGCGATAGGGCTGATCTAAACGTGCGCCCAACTTATCCGTTTCGATTTCCAGCGGCAGGGGAATAGAATCGTTCGCGACCACTCGGACCGTATCCCAGCGATAACGGTCACCTTCGAGAATTTTCAAATGAGCACGGGGATCTTTTTGGGCCTTAGCGAGCGAATCCCATATGATTTCCGACGCGACGTCGAAATAACCTTGGCGACGATAGAGGTCCAAAACCGCGTCGACGGCTTCATCTTGCCAGGAGAATAGGCTAGCCTGATCCAGGGCTTCGGGATCGGCAGGCAATACATTGAGAATTTGAGCTGAGCGGAAGAATTTGTGGCCTTCCATGTCAACATGAATTTCACCCGCCGCAAAACTCACAAGCAATAAGGCAATCCAAGCCGAGGTAGGATTCACCCAATCAAACGCTTTTTTCCCACGGCCAGGCCTCATGGTTTGCCTCTTGAAATACTATCCGTCGCAACTGAACCTGTATTTCGGTTGCCACGCCAAAAGCCCCAAAAATCATACCCATAGGTTAAACCAAAGCTGCGGCGTACTTCGTCCTCACGACCCTTGATTGCGGAATGTTGATCGGTGAACATGGCGGCTTCGACTTTTACCCTATTTCGCAAACGCTGGCGCCAGAGAGAGTCCTCGATCCATCGTTCGAGCGGCGGTCGCCATTCCAAGGCCATGCGATAATCCCATGGGTTGTCAGCCACCGCATTTTCGGGCGTATAGGTAGAGCTGGCGCGCAACCGTAGGCGCTTCACCTCCTTGCTCAGCACTTCGACAGAAATGGCATTTTGTCCGCTCACCGACGAGGCCGAATCGGACTTGCCTCCTGAGCCGAGAGCACCAAGCCCGCTAACCTTGGCGCTGGCAATCCACCTGCCCGAAAGCTTGGAAGCTGCATCGCTGAGGTATTGATTGGCGAATGGCTCCAGCAGGGACAAAGCCGTGGCCTGATAGCCTTGGCCGCCACTCCCACCGGAAAATGCGGGAGAATAACAGCCTCGCCGAACGGAATACAAGAGGGCAGCCACATCGGCGCCGGCCCCGAAGCTGCCTTGGCAGTCGCTGTCATAGGCGAATTGCATTTGCGCTAAGGTTCCTGTTAGGTGGGTAATAAGTATGCAGGAATCGAGGGTGCCCGCCTCGCAGTCTCGTGCCATACGCTTTTGCGCTTCCAAATTGATCTGGCCTTCTTCTATCGGAGCATTCAGCCACTTTAATTCCAAGCTTTGAATGTCATAAGCTTGGCGCTTGGTACCGAGCTGGCCTTGCAGGGCATTGACGCGCCCTGTGGCCAACGCATAAGGCAAGGTCCCTCGCAAGGAAAAATCACCCACATATTCTGCCCGCAATAAATCGGTTTCCAGCGAATTGCCCGAGCCCAGGGTCTCCACCTGAATTTGCACTTGTAGTGGGCGACTTCGCTTGGCTCCCCTTTTGGGCGGACCTTTTCGCTTAAAAAGGTTTTGCAAGGTCGCTATGCTTCCTAGGCGGTAACGCACCAGGGACGTATCCATCAGGGCATCCAACTTTAGGTAGGCCGGTTTTTCCAAGGAGATCTGAATCCCAGTGTCGCCACCATGGCCTCCCATTGGCAACCGATACAAGGCGGAAACGCGCGAAAAACGCCCGCCCGCCCGAAGCGGGGGCTGGGCATAATCCGCGGTCAGTGATTTGATTTCCGCCTTCACTTCCAGCCAAACAGAATCGGACTTTGCTTCCACACGAAAGTCACGCATCGCCGCTTTGCCTGCGGTCT
>JAYUVP010000346.1:0-8376 GCA_043753995.1 Fibrobacterota bacterium
GTATCACCTTGGCCACGTCCATGGGGCTGCCGCCGCCCAGGGCAATCAGGGAGTCGCAACCGGCTTGGCGATAGGCCTCGACCCCGGCATCGACATCGGCTTCCAGTGGATTGGGATGCACGCCCGAAAACACCGTTAAGCCAAGGCCGCCTATGGCCCGCAAAACCTTTTCCACCTCGGCGACCAAGCCGGTTTTCACCAAGGTGGCATCGGTCACTAGCAAGGCATGTTGGACTTGATTTTTTAATCTAGCGGCCAATGCGGCTAATGCGCCTTCACCAAAAAGAAGGGTCGTCGGATAATTAAACTGTTGCATCCTAATTCCTATTCCATCGTGCCCATTAAATGATTTCGAAATAACGCCGCAATTGCCAATCGGTAATGGCTTTTTCGTGCTCGCGCACTTCCCATTCGCGGGAATTTGCGAAATGGTCCACGAAATCAGCGCCGAATAAATCAGCGGCTTCTCGCGATGCCCGCAAATTCCCCAGGGAATCGCGCAGGTTACTGGGCAAGCGCAACCCTTCGGGCAAGGAATCTTGCACCTCATAGGCGCTGCCTTTTACTGGCTCGCCCAGTTTCAGTTTTTGCTCGATGCCTAATAAGCCCGCGCCAAGGCAGGCCGCCGCGACCAAATAAGGATTGCCGTCAGCAGCACCTAGGCGGAATTCCACGCGCTGCGATTTCGAACTACCAGGGATGACCCGCAAGGCCGTGGTACGATTCTCGACGCCCCAGGTGGCGCTCGTCGGCGCCCAAGCGCCTTTGACCAGGCGCGTATAGCTATTGATGGTGGGCGCACATAAGCACAGAAAAGGCTTGAGGTATTTTTGCATGCCCGCGACATAATGCTCCATGAGGGGGCTCATGCTTTCGCGGCCACCGGTTTTGTGAAAAACCGGCTCGCCACTTTTAAGAGCGATCAAGCTCTGATGCATATGCCCGCTTTGCCCGGGATAATCGAGCGACCACTTCGCCATGAAGGTGGCCATCTTGTCCCGCTTTTCGAAAAACACCTTGGTGAAAGTCTTGAAAATGGCCGAATTGTCAGCAGCGCGCAAGGCTTCGTCGGCCGACAGCGCCGCCTCCCAAACGCCCGGGCCGGTTTCGCAATGCAAACCTTCGATGGGGCAATCTAGGCTCAGGGAATAATCCATCAAGGCATTGAAGAGATCGGATTGCGCCGACGCCCGCAAAACGGAATAACCGAAATTACCCGGGGTCAAAGGCTTGAGATTGCGATAACCCTTTTCCCGCACGCTATGGGGCGTTTCGTCGAAGACGAAGAACTCGTATTCGAAGCCGACCTTGGCCCCGAAACCATGGCTTTTGGCCCGGTCCAAAATACGCTGCAGAAGGCCGCGTGGGCAAAGTGGATGCCGACCCCCTTTTTTGGGATCGACGAATTCACCCAAGAAAAATGGGATATTGCCTTCTTCGACAAGCCGCCGCTCGCTGCTCAGATCGAGACGAAAGGGCGCATCGGGAAAGGCTGTGTGCCAGCCCGTATAGGTCACATTGTCATAGAGCTTGTCGTCGACATCCCAACCAAGCACACAATCGCAGAAAGCGCCATGGGATTTGATCACCGAAGCAAATTTATCGAGAGACAAATATTTACCTCGCATCACCCCATCGACGTCGGTCAAGCCGAGTTTGACGCGCTGTATGCCAGCCTTCGACCACTCGTCAATTTTCTTTTGCACCTCTCCCGAATCGAAGCTGGGCTGAGTCGCATCCCGATTTCTTGCGGATTTTTTTGCCTCGGATGGATCGGAGGACTTGACCTTATTTTTCACGAAAAGCTCCGTTCAAAGAATGAGTCGATGCATGAAATCGCGTCCGTGGCGGCATCACCCAGGCAAGCGAAAATGAATGGCCTTGCGACGGGTCAAGCCATAGAAGCCGTATTTCGAAAGCGTAGTGCCTCGCCCGCTGTCACGCACACCCGTCCAGGGTAAAGCCGGATCGAGATAGTCACAACGATTCAAAAAAACCGTGCCCGTGTCCGCCTCGGCTGCGAAGCGATTTGCCCTTTCAACATCCTGAGAATAGATGGCCGAAGTAAGGCCATAGGGCGAATCATTGACCCGCTCTATCGCCTCCGCGTCGTCAGTGACCGACAGGATAGGCAATAGGGGGCCAAAATTTTCCTCGCGAACGATTTCCATCGCCTGGGTCGCGCCAAGCATCAAAGTCGGCTCAAAGAATGTCCCCTGACTGATCACTACGCTTCGGCCCCCTGCCAGCACTTGCGCCCCGCCCGCCTTGGCGGCGTCGACTTGCGCTTGCATGACTTTCGCCGCCTTGGCCGAAGCCAAGGGTCCCATATTGGTTTTGGCCTCCATGGGATCGCCAAGCACATAATCGGCAACCAGGGATTTGCAGCGATCGATGAATTCGTCATGGCGGCTGCGATGCACATAAACGCGTTCGATACCGCAGCAGCTTTGTCCGGCATTGTACATGGCGCCGTCGACCAAGTCGGCAGCGGCCTTAGCCAAGTCGGCATCCGCCGCGACATACGCCGCGTCTTTTCCGCCGAGCTCGAGATTACAATCGATAAAGCGCGAAGCGGCAGCGCGTTGCATGAGGCGACCGCCTTCCACCGATCCCGTGAAAACGACATGATCGATGCCATTTTCACCGATGGCTTTTTCAATGTCTTCATGCCTAGCTTGAAAGGCCTGCAAGACATCGACAAGCGGCCCCAGCTTGGCGAAGGCCCGGGCAAAATGGGCACCGATTTCTGGCGTCAGGCTGCTATGCTTGAGCAAAACCGCATTGCCGGATAAAAGCGCCGTCGCCACCCCATTGATAGACGTAAGCAAGGGATAATTCCACGGCGCGATGATGAGCACGACACCCAAAGGCACATGCTCGATGCGGCGGTGAAAGCCTGGTTTTTCCGGCAGGGTTTCCGGCGCAAGCGTGGCTTCGGCGATGGAAAGCAAGTGATTGGCGCGCTCGAAAAAACCATTGACTTCATTTTCACTTTGGCGCAAAGGCTTGCCCATTTGCGCGGTGATGTCTTGAGCGATGATGGCGCGATGCAAGTCGAAATATTGCAAGGCTTCACGGACGGCCCTGATGCGTTCCGCGACTGGCACGCGGCCCCAGGCGCGAGCGGCACCTTGGGCGCGAGAAACCAGGTCACGCAAGGCTGCGGAATCCAGCAGGGAATATTCGCCGGCGGGTTTTAAGGTGAAGGGGTTGAGTGGGATGAGTCGAGAGGTAGGGGCAACCATTTCCAATAGTATAGGATACCCGTAAGGTCGGTGACGCTTTTGAAATGGCTTGAAATCGAAGGGAAACGACGCCACGCCTGTCCAAGTACTTGGCAATTCAAGATTGCCCTTCTTGCGCGAGTGTCCACCAACTTACTCACCTTGATTCCATAGGCTGTTTTTTCCAAGAAATCGGCAAAATCCGATTGGCCCGAAAGTTGTTGTATGTCCCTGTCATCACCCTTCAACAAGGCTAGGCCCAATGCAAAACCAACCCCAACACTCCGGGTCCCGTTTTTCCAGCCAAATCGCTTTCGGCCTGATTTTGCTTTTGGCCGCATCCGCATTTGCCACCGACGGCAAGCACTCCAGACGCGGAGAGAAACGAACCGTTTCTGTGCATGATGAAAGACAAACGACGACCGTGGTCATTCGCCAAGAGAAGCGCCGGCCGACACAAGTGGTTCGCGTTACCTACGATGCGCCACGTGTCGAATATCGCACGGAAGATTGGCGGGATTCCCACTTTCGTCTAGGGCGTGAAAGAGGATTTCGCAGCGCCGCAAACCATTGCGGAAAGTACACCGATAACGGACGTCAAGTCACCTATGAGCTCAACGAATACGGCACTCGAGAACATTATTTCCGCGACGACCGCATGATTTCCTATGACATTCAGGGGCCGGATGGCCAATATCACTATTTCGAGAATGATGAAATGGTATCCATCGACGACAATCGCTTCGGCCAAAAGAGGCATGTGTACTATCGGAAATAAGCTCGGTTCAGGCTTCCGCCTTCAAATCAGTCAAATGCAAATCCAAGGCGATGATGGACATGCGGATTTCAACCAGGGAAATGCCGAGCGAGGTGATCATGCAGGCTATGCTCGCGCCGAATAAGGCTTCGCCGACCTGGGTATAACCGCGAAAGAGAACGAACATGCAAGTCGTGCAAAAGATGAGGCTCACCACGCCCCAAGACTGCATGTCACGAATCAGACGCAGGCGCTTGCGAAGGCTCTCGAACTCTTGCAGATAAATGGGCTTCGGCGCCTCGACATGGGTTTTATGCAATTGGCGAATGACGGACGCCAATCCCAGGAAGCGATTGGTATAGGCCAGCATGAGGAGCGAAATGGCTGGGAAAAGCAGGGCCGGAGTCGAAATGTCGATGCGCATAGGACTACCGGACCGATTTCAACCGTCTAAAAAGCCAAAGCGTGCCGCCAGAGAAAAATGCAAGCCCCAGAATAGCACGTCGTTTTTGCCCAGAACCTCGAAGGGAATGCCGAATTGAAAGCTCACCCAGTCTTGCACGTCGAGAATGAGGCCCGGCTCTAAACCGATGCCATAGCCGCCATCGTTCCTTTCCACACCATTGACATCACCCGTAAGTTTGAAGTGCGCCATGGCCGCCAAATAGGGCATGAAGGGGTCCGCCACATAGCCCGCGCGAGCGCGAACAGAAACATTATTGCCGGGATTTAGCTGGGAATTGTCTTTGTCATGCAGGTGAAATTCAAAACCCGCATTACCCTGAAAAAGAAGCTTGTCTTTGTCGAGCAGACCCAAGGCTTGCAGGGTGATGACATCATGATTCAGGCCGCCGTCCTTGGTTTTTCGCCCTACGGCATAGTCGACATCGAGTCCCACATTGAAAGGCCGCAAGGTGTATTTGAGACCGAAGGCCAAATCCGAAGGGAAAGGCGCGGCTCTAGTGATATCCATTTTTTGATAGCCCTTAAAGGGGATGAGAACATGGGCTTCCAGGCCAAAGGGCAAACCCACGCGCAAGGTCAAGGGAAAGTCCACCTGACTTTTATCCTGGCCATTGGGCAGGTTTTTACGTTTGCCGGTACTATCGATATTTCCAAAAAGTGACCGATATTGAATGCCGGTCTCCAATTGGATTTTACCGGGCGACACGCTGACATTTTCATGCATAAAGGCTTTGTCGCGATAGCTCAGAACTCGCCTCAAGTGAAGGGAGTCGCCTTTGACCAGAGTCAAATTCTCGGTGCGCGAGCGATACAAAACCGACTTGGGCTTGATTTGCAGCTTATAGGTATTGGGATGCACCAGGGGATTGGTATAGGGGGCGCTGCCCAATTCCACCTCGTCCATGCGAATTTGTCCCGAATCGGGATCGGTGGTCACTTCCAAAAAGGCATAGTGCAGAGGCAATTCCCTGCTTACCTGGGTATGCTGTCCTTCGTAGAGGGTAATACCCGGAAGAGACAAGGTGTCACGATTCTCGACGATAATCCAAAAGTCATATTGGCCGGGAGCCAATTCGCGATTCGTAATCGGTGAGTCACCCAAATAGCGCCGCTCCATGCCGCCTGCGGGAGCATACCAGATTTCTGCGCCAGTGGGATTGGTTTCCAAAGTGAGAAAGCCGGAAGCCCAGGCGGACGGAAAGCTGAGAGCGATGGCTAAGGCTAGCCAAGCCACAAGTTTAGCCGACGCATTTTTCTGTCGTGTAATACTGGAACCTTCGGTTGCGATTAGCCCCATGGCCATACGAAAGACCCCCCGTCTCGGATGCGGGCGCCAATATAGCTCGAAGACTTCATCGAGTCGGCAGCAATGCGTAAAACTCGGAGTTACCTTTCCGCGATCGAAGTGCATTGTCAACCGACAGTCCTACCTCCGACGCGGGAACTCGGCCCATGAGTGACAAGGTTATTTGGCAGGAGGGGATGGTCCTATCCCCTCATCATCTGCAACAAGCCGAACAGCAAGTCGAAGCCGATTTGGTTGCCCGCCTGCAATGGATGGGCGCCTCCTTTTACGGCTTGGCCTCCCTTGAAATCGATTCTGAGGCTTTAGGTAGCGGATCGATCCGGGTGCGGGAAGCCAGCGGTATTTTCCCCGACGGTACGCCCTTCCATCATCCGAGGCAAGATCCGCAGCTGGATCAAAGGAATTTTGAAGAGGCCTTCTCTGCCGGAAAAGACAGCTTGGCCGTCTATCTCGCCTTGCCCGCACTCGGCCCGGGGAATGCCAATTTGGGTGGCGAACCCGGTAAACCCGGTCGCTACATGTCCCAGACGAATCAAGCCCATGACTTGAATTCGGGCGGAATGCTACGCGACGTTCTTTTCGGCCGCCTTTCCCTGCGAATCCTTTTCGAGGGAGAGGCCCATGCCGGATTTCAAACCTTGAAAATCGGCGAACTGCGGCACGACTCCCAGTCACGGCGCGTTCTCGACGACACCTTTATTCCCCCCTGCGTGCGCAGCATGGCTTCGGCCAACCTGACCTTGATGCTGAAGAAGCTGCACGATGGCTGTTTGCAAAAGAGCCAATACCTGATGAGCCAACGCGCCCAGAAAGCCACCGGAGTGGCCCAATTCTCCGCCGAAGCCATCACCAATTGGCTGCTCATGAATGCCGTGAACAGCGCGGTTCCCGAATTGGCCCATGCCATACAACAAGGAACGGTCCATCCCGAGGCGATTTACCGTCACCTGCTTCGCTTCGCCGGCTCCCTCATGGCATTCGGTCAGGAAAATCGCTTAGGTGACTTGCCCCGCTATCAGCATGGCGACTTACGCGCGAGTTTCAAACCCCTGCTGGCCCTCATCGACAATTTGCTTTCGGCCACCGTGCCCACGGGGTACCGCTTGTTCAACTTGGCCCGCATGAGTCCGGTGCAATATGCCGCCAATTTGCGCGATGCCGACTTTCATCAGCTCGGGCAGTTTTTCTTGGGCGTTTCCGCCCAAGCCAGCGAAGTCGAAGTCATCACGGCCGTTCAGCGCAAAGCCAAAATGGCCGCTTCCGCGCGTATTGAGACTCTGGTCAGCCACGCTTTGCCCGGCATTTCCCTGGTGCCCGAAACGGCCCCACCGCAAGGCATACCCGCCAAGGCAGGATTCAAGTATTTCCGCCTGCATCAAAACGGCGACCTTTGGGATCAGATCGTGCAATCACGCACCTTGGCCTTGCATATGCCGCCGGACCTGCCGCAATTGAAGCTTGAACTGGTCGCCATCACAGGATAAAGCGCTTATGATGAAACCCGGGGAAAAGAAAACCTTACGCCAACCGATTCCACCCACGAGGGCCGGCAGCGGCATGGGTCTCGACTGGGCGGATGGCGCCGTGCAAACCCTGTTCGGCCAAAATGGAGCCGGAGCCGGGGCCACCTTATTTGGCGAGCGCAGCGGCAATAAGGACAAGGACGCGCCCGCCCTGGTCGCTCTTTCCACCGACATTTTGCTCATCGGCGTCAAAATCATGGAGACACCGCATTTGGGCGAAGCCGGCACCTTGAAAAAATTGCTGCTCTCCTATTTCAAGGACTTCGAGCGCAATTGCACCATTCACGGCAAGCCCCCGGAACTCGTGAATCATGCCCGCTATGCTCTGGCAGCCTTCATTGACGAAACCATTATCAATACGCCCAATAATTGTCGTGACGAATGGGTAAGCGCCCCCCTTCAAGTCGAATTCTTCGACGACCATAGTGCCGGTGAGCATTTCTTCAAACGCCTCGAAGAATTGGTTTCGGATTTGCGCCGTAATATCGAAGCCATTGAAGTTTTTTCGCAATGCTTAGCCCTGGGGTTTCAGGGCCGCTATCGCGTGCAAAATGTCGAGGTCTTACCCAATGTGGTGCGCAATCTCCTGAAGCGCATTGAATCCGTGCGCGGGACCCCGCCCAAAGCCCTATCGCCGTCCGCCTACGCCCACCCTGGAACGCAGGGCCAAACGCGTAGCGGCAAGCCCTTGATCATCGGTGCTCTGGCACTTTTGACTCTGGCCCTGGCCACCTTTTTTCTTTTGATGGCCGCCAGCGATGGGCCGCTTGACACCGTTCGCGACCTCGTCGCTCGCTTGGAGGCCGGAGCCCGCTCATGAAATTGTTCAAGTCTGCCGTGTTCTGGATTTTACTTGGCTCCCTGATTCTCGCCACCGCGCTTTTCTTTTTGACTCCCTTCATGCATTTGCAAAGCATGGGAACGCGCTTGCTCGTGGCCAGCATCCCCCTGATCGTGGGAATTATCGTGGCCCTCATCGTCAAGCTATTGCAAATGGGCAAGGCCTTAAAATCGGGCGATGCCGCAAATAAGCCCACAGCTAAAAATCCTTTCGATGCCTCCCTGGCTGTACAACCTTGGATTGATGCTCTAAGAAAA
>JAYUVP010000347.1:0-30089 GCA_043753995.1 Fibrobacterota bacterium
CGCCAAGCAGGGATTCGGCGACAGCTTGCAAATCCATGTCCAAGGTTGTCCACAAATTTTGGCCGGACTGGGCTTTGATTTCAGGAAGCTCTTCAATCGGCTCAATGACTTTTCCAAAGGCATTCACCTTGACATAGCGAACACCATCGCGCCCCCGGAATGCGCTTTCATATACGCGCTCCAAGCCTTTTCTGCCGATTCGATCCCCCCGCTGATAAAGCAAGCTATCCTCAGGTTTTCCCGATTTGCGTAATGCAATCAGCTCGTCTTCCTTCACTTCGTCCATATAGCCGAGCACGTGTGAGGCCGCTTTGCCGAAGGGGTAGCTTCTCCGCGACTCCACCACGACCGAAACACCCGGCAATTCCAATTGATGCTCTTCGATTTGAGCCACGACCTCCATCGGTGCATCTTCGAGGATGACCAAGGGCTGAAACTTTCGCCAGCGCGCCCGGGCCAAACTCCAGGACACTAAACTTGAATCGAAAATTGGCTGCCCTAATGAATCGGTGAATAAGGCCAAGGTCGCCTTCACCTGGGCCTCGCTCTTGATTTGAGTTGGCAATAATGCGATTTGATACGAAGGACGGTTTCCGGCAATCACTTTGCCATGCCGGTCGTATATCAACCCACGCGAGGACTTGACCACCTGCACCCGAACGCTGTTTTGCAAAGAAAGCTTCTCGTGATAACTTCCTCGCGTGATTTGCAAATAGAAGAGCCGCGAAGCCAATCCCATAAAGGCCAACAAAAAAATCAAAAGCAAGCGCGTGCCAGCGATTTGCCGGTGTAGCCGCTCATCTAATGGGTGGGTATGCTTTGTATAAGCCATACCCTATCCTTCAGGCAAGCGTGATTTGCCCGGTCCCAGGGTATAAACCAAGGCGGCTACCAGGAGAGTGTATATCAGGCTGGGTAAGGATATTTTCAAGAAAGCCTGGCCATAGGCTCCGCCACCAAAGCCTGCGGCCCACAGATAAATAAGATCATGAATCAAAAATCCGCCCCCAAGAATTAGGACCTTGGTCGCGGGCATGATTTTAACCATTCGCTCGTCCATCCAGCCGACTAGATAGCCTGTTATACATTTTGCCAAAGAATTTGCACCAAGGGTTTCAATGGCATAAACGTCTTGAACCAACCCAATCAGCAATCCGCCAAAAAGGCCGTAGAGTGAACCATATCGCAAAGAAACCGCAACGAGGGCGATGAGCACCAAATCAGGACGCGCCCCTTGCAATGCTGCCAGGCGAATCAATGTTTGCTGTAAAACAAGAGCCAATATCAACCATGAGAATGCCTTAAGGAAGCGCATTTTACAAGCCCCCCTGTATGACATAACTAGCCTGATGAATCAGGACGAAAACCTCTTCAACTAGTCCAGGATTCTCACTGGGATTTACCTTGGCCAGGGTCAAAATATCCCCCTGATCCGGGTCGGGATCAGGGGGCCCATCCACAATGCCCACAAGCAATCCCTTAGGAAATACACCGCCAAGTCCTGAAGTAATCAGGGTATCCCCTGCCACGACATCGCTGCCAATGGAAAATCGCGCTGCAAGCTTTCCGGCACGGTAAAACTCCAATAATCCCCTGGCACGAGAGCGACTCACCATAATTGCAGCTCTGAAATTGGGATCCGTAACCAATTGAACCAAACTGTGATTCAGATAGGCTTTAACGACTTTACCAACGACTCCACGCGAAGTCAGAATTGGCATATTCACCGCAATGGAATCGGAAAGACCCAAATTGATTACCCAAGTTGTCGCGAATCGCGATGGCTGTTCGGCAATTACCAAGGCCTTCTTTAGCCGCCATGTAGACGTATCCGACCAGGAGCTCAATTCCAACTGGCGAGGTAAAGCAGAAAGCTTTTGCTTTAAAAAGTCCGATTCAACTCGAAGCCTGGCATTTTCCGTTTTCAGCGTCTCATGTTCGGAAAAGACTTCGATACTGCGATTGACTACGGAAAGCGAAAGCTGAGCGGGATATAAAAATGTGCTAATAATCACATCATGAAAAGTCTGCTTGCCTTGGCGGTTCATATTGAGCAAAACAAGACTGAAAATCACACATAGTATCAGGGACACGATACCGCGTCCCATCGCAAATAACCGCATTAACCAATCAAATACACTCACGTGGCCAGGCTCGACCTGAAATCCATGCCATGGAACGGCGGAAAGGCCATCCTCCTATTAGCCGCTGGAATCCATTAGCACTTTGTAATACTTGTCGAGATTTTCAAGTATTCTGGCCGTGCCCTTGCAGACACAAATCATCGGATCATCAATGACATTGACGGGTAAATTCGTCTCTTGCCTTAGTAATTCGTCCAAGCCTCGCAGCTGCGATCCACCGCCAGTCATTACTATGCCCTTGTCGAGAATATCGGCAGAAAGCTCTGGTGGGGTCTGTTCCAAGGCTCGCTTCACTGCCTCGACAATGGCATTCACGGGTTCTGCCAAAGCCTCTCGGATTTCCGCGCTAGTGATTTTCAAGGTATGGGGGATGCCTGCCATCAAATCCCTGCCCTTGACCTCCATCTCTAGTTCTTGCTCCAATGGATAAGCCGAGCCAATCTGCATTTTGATTTTTTCGGCCATGCTTTCGCCGATTAGCAGGTTGTAATTCTTCTTCAAATAGTTGATGATGGCATCATCCATTTCGTCGCCACCGATGCGAACCGAAGCATCACAGACAATGCCATACAATGCAATCACGGCGATTTCCGAAGTTCCGCCACCAATGTCGATGATCATGTTGCCGCTGGGATCTTCCACGGGGATGCCCATCCCGATAGCCGCCGCCATGGGTTCGGCTACCAAATGAACTTCCCGCGCTCCTGCCTTATGTGCGGCATCCAAGACGGCACGCTTTTCAACTTCCGTTATTCCGGAAGGTACGCCAATGACAATTCGCGGCCTAAGAAAGAAAAGCGGATACTTCTGTGCAATGTGAATCAGCCTGGTTAAAAGGCTTTCCACAAGCTGGAAGTCGGCAATCACCCCGTCCTTCATGGGTCGAACAGCCACGACCTCACCGGGGGTTCGGCCAAGCATGCGCTTGGCTTCCGACCCAATGGCTAAAACTTTTTTCGTCCGGCGGTCGACAGCCACCACGGACGGTTCATTGATGACAATACCTCGGCCACTTACGTGAACTAGGGTGTTTGCAGTCCCCAGATCAATGCCGATGTCGCTAGAAAGAAAGCCGAACAAAAGGTAGACCCTCCTCCGTGTGACCGTAAAAGTGAAAAACTACAAAAAGCCCCAAGTGAGCTTACCATTTTGACAGGAAATAACCAAGAAAAGCCTTCACATGCCCAAAATAAAGTGTCTTGTCAGATTGAACCTGAAGGTGATGCAGTAAACTTTTGAGGTATGTGCTTCAATTCCACTTCATAACGCTCCCAAGACTTTGCACTACGCTTGAATCGGTACTTCCGTATCTGACAGAGATTAATATCGGGCTCTAAATAAAAATAGACGATGACGGCCTTGGCTTGAAAAACCATGGCCGTGTCTCCATGAAATTCTTGGAATTCATCAATGATATAGTATGGTTTGGCCAAAATCGATGCTTTTGCGGTTGCAGGCAAATCAGCCACAATTATTTTGAGGTCGGCCTCCGCACCTTCATCCAAGCTCTGATGCAAGAATTCTGAACTCGCCATGCATCCCAGAATTAGGCACAGTGAAGTCGCAATGAATAACCGAGACCAGCCAAGGAGGCGGTAAGATGAAAACGCAAATAAAGACTGCATTTTAAAAGGAATACGTCGCCGATATTCTGGATATCATATGGTGCTGAGGGCGGGAAAGCAGGCTTCCAAAGGTGTATAAAATGTCTTCCGCGAGTGTCGCATCAATTTTCAACTTTTCCTCGATATTCAAGCCAATGCCAAATCCAACATGGTCATTGGGAGACATGTCGCCGGTTGGATTACTGTAGTAGTATCCGTATTTATCACCCGCCAATGGCCCATCGGTTTCCATATAGCCAATCACTTTTTGTCCACCTACCCGCAAAACCAACCAATCCCACCAAACATTGCGTTCGATGCCGAAACCAATAAGGGCACCCGACAACATGGATTCACTGCCTAAACCTGCTCGATCACTTCTATAAACGGTTTTGCCCTCAGATTCGAACCAATCACTCTTTACATGATCTAAAAGGCCTTGGACTCCCAGCCAAAAAAAGCCACGATCCAAGGAAACGTTTGCACCGATACCAAGGCGAAAATGTTGCCCCTCCAAACCAGGGGCTTCCAAATGGCTGTAGGAAAAGATCGGGACTAATTCGCCGTTAATAATCTCAAGGGTTGAAAAGGCACGCGCTTTCACGAAATAGGAAAATTTATCCTCTATACTTTGAGGCCCAAAGCCAATCATGGCCACTCCACCGGATAGCTCAGCGTCAATATTTCTTGCCACGGGCCAATTGGCACCTAGGTCAAATTTTGCGACAGTGACTCTCATCCCTGCGTCAGGGGTCACGGATTTCCGACCATCCCCCAAGTCCGCGCCTTCTTGATTAGCGATATATATATGGCTTCCCAGCATCCCACCATTTCCCAAGGTCATGCCTAAAAAGCCATCGAAATTGGTGGCAGGCTGAGGAACTAAATGGCCATCGGCACTGTCAGGGATCAAAGCAAATAACTCGGTGTCCTTACGATTAAAGGCACCACCAAGACTGATTTGGGGGTAAAGACTAGGGTTTTCTCGATTTTTACCTAGTGAATAACTGAATATTCCTCCGAACCAACTATTCGCCGGATCCATATTCATGGGCTTATCGCCATTTTTGGCATCTTGGGCCGAATCTTGGCTATAGGTCCCCATCTCACCGATAAGAAAATTCGGGAAAATATTCATGTTTGCAGGATTTTCGAAAATGGAAACGTCATCCATGAAAAAATCCGGGCGCTTACCCATGGATTCAACACGAGAATAGGTGGCCCAGGTCGAATTCGCGAGCAATAACAAGATTACGCCGCTCAAAGACATTATGGTTCTTGAAAGCGCCGGAAACTTGGGAAATCGAAACATGCAAACCTCCCGATAAAACCTAAAAAAAGAAAACCCCAGGCGATTGCCCAGGGTTTTCAAATTTACAAAGGACGATATTACTCGGAGAAAGTGAACGGAACGGTCACGACATCATTGGCTTTACCCTTGATGGGCTCGAAGCGCCAAGACCTAACCTTGTTCTGAATTTCCGAATCAAAATCGCTGACGCCCGTGGTGCTACCGGCAATATCGAGTTGCACAATAGAACCGCTGGGTGCGATGGAGAATCGAAGGGTCACCTTACCCTTGAATCCAGGATGAAGCTTCAAATACTTGTTATACGTATGACGCAATCCAGGAGTATGCTGGCGAATCACACGTAAAATGGACTCCGTCGAGCGTTGACCGCTTTCTTGACCCATGTCGATATCAGAAGCAGAAGGGGCTTTAAGCCCCAAGCCACCTTTGGCTTTAACGCCAAGAGGTCCGGCATCTCCACCCCAAAGACCGCCAAGTAAATCATCAACACCACCGGAACCACCGACGGCATAACCATCATTCCAACCGCCATCTGCTTTACCGCGACGAGCACCAAGGCGGGTTTGGCCCGACTTGGTGAGACCAGAGGTGTTATTGATCACCTTGTCTAAATCACGGGAAAACTTTTGGTTTAACAAGTCATAGCTGCTCAAGGAAGAGTTCGACGACTTGGAGGAAATGACTTTCAATGCTGCTTGAGTGATAGGCGCATTTGGAATACCGCGACCACGCGGCTTTCCGCCACCACCAGCACGCTTACGCGGTTTGGGCGGAGCGTTCTTCTTTTCTTTTTTCTTCTCTTCCGCTTTTTCCACGTCCTTCAGATTCATGACAACCTTGGCGGTGTCAGGACCTTTATTGGTGTATTGAAGCGAAACGGGAATAATCACCGAAGTGGTCATGACATAAGCCATCATGCCAACACCAATGAGAGAAAAAACGCCCACGAATTTGGCGAGTCTTGCATCGCTTTCAACTTCAAACTTGGCAATGAAAGGATCTTTGCCAGGCTTTCCTGAATTCATCATAGGCGGCATCATTTGCGGGGAGTTCATATCCATGGACATGCTAATCAACCCTCCTCATTGCGACGGGTAACCGCAAACTTGATATTGTTGTAACCCGCGTAACCAGCCGTTGCCATCACCTTGGTCACGATGTCATAGGGAGTATTTTTATCAAATTGAACCACGACTTTGCCCGTAGCTTCCTTGATAATCCCCAAGACCTCGGCCTTGCGTTCTTCTTCACGCTTCTTCAAAAGAACATCCAAAACCGGCTTTACAATCAGGCTGTCCTGTTTGCGAACTTCCGGGGTGGAAGCCTAAACTTGGTCATCCACGGTAATGTTCTTTTGATCGCCCACTATGGTTAATGAAACCTCAGTTGGCGACTTTGCCCTTGCAGACATGGGCAAAACCAAGTTGTCTGCCGAGGTCAAAAGATTGCCCTCAGCTGAAATGGTGCGAAGCAAAAAGACAAGCACGATAACGAACACGTCGATGAGCGACGTGATGATAAGTGCAGCTTCTTCCTGACGTTTGATTTTACGTGCCATTAGGCTTCACCTCCAACAAGGGAGAGCGAGACGCGATCAAAACCAGCCGATTTAGCTGCATCCATCACTTGAATGACTTTGTCGTAAATGATGTCGCCATCAGCGAGCACTACGATATCATCCACATCGGGAGGCAAAGGATCGACCTGGCTATAACGCTTGTGGATGGATTCAAGGGTCTTGGCTAATTCCTGATACGCGGAAAGTTTCTCAACCTTACACAACTTCATGGTCGGTGGGTCAAGGCGCAACAAGGTTTCCAAGCCAACTACGCGGTAATAGGCGCCAACTTCAGGCATCTGGGTATACCAGTTGCTAGCAGTATCAAGCAAGTAATCGCCTTCGCTATTCATAACGCCATACTGGTAGGTGCCAGGATCAGACGAGTCCTTCTTCACAATGACGTTCAAGAAAATGGTTTCCCTTTCTTGGGGCGACATCTCCTTGCCGTCGGTCGGAGACTTCACAACTTCTCCAGCTGTCCAGAGCTTGCGAAATACCTTTTGATCGGACCGTGAGCGATACTCCACTTCCTCCTGGTAATACGTCGTAGGCTGAAAGCCACCGCCAGCACCAATCGTGAGGCCTTTATTAGTGACGATAACCGTGAGATTGAGTAAACCCTCATCCGGCGGCTGATTTTGCTCGGCCTGTGAAGGACCGCGCTCTGGCAACCATAGTTCCAGGATTCCAAGCTTCTCAAAGGTGGCCATCGAAATAACGACAGTCACCAGAATTGAGAAAAGACTCATGACCGGGAGGAGGTCAAGTTCTTTCGCCTTGTGGCCTTTTATGGATGATTTTTTCATGGTAATCCTAGTTCAGGGTGAAGGCCCACCTTCAAGGCGGACCTAAAACGCTTCTGACTTAGAGGAGATTCATCACCTTGACGGCCTTTTCTTCCAGCTCTTCCTGAAGGCGCTCGCTTTGCATGGCAAGAATACCGTGCAGGAGCAAAATCGGGATTGCGACAGCAAGACCAGTCCAGGTGTTCACCATAACGATGGCAATACCGTTGGCCAAAGCCTGGGGACGTTGCGCGGCAGGGAGATTGGCCACAGCGTCGAATGCCAAGATTAGTCCGAAAATGGTGCCCAGAAGGCCGCAAAGCATGGCGATATTGGCCAAGGCGGGCAACAAGTTCAAATAACGGTTCATACGGGGAGCTTCGGTCAGGTAAACTTCATCCACGGCCTTTTCAATGGCCTGTTGGCCCTTGGCCTTGTTTTGCAAAACGGCAGAGATAATTTTGGCAAGAGCAAAATTTTGCGTTGCAGCCAAATGTCCAGCTTCAGCAACACGTCCGGTTTGCAGGAGTTGAGCAATATTGCGCATGAAATTAGCGCGGCCCATGCTGTTTTTTACAAATATGTAGAGAAAACGTTCGGCGATAATGGCAAAAGCCACGAGTCCAAGCGTTAAGATCAAGGTCATGTAGTAGCGACCTTCACCTTCGAAGCCTTTAAGAATGAGTTCCATGATTATCCCTCTCTGAAGGAATGTGGGTGGTGTGGGGGTTTGTGGAAATCTACTGAGGGTACGTTCGCTAGCAGTCCGGACTGGCCGTCGGTGCTTTAAATCGTACCATCGAGGTATTTGTTTCCTAAAATAGCGTGTCGTCGCAAGACAGGCACCCCATTTTTCGGATAAGGTTTAATGAATATGGTTTTTAGGGGGAAAGAATACTTTACCCTTATTTTTCCTCAGGTACGGCGACTTCTTGCTGTAGCTCATTGATTTCTCGGCGTGCTTCAGCCTCCATTTGCATCAGAAGCTCGACCTTTTGGTCTTCGCTAAGTGCACTATTGCCATAAATCTTCGAAATTCGCTTCAAATTGCTTTCGTACTTGGGATCGTTATTTTCATTATCTGGCTGGCTGGTCGGGCTTGCTCCGTCTGAATCAGCGACCGGTTTGGCCAATTCCGATGCGGGGCGAACCTGTTTGGCGGGAACCTCTAAGTTCACCTCGGTGGCCGCAGAGTCCAAAGCTTTCAATCTATCGACGATTTTCGTACGGGTCTCATTATTGATGCTATAGGTCTGGGCCATATTGAGAGCTTCTTTATAGGTCTCAGCCGCCTTTAGCTTGGTTTCTTCTGCTGCCTGCTGTAGCTGAGCGCGCTCTTCCTTGCCTGCACTTTTAGGAAGTGGGGCCTGGGGAAGCAAGCGGCTTAAGTTCTCCATGGATTGTCCCTTGAACAAATAGGCTTCCATCAAACGCATGCCGCTGGTGTCAATCAAGGGATTTTCAATTCCCTGATTCAAAGAGACGTCCAAATTCTTCTTGTATAACTCTGCGGCCTTTTCAAGGTAGGCAGGTAGACTGGCCTGGCTTTCAATGTGAGAGCGAGCGCGATCATCACCACTCAAACCAACCGGGCGCTCATTATCTGATATGGTGGCAATGGCTACGAACAAATCACCCATGCGCATCGTTGAACGCAATGCCCATTCTTCTTCGGCCATTTCGACGCCTTTAGCATAGAACTGAATGGCTGATACCAAATTTTGTTGCATTTCGCCGACTCGATTTTGGTTTTGGCCCTTGGTTCCATCCAGGCGAACGCGCTTCACTTTTTCAAAAAACATTTCTCCAGCCAAGTAGGCGGCTTCGGCAGGGATAGCCGGAGGCATCACCTCCTTCTCTGCATCACCAGCCCTTTTCTGGGTCGCTATGCACTTCGAGAAATGCTCAAGCGCTTTTTTCTCATTACCGAGATTCTTGTAATTTTTGCCTGCACCAAGGTGTGCACGAACCAACTTGCCTTTGTCATTTTCGAATTGCTTGGCGAAATCCTCATATGCAATAGCTGCTTTGGCATAATCACCCTTCTTTTCGAGAATCAGGGGAACGCTGAACAGGGCTTCAATGGCGTACTGGCTCTTGGGATATTTGTCGCCCAGGAGTTTGTAAACCGCAATAGCATCGCCCCACTCCTTGGCCTGCTCGTAGAGCTGGCCGCCATTGTACAAGAAGCCTGGAGTCTTGAGATGATCAGGGTATAAGCGGAAAACCGATTCATAGGTCTGTCCAGCCTTCTTCAGGTCGGGAGCCTTTTCAAAAGCATCCGCTGCCCAGCCTACGGAAGAGAAAGCCAAGGAATCCGATGGAAATGTTCTTTGGACTACCAGGAAAACCTCAGCGGCCTCACGAAAGCGCTTCTTCGCCATATAAAATGATGCGGCTTTGAGAATGGCCTTAATCTTCAGTGGCGATTTAGGATATTCCTTGTGAATGCGCAACAGGGTATTTACACCATCATCGGTGCGTCCGGCCGAATCATAATTGAGGCCAGCCTCAAACAATGCCTTGTCGGCAATGTCGACATCGCGGAAATCTCTAGCCAGCTGAGCATATTTTTGAGCGGCCATAGCATGATCGCCCGACTTTGCTTTGGTATCCGCTTGTTTGAAAATCGTAGCGGCCAAAGCCTTTTTGACTTCTTCACAAACCTTAGGATCCGCCTTGGCGCCTTTGCAAACTTGACCACCAATGACGGTGAATTGCTTTTCTGCCGCTTCGTATTGCCCATCTTCCAATAAGCTCTGGGCTAAAGCGCGGCGGACTTGCACCGCGTATTTGTGATTCGGGAAGCGCTCGCTCACCTTGGAAAGGCTTGCAATGGCTTCCTTGTATTTCTTGGCCTCATAGTCGACAAAGGCTGCATTGTAGGCCAGCTCAGGAGCCGAGGCCGAGCCGCCGTATTTGACCATGAATTTTTCGACTGATCCGGCATATTCGCGTCTTTCCGATCCAGAATAAGCAGCCAAGGTGTCTTTATTGTATTTGGTCTCCAACGCGGATTTTCGATATTCATCCATCATCAACACCGTGTTGTAGGCGGCATCTTGTCGTGAGACTAAGTCTTTCTTTTCAGGAGGCAGTTTTCCAAACTTGTCGGAATTAGCGGTAGCGCACCAATCCCATTCATTGGCTGAGGACTTGTATTCCTTGAGCTTATTGTAGAGCACCGCCAAATTTTGGTGAACTTGAAAAACTTCCCAAGATTGCTCGTTGTAACGTCCGAGATATTCCTTATAGCCTGCTTCCGCTTTTCGCAGCATTTCAGGATCACCCTTGCCTTCATCACCTTTTTGGTGATAATAGACGGGTATGGAATACATGGCCAAGCGAATCGCCTTCTGAGAATTCTCGAAAGCTTCTTTATTACCACTATTCTTGCGGTACCAGCTTGAACCGCTTTCATAACGCTTGACCAAGTCTCGACGAGCTTGTTGAGCTTCATCCGCCTTTTTCTGAAGCACCAGAATTTCGACAATGCTCAAATCCGCAATGGGAGCTTTAGGATAGGTTGGATCCTTGTCCAAAAGAAATCGGAATGCCTTCACCGATTCATCCAAGCGATCATGGCCCTTGTTTTTTTCACCGATTTCAAAATAAATGTCGCGTTCCCAAACAGGATTGCCTTTTTCCCTTAGGAATTTTGCGGCTATTTCAAAACCATTATCCATATCCGCCCAACATGCGGCCATGAAAGCCATAGCTTCTTCGCGCAAATCGGCCTTTAATTTTCCCGCGTCAGCCAAGGAGACATACTCGAAATACCAACGAGCAGCTTCCTCAAAATTGGCCATGTTATAATAAGCTTCGGCGCGATGGTATAACGCCAATCCTGCTTCATTACCTGGATAATTCAGAGGAACTTTTTCGTATTGATCCACTGCTTTTTGGTATTTGCGCTTGAGGAGCCAATATTCACCAAGCCTTAGGTGGGCTTGAACCGATAGGCCATGATCCGGAAACCGGGTCACCATTAAATTCAAGTATTCGTAGGCACGATCTTCATTGCCCTGCATGTCAGAGATAAAGGCGGCTCGCACCAAGGCAGGAGGCACATTTGTGTGATTGGGATATTCCTTCAAGAATTTTTCAAAATAGCCGAGCGAAAGCTTGTGTTCGCGTCTGGGAGAAACGGGCTCAGGTCCTTTGCGATCACGATCTTCCCAAGATGCAAACTGCTGCTCATACTTTGCTTGCTTGACGAGAAAGCCGTCTTCTTCGTTTTGATAGGTCAAATTTGCAACTTGAAATAAAGCTGAGGCGCAACGCTCCGTCTTTTCAGTGCAGCTATTGACGTAGTCCGAAAATTCCTTGATGGAACGATTCCGGGTGTCGATCTTGGCTTGCATTTCGCCAGGGTCGTTATTCTCTTCGGTAGCACTATTGCGGGATTTTTCCTTAGCAACATCGCCTTTATAGTCTTCAAGGTCGCGCCGATAGGCATCCACCTTCTTCTGCCTTTTCTCAAGGCAAGAAGTTTGGTCCGAACCTGAAAGAGCATTGCATTTGGCTTGCAACTGCTCCAATTCGACCCTGCGTTTTTTCAAGTCGCTCAGTCGAGCATCGGCCCCGACCAGTTGGGCAAAACCCAAAACCATGGCGGGTAAAACCAACAGGCACTTCTTCAGCATTGCATTCGACCCGGTAGGCATCATCGAACCTTTCTTCATCCTCAAACTATTCGACATCAAGATTTTGGAGTTCTTGGTCGCTAGGTGCGCGCTTTTCGCTAGCTCCGCCCTTGATGTTGATCACAGTCGCCTTAGTAAACTTGGCGTCCTTGATGATTCGATCTTTATTCTGCAAAAACTTATCCACTTGCTCGACTTCGCGAAGGAATTCCAAGTAGCTCTCGATCTTCTTTTGAATCTCTTCAAAACGTGGACGTAATTGGTCTCTTTTGGCCAAAACGCGATCCGTTGGCAATTGGTTCGCCAATTGATAGGCCTCTTTTTGAACTTCCATGAATTCAGGCGTATTGGTAGCATTTTCAGACTTGCGTTTCTGAATTTCCTGCGCGGTCACAGCCTTCTTTTCGGCTTCACTGACTGCACCATCTAATTCCTTAATGCAACGGTCATAATCCTTGTCGAAATAAGCCGAAAAGGCAAGCAATAAGTGCGCTTCAGGAACTAACAAGCTATTGGGAAGCTTGCTGACAATTTCAGAGGCATAGGTCGCACTTTCTTTGGGGCGATTGGCCTTAAGGAAAGACCAAGCCAGTCCAAGCAAGGCCTCGTCATATTTAGAGCTGGAAGCAGAAACCGAGCCATAAAATTCAGCGGCCTTAACCAATTGGGGCGGCTCTTTACCAAAATTGATATGGCCCAATTTGACTGCCGTAATTTCTTTCATTTCCTGCTCAGAAGCATTGGTTGGCTTGGCTTCCATAATGTCTTGGAAGGCAGCCTCGGCTTCCTTGGTTTTCTTTAGGTTGACATAGCTCATAGCTATGGTGAAACGGGAATAGATGTAGTTGGCATTGCCAGGGAGAATCGGGGACAGCAAAGCTACTGAACCGTGATAGTCCTTTTGTATGAAGCGCATTTGGCCCATGACATAGTCAGCATCGCTCTTCACGTCGGATTCGGGATAGAGATTGACCAATTGCTGATATCGCTTGGTGGCTTCGTCGAATTTGCCTTCCTTGTAATCAATATTCATCAATTGAAACATGTATTTCGGACGTTGATCCGAATCGGTATACCGCTTTAAAGCATCGTTGTAAACTTCACGCGCTGCCTGATGCATGCGTAAGTTTTCAAAGGACTTACCCTTATAAAAAGCAGCCTGGTCAACCAAGTGGAAGGATGGGTACTTGGTGATAACCTTGCCAAAGGCATAGGAAGCGAGCAAGAATTTGCGCGCCAAATACAAGCGCATGGCCTCACGATAGGCATCTTCCGGCTCAAGCTTCAAACGGCGGTAGCGAGCCTCGCCAATTCGCTCCTCGCGAGTAGGACCCACGCGCGTCAGGATTCGGAGATTGTAAACAAATCCACGATTTTGGTCGTCGGCAGATAACTTGTCATGTGACAAATCAAGATCCAATTGCAAATATCGGAACAGGTTTATGCGCTTGACATTGACCGTGGCGCCCACGACTGGATAGCTCAGTTTATTCCACTTCAGCTTCAGGCCAAGCATTTGGCTCAAATACCAAGTCATTCGGCCTGTTGGCACGATTTCAGTGCCGGTGCCGCCTTCGGTCGCTTTGTGAGTAAAGTCAATTGCAGAAACGGAGCCAGCCAATTCCAACCGTCGGTTGAAACCACGCCAGAATACGCTGAAATTCACATTGCGCGGAATTTCGTAAAACTGACCGCTAGGAATTTTCACCTTCGGCTGCAGGACGTTTTGAACGGCTAAACCAATCTGCAAATGTCCAAAACGGGAGGTTGAGAATGGATTATATCCAAGTCCAAGGTCAATACCATAGCTGATATCGGTGACGGTACCAAAAGCATTGAATTGAATCAAATTCAAGTTGGCACCCACCGCCAGCTTGTGCGCCAAACCGCTTGGAAAACCCCAAGGCATGCGATAGGCATACCCTAAGCTATAGGCATTTTCGAGATAAACCGCAGGCGAGCCGTCGATTTTCGAGCCGTTCTCGAAAAAGGTAAAGCCAACCGAATGGTTGTAATCAAAGGGATGCACGGCTGCGACATACTCTTGTCCCGCGAGACTTGAGATGGTCTGAAACATGCCATAACCCACCTCAATTTGATCGTTTTCCGCGATCGTAGCTGGATTTACGTATTGACCCAGATTTTCACCATATTCAGCAAACCAGTCGTTTTGCTGATAGTGATGAGGCTTATACGTGGCTTGTCCGAGCGAGAGGGACGCAGCGGCCAGCGTCGTTGCGAGGACGAAAATGGTCTTCAAGGCGAACTCTCCCAGGGTTACTTGATACGGTAGAACTCAATGCGACGGTTTATGGACCGTCCCGAGGCCGTCTTATTGTCTGCTTTGGGACGGGAGGACCCGAATCCCTTTGCCACCAATCGGCTGGCTTCAATGCCACGATTGATCAAGTATTCTCGAACCGCATTGGCACGATCATGAGACAACTTGACATTGATTTTGTCGGTTGCCGTATTGTCGGTGTGACCGGCGATTTCGAAGCGGCGATCCGAGTACTTAGCAAGTTGCTCATATACCTGATCAAGCTTGGTATAGGATTCTTCGGTGATTTCCGCCGAACCCGTTCGGAAAGTCACTCCATCCAGGACAAAATTGTCTTCAGGCGCTGTGGCAACCTCATCAGGGCAGCCGTCATCATCCTTGATACCATTCTTGGTTTCGGCTTGGTCAGGGCACTTGTCCTGTGAATCGGGAATGCCGTCCTTGTCATTATCGGGATCTGGGCAACCATCTTCGTCTTGATAGCCGTCTTTATCCTCAGCATCATTGGTGCACTTGTCCTTAGCATCGGGAATGCCGTCATTATCGTTGTCGTAGTCCGGGCAACCATCTTGATCTTGATAGCCGTCCATGTCTTCTGCTAAATCTGGGCAAACATCCTTGGAGTCCGGGAGGCCGTCATTGTCGCGGTCTCCGTCCACCTGAACGACGACGTCTTTCGAAATGAGGCCAATATCCAATTGACCATATCCGCGGCGAATCATGGGGGATTTTGCAGCGCAGAAAAAGTTCGGTTCACCCAAGTCCGGCGAAAGGAACATGGGTTCGAGGCTCAGATTGGTTTTGTTGATCTTGGTATAGCGGTTGAAAGGCAAATAGTTCTTGTAAATGTCATTGTATGTGATTTGGCTTTGGCCGGAAGCAGGGTCGCTGAAAATACCATGCTCGTGGTTTTCCATGATGATATTGTTGCGGGCGACGATGCGGCTTGGACCCTTCAGGGTCAAGCCATTGTAGCCGCTGCGTAAAATGACATTATGCTCGATGCGGGTATCCAAGGACTTGGCACCCCAAGCTAAAATACCCGACCAGCGGTTGCCATAAATCACGTTGTCGTAGATTTGCGGCAAGGCTATGAAGGCGCCGATACCCGCGCCCTCATTGTCCAGGATATAGTTGTGGTGAATATAGGGTGAGGCATTCTCACAGAGAATACCGTCGATTCCATTGGTCACCGTGAGGCGACCAATTTCCGATCCAGTCACTGCATATACCGTCGGCCCGCGTCGCATGCCGTCGATGATGCATTTGTATGGATCGGTCCCTAGGAGAATCACGCCCTGAACCAGGGTCACGTTCTCGTAGTAGCGACCAGGTGTCACCAGAACAGTATCCCCGTAATCAGCGGAGATGAGGGCTCCGTTGATGGTGGGAAAATTGTCCGGGACCCGAACGGTCTTTGCCTCGATGGAGCTTAGACCCATCAAGCTGCCGCACATAAGTGCAGCGTAGAGATGCTTTTGCATAGAATGTGATCCCTGTAAATAACCTAGACTCGCACAGGTCTGAAGTCAGGGGAGGTAGGCCCTTCGTCAGGCTCCAAGTTACCTTGGACTCTCAGTCAAGTCAAACGGTTTTTAAGAATACTAAATTCTGGATCCGCCTCCTACTGGCCAGGCCCGAAGCGCATTAGTGAATGCATTCAGCGGTAAAGTTCAATTCATTTTACACAATCGCCATAACTTCCTCCTTCTCAGGCTTAGGCATCCCTTCAAATGCATATACGACAGGGCTTTGAGATGGGTTTCGTCTGGTTAAAAATTCTTGCCGTGGTCGCCTGCACCCTAGTCTTGGCGGCCTGCCAAGGCGGTGAGGACAACCTTTCCACCGAAGTTTTGGTTGTCGGAAACGGTGCGGAACCGGCAACTTTGGATTTACATCAAGCAACGGGACAACCGGAACTTCGGATTTTGGGTGCCTTGGTCGAAGGCCTTGTCGTGCGTACTCCAAAAGCCGGAACAGTTGAACCCGGTTTGGCGAAAACTTGGTCCGTGGATAGCACGGGTACGCGGTATGAATTTCAATTGCGCAAAACACAATGGTCGGATGGTGCGCGTCTGACCGCTCAAAGCCTAGTTGCTTCGTGGAGGCGCTTCGCAGACCCTGCAACGGCAGCAGAATATGCGTCTTTGCTGCGAGTTGTCAAAAATGGTGACTCTGTTCGCCTGGGTCGCTTACCCATAGATAGTTTGGGAATTCAGGCGACTAGTGACAGCACGGTTGCAATAAGGTTGGAAAATCCCGTCTCCTTTTTCTTGGATCTATGCGCCTTCGAACCTTTTGCCCCTGTTCCTGTGGACAGCATAAAGCGTTATGGCATAGGCTGGACTCAAATAGGCCGTTTCGTAGGCAATGGCCCTTTTCGCTTAGCAGGCCGCTCGGCGAACCAATCCCTGATATTGGAGCGCAATCCTTTTTATTGGGATAGTGCGAAGGTTTCCTTGCGGCGAATTGAGGTGAGGCCCATCGAGGATCAATTGACGGCATTTCAAATGTTCCGGAATTTTGAGCTGGACTGGACGTTCAATATTCCCCCCAGCCGCATGCAAAATGCGAGACAAATGCCTGAGTTTTATGCTGCTCCCATGTACGGCACATATTACTTCCTGGTGAATTGCCGAAAACCGGGCTTTGATTCTCCCAAGCTTCGCCAAGCCTTGAGCTATGCGATTGATCGCAAGCGCATCGTCGAAAAGGTTCTCAAAGGCATTGGAAGTGTCGCGACAGGTTTTGTTCCGACAACGGCCCCCTACCCCGAAATGCAGGTCCTGGCATTCGATACGCTAAAAGCCAAGACCTACTTACTTGAGTCGGGCTTCAGCACTGATAATCCCCCACCCCAATTGAAGATCTTGTTCAACAATAGCGAAACGCATAAAACCATAGCCGAAGTCGTGCAGCAAATGTGGAAAAGCACCTTGGGATTGAATGCCGAGCTTGTCAATTATGAGTGGAAGGTCTATCTCGAAAACACACGCAACCTCCATTATTCCGGTTTGGCCCGCGCCTCCTGGATTGGCGACTTTTCCGATCCCATTTCCTTTTTGGAATTGTTCACGACCAATAACGGCAATAATCGCGCAGGATATTCCAATTCCGAATTTGACAGCTTGATTTCCCTCAGTTGGCAAGAAGTGGATGCCGTAAAACGCATGGCCTTGCTGCGACAGGCAGAAACCTTACTTCTTCAGGACATGCCCATCATACCCGTCTATCACTATGCCGTGACGGAAATGCGATCGCCAAGATTGCGGCATGCCGATCCCAATCCGCTCGGAATGTATGCATGGAAAAATCTTTCCTTGGTCGCAAAACCATGAGGACAGGATCCACGACCTTGCTTTTCCGGTTATTGCGCAGGGTGGCCGTGGCCCTGCTTACGCTTTTTCTGATTGTGACCCTTTCTTATGCCATCATGCGGTCGTCGCCCGGAAAGCCATTTGAAACCGAGAAAAACCCTTCGCCCGAAGCTTTGGCCGAATTGCACCGCAAATACGACTTCACCTATGTTCAATACTTGCGGGGGCTCTTTCTGCATGGGGACTTGCGGTATAGCTATACCCATCGCGATAGAACCGTGAATGAAATCATCGCGGAAACCTTGCCCATTTCCATGCAGCTCGGTTTATTTGCCATGGGCGTGGCTCTAATCGGAGGCTTGGCCGCGGGCCTGTTTTCCGCCCTATTGCGCGGTGGCTGGAGTGCGGCCGGTATCATGGCGGTGGCTTCGCTAGGAATTGCCATTCCCAATTTTGTGGTCGGCACGGCCATGCAATGGCTTTTTGCATAGACCTTGCATTGGACCAAAATCGCCGGTTGGCCAGAACGGGGGAGCCTCGTTCTTCCTGTGTTCGCCCTCAGTCTCACCTTCATGGCCTATATCGCTCGCATCTCGCGAGGCAGCTTTCTGGAAAACCTCGGCAAGGATTATGTGCGCACCGCCCGGGCCAAAGGCCTCAGCGAATTTCGGATTTATTGGCACCACCTTTTTCGCAATTGCCTGCAACCGGTGATCAGTTACCTCGCTCCCGCAACGGCGTCGGCCTTGACCGGCACCATGGTGATTGAGCGCATTTTCAATATTCCCGGTATGGGCCGATATTTCGTCGAATCGGTTTTTCAACGTGACTATCCCTTGGCTCTGGGCGTCATCTTGGTTTACTCATGCTTTTTATTGGCCTTGAATCTTGTCGCCGATGTGATACAAAGCCTCATTGATCCTCGCGTGGAGGTGAATTAATGGCCTCCCGAAATTCCTCTACGAATTCTTTTCTCGGCAATGCCACGCGCGACTGGCGCATTCGTTTGGCTGGAAGCATTCTGGTACTCATCGTGCTCGCCGTATTTTTAGGGCCTTCGGTTCTGCCTTCTTTTGAAGATCAAAATTTGGACATGCAATTGCTTTCCCCTTCCACTGCGCATTGGATGGGTACGGACCACCTCGGGCGTGATTTAATGGCGAGAGTGTTGAAGGGTGGGCAGCTGTCCCTGTGGGTGGGTCTGCTCGGGACGGCGGTCAGTGTGGTGGTCGGGACCATTTACGGTGGCATAGCCGGATACTTTTCACAAAGGTTGGATCAAGTGCTGATGCGCTTTGTCGACATCCTCTATTCCCTACCCTATATGTTTCTCGTCATCATCCTGATTTTTGTCTTTGGGAAAAATCTGCTCGTGCTTTTCATTGCCTTGGGCCTTGTGCAATGGCTGACCATAGCCCGCATTGTGCGAGGGCAAGTCTTGGCCCTGAAGGAAGAAGAATTTGTGCTGGCAGCGCGCGCCTTGGGTGCCCCCGCCTGGCGCATACTTTTGCGGCATATTCTTCCCAATGTGATAGGGGTGGTCGTGGTATATGCCACCCTCACCGTGCCATCGGTGATTTTGCAGGAAGCCTTCCTGAGTTTTCTTGGCTTGAATGTCGAAAGCTGCACCTGGGGAGTGCTGATTTCAGATGGCAAGGACTATATGGATACGGCGTGGTGGATGATTGCCTTTCCCGGCGCCATATTGACCCTTGGATTATTGGCTCTCAATGTTTTGGGAGACGCTTTACGCGATGCTTTGGACCCAACCTTGGGCAAGGCATTGAAGAGCAAGACCTAGTCAAGGTCAACCGAGTCGAAACAAAAAAAATAGAGGCTAAATAATGGCCTCTAAAAACTGGAAACAAAAAACCCTTCGAAGCCAGGCTTCGAAGGGTTTAAAGTTGGTAGCGGGGCTAGGATTTGAACCTAGGACCTTTGGGTTATGAGCCCAACGAGCTACCGGGCTGCTCCACCCCGCAACGATTTCACCAATGTAAACCAAAGCTCGCAACTTGGCAAGATCTCCGGCCTCAATTTAGGGGTCTGTTGAATTTTTCTTCACCGCCTGAACCGTTTAGCGAGCGTAGCAAATGGGTCACGGCCGAGCTCTCGCCAAGACATATCACTTCGTCGCTGAGTTGATTCAATGCGAGACGTGTCAAATGAAAGGCTTGCCCCAAGGTCAAAAACAAGGTGACTAAGCCAAAATGATCGGCATAGGCATCGCGCGAGGCTTGACGGAATTGCTCGGTGCCCAGCTCTTCGAGAAAATTCAATCCAGGTGCGGCGCGGCGACGTTCGCGTTCTTCCACGGCATGAAAAAGCATGCCCGATTCAAACAAGGCACGATTGCCAATATGCACCGAAAGCAAAAAGCGTTTTTCCCCGTGGGATTGCTGCAGGGCCTGCAGCATTTCGTAGTAATAAGCTTTAGGCTCTTCGTCCTCAAGGGGTTTATTCATGCGGGGATGCACGGCAAAGGCACAAAGCAAGGCCGCCACATAATCGGCCAGATTGCGATTGTCCAAGTGCTGGGAGACTAGCACATGCCTTACCGTCACATAGAAGTAAAATGGCAGAGAAACTTCGACGCATTTGCCATGCTCAAGCAGCGAGCGGTAGAGTTCGGCACGATCGAGCAATTCGTCCAGATGATCGGGATCCTCGACGAGGTAACGCCAAAGTGACCCAGAGTCGCCTTCTGGAAAGACGCTTTGCGAGAGGAAGTGATAGTCGGCCGCCGTGAAGCGCTGGCGGCAATTCGGTCTAATGACTTGCATGTCCGGCCCCTACCTTTATATCGGATGATAAGCCGGATGACATAAGGCGACTAGGTCAAATTCAGGGGGATGAGGCTATTTGAGGATGATTTATCCACAAAGGACACAAATCAAAACTGATTTTCATGGGGCCATGCGGGTACGATGCCTTGTCAACGTGGTTCGGAAGCCAGCAAGGCCCTTAAGCGCCGAGGCAAATCCTGTTGGAAGCGACACCAATCGGGCTCAAGGCGTGGCTCCAGAGGAGCATTTAAATCCGACCACCACGATTGACGAGTAGTGAGGCGCAAAGCCCATTCTGGCTGACTTTTCACCACATTCCAAAACACGGCCTGATAGCTCAGGCGGGAAGAGCCGTGATGGCTGCCCCGGCTCCATGACCTCATCTCGACTTGAATAGAGTCGATCAGGAATAAATGGGTCGCACCCAATTTACCGCCCAGGGAGGAAAGGCGACTTTTGACGGAATCAGGGGTAAAGCGATCGCGTGGCCGGTAAATCAAAGCTTGGTCGGCTGGCTCAAACCAAGTGCGCCAGGGTAGGCCAAAGGCCCGGCCACGATTTATCCAAATCGTGTCGGCTTGCAATAATGGGTCTTCGGGAGATATTACGAAGGCGCCGCTGTGGCTCCATTGCGAAAGGATTTCGCGATGCCAAGCGGGAAGAAAAAACTCCAATACATTGGGGGTGAGACGATCGCAACTGTCGCAAATGGGTTTCTCGAAAAAATCGGTGACAATGACAGGCAAGACTGCTATGCGTAATGGGGTGACGGTGGAGTCCGAGGGAGGTGATTCGGGAACCGACCGAATGGAGTCCGACCAAAGGCTTTGATGCGTGGAGAACAAAGCAACTTGGGCGATAGATCTATGGAATACATCGGCCGTCGCCGCTGAGGCAAGACACCCAAAAAACAGGGTTAGGCGACCGATCCATCTTGAACGCGTGATGAGGCTCGCGGGGTAAGTTTTCTTGTCCATTCGTAATAGGCCTCAATGGCTTCTCCGAGGCCTGCGAAGCTTCGATGAAAAAGTCCGCGCACTGCAGCCATATTCACCATTCCGCTTTTCGAGGCATAATAAAGCCGATTACCAAGAATGTACCCAAGTTGGGTGGCGAAGGAATGCGCCATGGATGGGTCCCGCATTAATACATCGGCGAATTTGAGATTCACTTCGGCGCTAGTAGGCTTTCGCCTTTCCAAATGCAAATGCTGGAGTAAAAGGCGAGCCAGGCGGATTTCGGTTTCGCTTTGGCGGATTTCGCCACGCTTAATACGCCCCAACATGCGCCGAAGCCGAGTCTCGGTAGGCGCTTTGCGTTTTTCATTGACGAGCTTGGACCCGAAAAACCCCAGGGCTTCGGTCATGGCGGTTTGATAAAAGGCGTCGAGGGCATTGCCTGGAATTTGCATAGGCCCGCGCAAAGCGGCATGGACAAAATGCGCGGCCTCTTCGGCAGCCTGGTTGATGCTGGCATTGGGCAGGTAAATCCAATACTGAGTTTGCTTTTCTCTTCCGAACTCCAACAAAAAGCCTTCTTCGCGGCCCAGCTTTTCGCGCAGCCGCGGCCAATGCGGCGCAAGACGCTTGTCGCTTTTGACGCGATCCGCAAAATCCAGATTGCGACTGGAAAACACCGTCAGCTTGTCGAGAACGCCCTTGGGTATTTCCACCTTGAGCAGGGCTTCTAAATCGCGGATCATGCTTTGAATGTTCACCAAATAATTGTCGCCCCACAATTCAGCCCATTGGCCTTTGACCGGGAAATAGCCGTCTTCGGCATATTCTAACCAGTCGAGATAAGACTGCAATTTGGTGGCCGGCACGGTATTCATGAGGCAATATCGGCTTTCGTCGATTTTTAAAATCGCAGCCTCTTCTTGGCCAGCTTGGGCCAATTGCCAGTAAAGATTTTCCACGTTCTGGTATATCAATAAGCGCTTTGGTTCGACGCCCATAGGCATGAGCAAGCGATCCACTTCCTTGGGCAAATGCTGCGGAGCGATGTGATAATCCCCGTCGACCACATAGAGCAAGGCCGGAGCGAAACGCAAAAGCCCCCGAGCTACGACGCGCGCCGAGGCCTTATCACGCCAACGCAAGGCATGCGGCCCCGGTGGCGACAGGGCATTGATGCCTAGGACGCGAATGTTTTTCTCGCGGCAGAAATGGAGGAGAACGCGCCAGGGGTTGAAGTTGTAGGCCCATTTTTCGGCATAGCGAATGCGGCGTAGGAAATCGGCTTCTTCGATTTGTCCGGCTTGATAAAGGTCAAGCCAACGCTGATCTTCGGCATGAAACATTTCCAAACAAAGGACAACTGGCCGCTTATCGGCCAAGGCTTGTAGCATGGCCAAAATGGCGCGTTGGGAATGTCGCAGGGTGTGATAATCGCCGTGATAGACGACGTCGACGCTTAGGGCTTTGCGAATGAGTTCAGTTCGAGTCGCCACCTTTTCGTATTGGCGCAAATCCCGCAAATATTCGCGGCCATAACGGGCAACATAGGGGGGATCGGCAAAATTCTCCCGAGTTGCCCTGAGCTTGGCGGCATAATTGCGGCGTTGTAGCCGCAAAAGCTCTAATCGAAGGGGATTTTGTGCCATAAGTGAACCTTATTATCCCAAATTCCTGGTGGCTACTACATTTCCCCGGCCACCGAAACGAGAAGACGACTGCCATGGGATTTAAATGCGGAATTGTGGGACTTCCCAATGTGGGAAAGTCCACCTTGTTCAATGCCTTGACTTCGGCGGGCGCCGAAGCGGCCAATTTTCCTTTTTGCACCAAGGATCCCAATGTGGGCATGGTGAATATTCCCGACAAGCGCCTCAAGGAATTGTCCAAGGTCTATAAGCCGAAACGCGAAGTGCCGGCCGTCATGCAATTCGTTGATATTGCCGGGCTCGTCAAAGGCGCCTCCCAAGGCGAAGGCCTGGGCAATCAATTCCTATCGCATATACGCGAAGTTGACGCCATCATGCACGTAGTGCGCTGCTTCGAGGACATCGACATCACCCATGTCGATGGGTCGGTAGACCCGGTGCGCGATGCCGATGTCGTGAACATGGAACTGATTCTCCGTGACATGGACACGGTGGAAAAGAAGCTGCAAAAGGATCGCAAACTGGCAGGCCAGCCCACCAAGGAAAGCAAGGAAGCCAAGCAGCGCGTCGATATTCTCGAAAAGCTGATGAAGGTTTTCGACCAAGGCCTACCGGGTCGCAATGGCGGACTAAGCATCGAGGAAATCACCCTCGTCAAGGACTTGGGATTACTCACCCTTAAGCCCATGTTTTATTGCGCGAATGTCAAGGAAAGCGAGATTTTGACCGGCAACGCTATGGTCGAGGCCATGCAGCAATATGCCGCAGGGCAAGGCTGCGAGGTGCTCATGATCAGTGGCAAAATCGAATCTGAAATCGCCGAACTCGACGAAGAGGAAAAAGAAGCCTTTCTAAAGGATCTCAGCCTTACCGAAAGTGGCCTCAATATGGTCATCCGCAAGGGCTTTAGCATGCTCGGACTTCAAACTTATTTTACGGCTGGGGAACAAGAGGTACGCGCATGGACCATACACAAGGGCTGGAAGGCCCCTGCGGCGGCAGGCGTTATCCACAGCGACTTCGAGCGCGGCTTTATTTGCGCTGAAACTTTGGGTTATGCGGATTTCCTGAAATACGGTTCGTGGCAAGCAGCCAAAGAAAAAGGTCTTGTGCGCACCGAAGGTAAGGAATACGTGATGCATGATGGCGATGTCGTGCATTTCCTCTTCAATGTGTAACCGTATTCTTTAATCCCTAGGCCGATATGGAAGACGAAAGCCCTCAAGAATTCGCAGACGAAGATTTTCTCGATGTCCGCATCGACAATGTCTCCATTTCGAATCTCGGCTTTATCGTTTTCCTGCGGCATGGCACCGATTCGCGCGTCCTACCCATTTTCATAGGCTCCAATGAAGCACATAGCATAGCCCTCGCGCTCAATGGACAGGCCTCTCCTCGTCCGATGACTCATGATTTGATGAAAATCATGCTGGAAGATTTGGGTTGGACGGTGGCGAAAATTCAGGTCACCCATCTCGAAGAAAACACTTTTTTTGGCTGTATTTTCCTGGAACATGACCTTCTTCCCCCACGCCATTTCGATGCCCGTCCAAGCGATGCCATCGCTCTGGCGCTGCGCTTTCAATCCTTGATACATGTTCATCGCAAAGTGTATGAACAAGCCTCTGTCCCCATGGCCGCCGAAGCGACGGCGGAAAGTGAAAACGAATTGACCGAAATCACGCCCAAAGAACCCTCCCTGCGGGCCTCTCCCGTGGAAGACTTACGGATTCGTTTAAAAAAGGCCGTACAAGAAGAACGCTATGAAGAAGCGGCCAAGCTCCGCGATGCATTGAGAAAATTACAAGCCGAAAATTGAGGATAGAAGACGGGCATTGTCAGCCTTCTGAGGTTGTTGCCCTCGCTTGAACTCAAACCCACCTGATTATTGTGGAAAGGCCGGAATCGCCTCAAAATTGGGTGGTTGGGACTGAATCCCGGGCTCCGGGTCTTTATCTTTGGGATATAAATACCAGGCTGTTGCACCTAAGGCTGTCGCGGTAAAAACCCCGGTAACTCCCCAAAATTTGCCTTTGGTCCAAAAGGGCGTTTTTGCTGATTTGGAAAGCAATTTTGTCTTTTCCTCGGCAGTCAAACCTTGAGGTTTGTCCTCCCCTTCTTCGGTGGTACCGCTGATTTTGGGATACGCTTTGGATAAGGTTTGGGTTCCACGAAAATCCAAATCGTTGACGGCTGCAAAGGTTGGATCCAGGTCAAACATGCTGCCGTCGGGGCGAATAAGGCCAGAGGCTCCCGTAAAAAAACTGTTGTGAATAATGACCGACTCGCTGGAAGATGTCACAGGAATAGGAGCACCCGAAATACCGGCAAAGTCCATGATTAACTGGCCGCCGGTTTCCACAATAATACCGCCCCAAGCCGCTTTTCCAGGCTCATTTTTGCCCTGGGTTGTATCCAGGGAGCCACTTAAGAATACCCACGTATCCTTGTTTCCCTTGAGTCTTAAGGTTCCATGAACGCGAATCACATTGCTGCTTTGCGGTCGATTGAAATAAAGCATGGTCCCGGCTTCCACCTCGGTAACTCGACCGGCCGCTACCACCATGGTATCGCACCTTAAAGCATAGGGGACTTTTTGGTTGGAGCCGATGCTGCCCAATCGCGAGGGTAGATACCGATATCCTTCGCGCCTATCACGACAGCTATTGGCCTCCACCGAGGCCACGAGGCCAATAAGCCAAAAACTGAATGCAGCTATCAGCCATTTAGGTAAAACCTTCATGGCATCACCATCACCTTCTGTTGCCAAGAAATCGGCGCCTTACCCTCGACTTGAAGACGCATAATCAAAGTTCCCGAACCATTCACGGGATTCATCACCCACTCCTGTTCACCGATATGGGAAGGGCGTCGGTGTTGATCAAAAACAGATTTTCCATCCAAGGTCATGAGAGTAAGCCGCAAAGTTTGGCCATTTTCGGCTAGAGCCTGATTCCAATTAAAACGCAGGGACCAGGGCTCATTTCGTCGAAGTACGGAAGGCCATTGCATAGAAAATGGCTTTGCGCTTCTCTCCTGCCAATGTGCCAATTCAGATTGCAAATCCGATTCGCCCGCAGCCAGTAATTGAAATTCATTCCAGCCCGATTGCAAACGCAAGGAATCTTCACCGGGACGTATCGCTTTGCCGGTTAAAGTGTCGAGAAGTGCCGCCGCCATGAACTTGGGCAAGGCGGTTAAATTCCAGCGAATATTTTTTGGCTTAGGACTATAAAGCGCCAGAGGGAGTCGAATTCGCCTATCCTCAGAAATCGCTAACCTTAGGTAACCCCGCCGTGACCCTAATCGTAAATCAAGGCCTTGGCCTGGGGAGGGAAGCCAGGGAATATTATCCGTCGCCTGGCCGCCTGGTATCAATTCAACTTGCTTGCGTCCGCCAGGAAAATCCAATATGAATTCGGAAATCGATTCGCCGGCCGCCTGCTTAGGCAGAGCTACCGATTTCAAAGGATCAAAAGTCAGTATTTCTCCCGACTGAAAATAATAGACATAGCCCTCGTGTGGACTCATGGAAGGGGAGGACACCCAGCTATACTCATTTTTACCGATTCTCGACAATTGTCGAAAGGTTGGTGTAATACCGCGAGTGGATGTGATTTGGCTAGGATGCAATGGAAATGGAAAAGGATGACTCACAAATTGCCAACCGCCAAGAGGCTTTATCGCCGAAACCTGAAAAACAGTTAGAGGGGGCACCTGAGCATCCGTCCACCTAGCTCTAAACCGACGCGCAGTAGCGAGGAGGATGCCGTCTCCAGTTTTAAGATTCAGAGGCTTTCCCACTTGCCTGAAGGCTTCCTGGCCCGCGGAATTAGTGATTTCCAGTCGAGTCACGCTATCTCGTTTTCCGGGGGACAAAGGATCGAAAAAATTTAGCCAGGCAATATCTGCCAGACCCGCAGGGCTTTGGGTATAGGGGGCAGCCAATAAATGCCAGGATAAAGAGTCTTGCGCGGCCAGGCTATCGATATGCTTGACGTCAAAAAGCCCAACCAAATTATCGCCCCGTGTGGCGATCAATTGATTGCCCTGATAAACACGAATGCGATAAATCGCCAATTGATTGTTGGATATGCTTAAGGATGCCGTTAATCCCAAAGGCACAATTGGGGTGGAGTAGGTGAATTGGACACCCAAGGGGTCGATGGCCCTAATTTCAATTTTATAATGAGTAGCGCTAAGCGGAGCCGCTGCAGGCGTGAATGTAAAATCGAATTCCCGCACATTCGTACTCGATGCCTTGGATTTCACCAAGGGAAGTGAATTCAGAGGCGACAGGTCTTGGATCGCTATCAAGTCTAGGTAAGGCTCTAAGATGGCTAAACCCGACACGGTGATTGTGCCGCCATTCAACTGGGAAAAGCGAGCTGGAAAGCGGCTCCATTTTTCACTACCTGCAGGTCTAGCCAAAACCTTGACCCTGCTGGTATCCACCGGAAAAGGCAAGGTGTCGACCATTTGAAAACCATTGGCGCTGATATTTTCAGCCTTAAAAGTCCACCCCTTCAAAAAAGCAACATCTTGCAAGATGGGATCCGCACCTAATTCACTCTCGCTTAAAATTTTGACACTCAGCATACCCGAAGTCGGACTAAAGAATTGCGAAATGGCAATGCCATTCACCTGCCCAGCGAAAATCGTGCTCTTAATAATATTCAGCTTTCGCCCAAGAAAAAGCATTCCGCTATCCGAGGCTACGGGCAAGATGATTTTCACCTTGCCTGCTATTTCCGGAGAAACCCTGGGTAAAGAGTCAATGATTCCACCACGTTGCCAATAGGCTGTATTTGATCCTTTGGAATCCAAGGTAATGATGACCGTATCTTCACGGCTTCGGCCGAAAATACGGAGCGAGAGAGCCGCAGACAGTTGATCAAAGGCTTCAGGATTAGGCTTCGGAATGGTGTCCACGGACATTTGAAACCCATTCTTTGTCTGCGTCGTAATGGAATATCCGGATCCTGAAAGGGTTTGTTGCCCTTTGGGAACGCTTAATTTTTCAACCAGGAAAAATTGTATCACAGTATCTACTGGCATAGGCGGAGCAACGAATTGAAAAGTACTGTCATTCAACCTTAGGCCGCGAATGAGAGGTTCGCTTTTGTATCTCAAGGCATGCCAATAGACACTGTCGCTTAAAAAAGGCAGGCTAGGGATTTTTTGATGTATGACGACCAGAAGACTATCTGTGGTTTTAGCTGAGGTGTTGTAACTGCGAGAGATGCCGAGAAAGCGGGTATCATTTCGCGATACATTATAAGTGTCATCGGTAGCGTAGTAAAAAAAATTTCCAGCGCTATCGATTTTTCGAAATACGATGTCATCTCTGTCGATGGTGGTAGGTTTAGGTACTGACACCGTTTCGCCCATCGGCAAAAGGCATAGGTAGGCAGGGTAAAAGATTTTTGCCACCGAATTCATGCTATTGGCGAACCATCTTGGGGATGTGGTCAGGGTCGAAGAATTGCTTTGTTGAAAAAAGGAATCTGATTCGGCTTTGCGATAGACAAGTACCGGGCCACCATGATTCGCTTGCCCGCTCAACATTTTTAAGCTGTCGATGATAAATCCATCGAAGGCATAGCCACCCTTTTCTGCCCAGGCAAAACGCAAATAGGGAAATTGATTTGCGGCAGGAACGCCCGCCTTTGGAGAGGGAAGAAAACGCCTTGGGACTGGGCTGGAATCAAAGGTGACAAGGGTGCTGTCCTGATAAAGCAAGGCACGCTTACTGCGGGTGCCGGGAAAAACATTGAAGGCATTGCCCCGTTGCGGCCCAGAAAAAAAGCCAACCGAAGAATCGGGCAAATACCAATTCCAAAGTTCGGAAGTATCGCGATCGGTCACCGGTAAGATTTTAATGCCAGCGTCATCAAAACGTTCCGTTTGGGATATGGTTCTATATAAGCTGTCCCAGGTACTAAACCATTTATTGGTGTTTAATCCTAGGGGTTGAAGGTCGAATTTTTCTCCGAAATAAAGCGGATAATAGGAGGTGGTGCCGGTTTGATTCAGTCCTCCGCGAAAGGCAAATAAATTATTGGCTATGGTACTGCCAGCGTCTTGAATATCGCTATTGATTTTGAATTGAATGCGATTAAAGGTATTGTTTTGAATGTCTAACTTGCCATTGATTGTGGCTTCGAAAAGTGCGGAAAGGTTGAAATTACAATTGGTGATCTTCAAATTGCCGGCATTGATTACCAGCTTGGATACCCCCGCCGTGGTTTTCGCCACTAGAAAGCATCGTTCAAAGGTCACACCGTAATTCGGAGCGCTAGCCCAATTGAGAAGGGTGCCGCTGCCAAGCGAATCTGCGAAAATAATACAGTCGCGGAAAACCAGATTTCCATTCGGATTGGCTGTGATTGACTGAGCCGAAAGAGTCGCCTGTGGATGCCTCAATTGAATAGACATTCCTTGGAAAATCAGCGGCTTGATACAACCGAATACTTCCAATAATGGCGTATTGCTATTGAGTCTTAGAATTCCAGGATTGTTTTTATCCTGGGTGAATAGCACGGTATCTGCGGCAAGGACCCTTCCCTGAGGAATGGTGAAGGTGCCAACATCACTGTATTGAGTAAAGGATATATGATGCAGGCCGGGAGTCGCATTGTTGAGAATGGCTGTTGCAATATTATTCAGTTTTTCGGTTGGCGAAACCGTGTGATTGTATTCGCCCCAAGCCTGGGTCACAAAGCCTAGCCCCATAAAAAGGCAAGCGGTGAAGTGTAGGGCCCACTCCCGGGCGGAATTCACCAAATCGCGCAGAATCATATCTCCCTCGGTTCATGGGAAAAATGGCTTTTTTATCGAGAGACCTTTTTCTTCGGCCCATCGATTTTACCGTTTTTAAGCCTTTTCCTAAAGATTTTTCCTTTCCTTTGATTTTTTTCCGATTTGACAAGCGTAGAACATATCGGGCAAAGGTCGTCTACATGACCTCGCGCCGGGCAATGTTCCCTACCGAAGTAAATCATTTGCAAATGCAACTTGGCCCATTTGGAGGCCGGAAAAAGGGACT
>JAYUVP010000348.1:0-29860 GCA_043753995.1 Fibrobacterota bacterium
AAATGGCAGAAGGATCCCGGTCATAAGACTGAGTATGGTAACTCCCCAAAAAAGGTTCAAATATTTCAGAATCAATAACCGGGATGCATCGTTCATGAAATCGGCATTGATTTCCGACAGCCAATTCAATAAATAAATTCCGAGAACAAATGAACATGCGATAAATGGAACGGCAATCGTTCGCTCTCGGCCCATGACAAACTGCGCTGAATAGAAGAGCAACCAAGAACCGAATATTTGATAGGAAAGGACGAAAGGGGATCGATTCTTCTCTAAGAAGTTCTCCAAGCGAGCAAAGGCGGTTGGGTCTGATAAGGAGTGGGTTTCATTTTTTCGTTTTACGGCGGAATTTTCAATCGTGGAGATGGAAGTGTGGGTATGGGTCGAGGTCGCCAGACTCGCAGTCCGAGTCATGACATGGGATTTTATCGCTTGCATGCGTATGAATCCTTTTTTGTGTTCTGGATCATTGATAATGATTCGAAATGCGACTTCATAGGGAAGTTTCGGTATGAAATGTTTTTTGACCGCGGCAAGACCAGAGTATCGGAAAGAAAATCGACAGAAAAATTTGATTAACAATTACTACTCGACCGCCATAGAGCAATGATGCCGCCAAGCCTCAGAAGGCCAATTGGCACTAGATGAATCGCAATGAATCGCTTTTATGAGTACTTACAGCAACTAATCACATTTTGGAAAAAAAGGAACCCGAATTCGAATACTCTGTCTATGCTGTCCTTTGATTCCAAGGAGTCTCTTGCATGGGCGTTGTAATGTTTTCGGCGCTTTCCTCCGATTTGTTACCCAAGGCTTTTGCATTTCGTTTGCGCTCATGTCGTTGCAACAGGCGATAGATATAGGCAACGCTGACATTTTGCCCGACGGTTTTCAAAACTTCCGGCATCAATTCCTTGGCCTTACGCGCTTGGCCATTGGATACCAAATCCTGTAAGCGATCCACCAAGGCTTTTTCCTGATCGACGCTCAAATAGGCGCGACGGCGACCGCCGCGGCCTTTGCGATCCAAGCTGTCTGGGCCGCCTTGATTGTATTGCTTGATCCACAACCACACGGCTTGTTTCGAAACCTGCAATAGCTCCGAAACCCTGTGGGCGTGAAAGGGACCCTTGAGCGTCATCCAAATGGCGAGACGTTTTCTCAGGGCATCGGCTGTGGGGGCTTCATGCACCCATTCAGCCATTTCATCGAGCGACATCCACTGGGAGATATTGGCAGGCATTTTCATAGATAGGCCCATTGTACCATTGCCCCATTTTTGTAAGGCAAGGTTTTTTTACCCTAATTTGAACTGTTGGGTTCTTGATATTGAGAGGTTTTTGCCCACTGGGCAAGGCATTAAGACTTTGACGTCGGTCACAGGAAGGAGGTAACCGAAACTTTCGTTTTTCTAGGTTTGCCGCCCCAATGAGCGATCGCATTACGATTTATGGAGATGGTTGTTGCCTCGGCAATCCTGGGCCAGGAGGCTATGGGGTGGTCATGCGTCAGGGCGAGCGCGTCAAAGAACTTTCCGGCGGATTTCGCAAGACCACCAATAATCGCATGGAAATTCTGGCCGCAATTATCGGCCTCGAAGCCTTAAAGGGACGGCAAAAGGTCGATTTGTACTCAGATTCGCAATATGTGGTCAAAGCCATGGAAGAGGGCTGGGCCCTGAAATGGCGACGTCAAAATTGGATGCGCAATAGCAAGGACGCGGCGGTGAATCCCGATTTGTGGGAGCGCCTGCTGCGCATTTGCACCGAACATACCGTGAAATTTCATTGGGTCAAGGGGCATGCCGGCAATCGCGACAATGAGCGTTGCGATGTCCTTGCCAAAGAAGCCGCACAAAAACCGGATTTGGAGCCTGATTTGGGTTATTCGGGATAAATGGCTTCGGCGCCCTAGCCTTTGACCAGAGGCTTGGCATTTATTCCCTTGCCCTTATGGCATATAGAGCGGCAAATAAAGCGGCAAACAAAACGGGATTGAAATCCGCCTCCGTCGAGGCGGAACCGCTGACCGGAAAGCGTTATCGGTATTACGACCTGGTCATGGCGGCCTTTGTCACCGTCCTCCTATGCTCCAATTTCATCGGGGCCGCAAAACAGGCGACCTTGACCTTACCCTTGGTAGGCGCGGTGACTTTCAGCGCTGGTGTGCTCTTTTTCCCCATCTCCTATATCTTTGGCGACATTCTCACTGAAGTCTACGGTTATGCGCGTGACCGGCGGGTGGTGTGGGCTGGGTTTGGCGCTCTCGTCTTCGCTTCGGGGATGGCATGGGTGGTGGTGAATTTGCCGGCGGCTTCCAGCGATTGGATGAAAACCTATCAGGGTCAATTGGAAGGCGTTTTCGGCAATGCCTGGCGCATCGCGGCGGGATCCATGCTCGCCTTTTGGGCGGGTAGTTTTGCCAATAGTTATGTGATGGCCAAGCTGAAGGTGCGTACCGAGGGCAAATGGCTTTGGGTGCGCACCATAGGTTCGACCTTGGTTGGCGAAGCCATCGACTCGGGAATGTTTTATGTCATCGCCTTCGCGGGAATATGGGCGACTCCCGATTTGATCAAGGTGGCCTTGACCCAATATGTTCTCAAGACGGGCTGGGAAATCTTCATGACTCCCATCACCTATCGCGTGGTGATTTTTCTCAAGCGCGCCGAGCATGAAGATTATTTCGATCGCGATACGGATTTCACGCCCTTTTCCATGAAGGCTTGAACGATGTCTGAGACCTCTATCGACATCCTAGGACTCACCTACGAAGCCATGTCGGCATCCTTTGGCGCCTTGCATCCCAAGGCGGGCAAGGGCGAATATCACGGCGGAGCGGTGTTTCGTTCGCTGTATCGCGAAGGTCGCTTTGAGCCGAAATCGCTGCCTGCCTTTCTGGCCAACCCCACCTTGGCGGCTAAGGCCGCCGAGTATTTTCGCTTTGCCTTGCCGCCGGTGATTAGCCGGTCGGGCGACGGCGCCACCTATAAGTTTCTCTTGCGCTTGAGCGACGGCCTCGTTTCGGAGTCGGTGGTGATTCCCATGCGGAATTACAAGGCTTTATGTATTAGCTCTCAAGTCGGTTGCAAAATGGGCTGCACCTTTTGCGAAACGGCACAAATGGGATTTCTGCGACATTTGACTCCCGGTGAAATCGTGGCTCAGGTGATGGTGGCGCGCCATGTCTTGGGCGAGCGCATAGAAAACGTGGTTTTCATGGGCATGGGCGAGCCGCTCGACAATTTCGACCCTGTCTTTAAGGCCATTCGTATTCTCTCCGATCAGCGCGGCCTCGATATTGCCCAATGCAATATCACGGTGTCGACGGTGGGCAATGTGCCGGCTTTGCGGCGCATGGCGGAATCGGCCCGTCTGCCTAAGGACCAAGGCTTTCCCCATGTGCGTTTGGCGGTCAGCCTCAATGCTCCCAATGACGAAATTCGTTCCCGCATTATGCCGGTGAATCGCAGTTGGAATATGGCCGAATTGCGCCAGGTGCTTTCCGAGTATCCCCTGCATCGGCGCGGGGATTTCATTTTCTGCGAATACGTGCTTATCCCCGGAGTGAATGACGCGCCCGAGCATGCCCGCGAAGTCGCAGCTTATCTACAGGGATTGCGTACTTGCGTGAATCTCATTCCTTATAATCCTCGCAACGAATCGCCTTTCGCCAAGCCCGATAGCGAATCGATTAAGCGCTTTTTCCATGAGCTCATGGATGCGGGACAATATTGCCGTATCCGCGGCACTAAGGGCCAAGAGGCCATGGCGGCGTGCGGCCAATTAGGTTTGCGTGAGTTGGGGCGCCGTCCGGTACCTCGAAAGGAAAGCCATGAAGTCCTTGCTTGATTCCGGAAAACGGATAACCGCGACTCGACTCTCACCGGTTTGGTTTGCCCGTCTCGACACGTCGCTTGGTCCGTGGATGGCCGTCGCCGATGAAAGCGGGCTCATCGAGCTTTCTTACCAGGATGGCGATGATGCACGCCTGCCCGATCCGACTTGGACGGAGGACGCGCAATGTTTTGTCCAATTGCAGGGCGCCCTTATGGCCTATGCCATGGGCAAAGGCCCCTTACCGGATTGGAATTTGGGTCACTTAGGTGCTACCCCATTTCAGCGTCGCGTGTGGCGGGAATTGCAACGCATCCCTTATGGCGAGGTTCGCACCTATGGCGATATCGCTCGCAGCTTGGGTCAACCCGGCGCCTCGCGCGCCGTCGGCTCGGCCTGCGGACGCAATCCCATACCGCTTTTCATCCCCTGCCATCGAGTCATCGCATCGGGCGGGGGGCTCGGTGGTTTTTCCTGCGGACTCGATGTGAAGCGTCGGCTCTTGCGACTGGAAGGCGCGATAGTGAAAGGCCTGCAATAGCCCGTAGCGCGAAATCGTGCCGGTTACCAACGGCCTTCGAGGCCGAGAGACGGGATATAGGTCCAGCCTTTTAAATCGGCGGTGCTGCCGTACAGGCGATAGCGCCCATAGTTTTGCCAATAGGTGGAGAAAGACCCGACTACAAACAAGTATTTATAGCCCAGGCGCAAATTCACGAAGCCTCCGTAAAAGGGAAAGCTCGATGAGCCATGTAAGTCTCGAAATGGCGCTGTGCTGCCATCCTCTTTTTGCTCGACCCAATTTATCAACGATGTGCCATATTCGATGAAGCTATAACCGAAGACTGCGCCGGTGGTGAAGCCGCCAATGTCGCCGCGATGGCCAAAGTTTTTCCCCAAGGCCAAGGGGAAAAGCAAATCACGACGGGTGAATTCGTATTTGAGCATGCTTTGCAATTTGTCGAGCCCAAGTACCGAAGGTAAATCGAAACTTTGGGTGCTGCCCTGCAAGCCCAGGCTTCCGCGCCAGGCATTATTGGGAGCCGCGCTATCGCGGGCCAATGGTCCCAGGAATTGATAGCGCATGTCGAGGGCATGCGCGCCTGCCGCATACCGATAGCCCAGGTCCAGTCTATCCCATAATCCGAAGCGGGCATAGAGCGCCGGCTGAAAGCCAAGCGGGTCCAAGCTATAGGCGAAGAGGGCCAGAGTGATTTGATCGATTTCCTTGGCGGTGATGGCTCCTGAGTCCTGAGAAACCAATCGATCGATGGCTTTATCCAGGCCGCCGTAAAGAGCCTTGCTGGTTTGCGTGGGCACATTCACCGCCACATCATAACCCACACGCCAATGGAATTTTGGCGTGGTCTCAGCGGAAATATCCACGGCCCGCGGGGCCGTGCAGGCATTGAAGGCGAGAGCGAAAAAGCCCAAAACGACGGCGAGGCCGAAACCTAATTTGGGCCCGAGCAGGGGAGTGGGGAAGTGGCTCGCCATTCCGGTCAGCAACCGATGCCGTCCACGGCTCACGACGCTTTGACCTGAACCGATCGCATGGCGAAAAATCGATACAAGTAAAAGCCTATGCCCGCCACTATCATGGCGAGGCAAAGCACCTGTCCCATGCTGAAAAAATCGAATAGGACGAAACCCAAATGCGCATCGGGTTGGCGGAAAAATTCGATGCCGAAGCGGGCCACTCCATATCCGATGAGATAAAGCCCGGCCATGGAGCCTTTGGGCAAATTGCGCTTGCGGATAATCCATAACACTGCGAAGAGCGCCACGCCTTCGAAAAAAGCCTCGTAAAGCTGGGAAGGATGGCGCAAGCCATGCCCTGGGGCATCGGGAAACTTCATGCCGAGCGAAGAAGTGGTTTCGCGTCCCCACAATTCGCCATTGATGAAATTGCCGAGGCGACCGAAGGTGTAGCCTAGCGGGGCGGTGGAAAAAAAGAGATCACACAAATTCCAGAAATCCGCTTTGCGCTTGCGTGTGAAAAGCCAGGGTCCAACGATAGCGCCGATGAGCCCGCCATGATAGGACATACCGGATATGCCGGTGAATTGCAAACCATGGGCCCCGCTGCGCATGGGCAAAATGATTTCCGCGGGATGCTGCAAGTAATAGTCGAGATTATAAAAGAGGACATAACCCAAGCGCCCGCCGATAAGCACACCCAGAAAGCCCCAGGTGAGTATGTCTTTCAGAAAGTCGTCGTCATACATGGCGAAGCGGCTTTCGGTACGCGTGCGATGCCGGGCCAGGATATAGGTGAAAACAAAGGCCACCAAATACATGAGTCCATACCATTGCACCCGAAACGAGCCTATTTCGAAAATCACCGGACTCATATGAGATGGCAGATCGCGCCAAAATTCAAGCATGCTATTCCTCAGCCAGGGCCAGGATGAAAATCCAATTCAATGCAGGCGAATGTAGCAACGGGCATAGGCGGCACCTGGGCCAGCCCACCCTTGTTCGCTGCACCCTGTGCAAAGCGCACCTAGCCTACCTACGCTTTCAGCCATGAATGACTTTCGCGACTTGGTGATTCGACGCTTTCAAGCGGTGCAAAACCACATCTGTGATTTTCTCGCCGCCGAAAACGGCCAAGGCTATCGCGAAGATGCCTGGGATTATGGCTCGGGACGTGGCGGCGGTCGCTCGCGGGTTTTTGATGGCGGCTCCTTGCTGGAAAAGGGCGGCGTGAATTTTTCCGCGCTTGAAGGACAATCCCTGCCGCCTTCTGCCGCCACGGCTTTTTCCATCGCCCCGGGCACGCCTTATTTCGCCTCGGGGGTGAGCTTGGTTTTGCATCCTCACAATCCTCATGTGCCCACGGTGCATTTGAATATTCGCTATTTCCAAGCGGGCGACTTGTGGTGGTTCGGGGGCGGCATGGACATGACGCCCTATTATCCACGCGAGGAAAGCGTGGTGGCATGGCATGTCGGTTTACGCGATTTGTGTTCGGCCCATGGCCGCGATTATGGCGAATTAAAAAAAGCCTGTGACGAGTATTTCCACCTCAAGCACCGCAATGAAGCCCGCGGAGTGGGCGGGATTTTCTTCGATCACCTGCGCGGCGACCGTCAGGCCGATTTGGACTTCACCGTAGCGGTAGGGGAGGCATTTCCCGGGCTATTGGCTCCGGCCCTGTCGGGACGCGATGAAAAGATTTTGCCTGAGCAGAGGCAATTCCAACTGTACCGTCGCGGACGGTATGTGGAATTCAACCTGGTTTATGACCGTGGAACCTTGTTCGGCTTGCAATCTGGGGGGCGGATCGAATCCATTCTCATGTCTTTACCGCCTTTGGCCAGTTGGGTTTATGACTTTCGTCCCCAACCCGAATCGCCCGAGGCCGCCCTCACCGACTATTGGCTTAAGCCGAAGGATTGGGTTTCCCTAGCGAAATAATCCGGGATGATTAGATTACGCAAATCCTAGGTGGGAGGGTTAGGGGCTCCTTCTTGCCGCACTCGGAGGCGTTGTGAAGGTATTTGGAATTTTGCCCTTATGCATTTCTATGCTCGTCAGCTCATTGGGCTGGACCGGCGAAGGCAAACCCTATTGGATTACCGGGGCATTTACGCCGGTGATTTGGGACGACAATTACAAGCTCGGCTTAGGCCTGGCTGCAGGTGGGCGAACGCAATTCGCCAATCACTGGGAATTCGGTGGAGAATTTTTCGATACCCATTTTCGGCCGCGACTCGACGGCTTTAAAGCGGTCAATGAAATCGGCGCGCGCGCCTTAGCCGTTTATCCCTTGCCCACGCATACGCCATTCACCCTGAAGTTGGGAGGCTATCTGGGATGGAATCGCTTGGAGGGAAAGCATGATTATTCGAGTTTCGGCGGTGTCGCCGAAGCGGCCTATGATTTGAATCCACCTTGGGGTCTTTTCTTGCAATTCAGCCCCGGCTTTCTCTACGGGGAAAATAGCCAGGCTGTATTTCGCCTCGCCTTGGGCGGCAGCTATGCCTTTGGTTCGGCAGTGAAAACCAGGCCAGCCCCCAAGCCCAAGTATGTACCGCCTCCACCTCCGCCGCCTAAGCACTCTTTTGAAGGCACCATGGTGCCTTTGCCGGAAAATGAACCCGAGGAATACTTGCTCCGCGACACCGTGAGATTCAATTCGCGCGGAGAATTGCGCTGATGTCTGATCTGGCAGGTTCCTCGTCCTCCCCGCCCACTCAGGAATGGCGCCAAGCGCCCAAGGTCAAGGCTTGGGAAAAGTCTTTGCTGGATGCTGGCTGTTCCCTGCAAGAATTGGAATTGCTGCAAGGTTTACGCAAGCGTGATCAATCCTTGCTCTTCGCCTTGGTGCAGGCCAAGGGGCTCGATCCTGAAGGTCGTCCGCTTTTGCCCTATGCTTTGCTTCGGGGCTCGGCTTGCATCGTGGTGCCAGCGATCACGGTTGCGGAAACCGGTGAGGAACTTTTGCTCACCGTGTGGCAGCGGCGCATTGCCCATGGACGCCTTTCCCTGGAATTCCCCGCCGGCATGCTCGACGAAACCTTGCACGATCCCATCGGGGTGGCCCGCCGCGAATTGGAAGAAGAAACCGGCCTCGTCGTTCGTCGTGAACAACTTTTGCCTTTGGTGCAGCGCCCCTTGTATAGCAGCCCCGGCCTCAGCGACGAAAGCATTTGGTTTTATGTCTGTCCCGTCATCCTCACCCGCAAGCAATGCGAATCCTTTCATGGCAGCGACGCAGGCGCAGCTCATGAAGGGGAACATATTCGCGTGGCCTTGATGACAAGTCAAGAGTTGGCTTCGCAAACCGACTCCCTGCAAACACGCTTGGCCTTGCATCTTTTCGAAGCATGGAAAAAAAATCCAGCCTGAAAAAAAGCGTGCCGAAAGGCCCGCGCATCCTCTCGGCTTCGCGTCGATTGAATCATTTCACCGAATCGGTGATACGCGAGCAAACCCGCCTCGCCTTGCAGCATGGCGCCGTGAATTTGGCGCAAGGTTTTCCCGACTATCCTTGCGATCCCTTACTGAAAAAACTGGCCTCCGAAGCGCTGGACGCCGATCACAATCAATATTCGGTCACCTGGGGATTGCCCTCCTTGCGCGAGGCCATCGCCGTGAAGGCCGCCGCTTACAACGGTATCGCTGCCGATCCCGATCGCAATATCACCGTGACATGCGGGGCCACCGAGGCTATGATAGCGGCCTTTCTCGCCTTGGTAGAGCCAGGACGCGAAGTGATTTTATTCCAGCCTTTCTACGAGAATTATCATCCCGACGCCTATCTCTCCGGAGCAAAGCCGCGCTATGTCACCTTGCGCGAGCCCGATTGGACCTTTGATCCCGATGAATTAAAAGCGGCCTTCAATTCCAAGACGGCGGCCATCATTATCACTACTCCGCATAATCCCACCGGCAAGGTTTTCAACCGCGAGGAATTGCGCCTCATTGCCGCTCAATGCAAAAAGTGGGGCGTGATGGTTTTTTCGGATGAGATCTACGAGCATATCCTTTACGATGGCGCCAAGCATGTGAGCCCCGCCGCCATTCCCGGCTTGGAAGATCGCACCGTGACTCTCAATAGCGCTTCCAAAACTTTCGGGGTCACGGGTTGGCGTGTGGGTTGGGCCATAGCGCCCGAGGGCATGACCAAGTCATTACGACAAGTGCATGATTTTCTCACGGTTTGTGCAGCTACACCCTTACAGCATGCCGTACGCGGGGCCTTGCAATTGCCACCCAGCTATTATGCCCGCTTGCAAAAAGGTTATGCCCGCCGGCGCGGTCTTATCCTCAAGGCTTTATCGGCAGCGGGTCTCAAGCCCCATGTGCCCCAAGGCGCTTACTATGTCATGGCCGATGTCGCCGATTTTCTCCGCGATGGTCGCTTTCGCGATGACGCCGATATGGCGCGCCGCCTTATCACCGAGGCGGGAGTGGCTTGCGTGCCCGGTTATTCCTTTTACAAGGACACCAAGGCACACCACGGCAAGTTGCGCTTTTGCTTTTGCAAGCGCGATGAAACCTTGAAGGACGCTGCCCAGCGACTCAAGGCCTATTTACGCTGAGTGCGCTGTGCATGCTGAGGAAATAAGCCACCGGAATTTACTTTGCGGCTATGTCTATACGCATCAATCGAGTTTATACCCGCTCCGGCGATAAGGGCGAAACTGCTCTCATCGGTGGCCAAAGAGTTTCCAAGGATCATCCCCGCATCGAGGCCTATGGCACTCTGGACGAGCTCAATGCCCTCATTGGCATGGCGCGCACCCAGCTCGCATTGGAAACCACCTGGCCAGTCGAAGAACGCGAGAAGCTGGAAGTCGAGTTCAAGCGCATCCAGAATCGCTTATTCGACGCGGGCAGTTTGCTTGCCGCGCCTGAGCCCGAGGCGTGGGCGGGCCGTCCCCGATTCGAACAGGCAGACGATAGCCTGCTCGAAGCCTCCATGGATCGCATGCAAGAAAACCTTGAAGAATTGAAATCCTTCGTTTTACCCGGAGGCACTTCCCTGAATGCTTGGCTGCATTTGGCACGCACGGTTTGCCGCCGCGCCGAGCGCCAAGTGACCCGCCTCATGCGCGAGGCTGAAGTGGATATGGGCGTGAGGCGCTATATCAATCGGCTATCCGACTGGCTATTCGTGGCTTCACGCCATGCCGCCCGGCTTTCCGGTTCCGCAGAATTTTTATGGGAATTTCCGCTCCAAGGGGCGGCAAAAACGGGTCAGTAAGGAAGGCAATGCGAAGGTTGTGAACCCTCCGGCCTTCTCCGAGCTAGGTCAAAGCCAAGTGGCGCAAGCGTAGGGCCTTGGCCACGCTGTCGGCAAGTTGGCGGGGCGAAAAAGGCTTGGTCAGAAAAGCAGCCGAATGGCGACGCATTTCTTCCGCCACCATTTCACTTTCGCTTAGCCCCGACACATAAAGCACCGGCAATCCTGGATGAATGAGGCGCATATGCCTCGCCAATTCACAGCCGGTGAAGGCGGGATGTAAAAGCACGTCAGTTAAAAGAAGATCAGGAGCTTGTTCGCTGAAACGGCATACCGACAGCGCGTCGGCTGCATCCGTGGCGGTAGAGACGCGGTGACCCGCAAGCTTCAAGACGGTTGCCATGAGGCCCAGAACACTCTCTTCATCATCGACGATCAGAATCCAAGCTTTGCCGTCCATGGACCCTCCTTTGGCGAATACGAGTCTCTACCTTCGGAAAAGTAATACCAACCGTTACCGAGGAGTTACGAGTCTTGACCTTGGATACACCGCATAAAGCCAGATTTAACGGTCACTTGCAAAAATTCGGGAGGAAAAGTGCCGTCAAACCTAGACGTGATCCGAGTTGCGATAAATCATCTAAGTGTATGATTTTTATAGAATTAAGTGTGCCCATTTTTGGCCAATAACCGGTCTTTCAGCTCCTCATTCATGCGGTCCATGGCATGACGCATGCGGTGCGCCGCATTTTTACGACCAAACCTCAAGCTAAGGCCGGTGGCATAGGCCTCATTGTAAAAGGTCACCTTACCATCGTCGCGGACCTTAATTCGGAAAATGTGCTCCTCCTGGTACCACCAGGTCGGGCCCTTACGCAGAGTGAAGCTGAAATATTTCGGGGGTATAAATCCAGTCACTTCGGCGCTACCCTGTAGCAAATCGGCGCCGGGGTAGGCTACCGTCACTTGCAAGGTACCCATGGGCTCCAGATTCCCCGAGGCGGATTTCACCAGGGGATTCCATTCGGGATAAGCTGGCAAATCGGTGAGTATGGCCCATATGGCTTCGGCCGTGGCTTCCAGGAGAATGTCGCAATTGATTTTCATGGTTTCCCGAAGCCCTTAGCCGCAAGAGGATTTAAAGGTGGAAGAAGGCCGCCTGTCTTTGAGGGCGGGAAAGGCGCGTCGCCAGCTTTTCAGCATATCGGCTTCAGCCAGAACCGAAAAAATGCCTTCTTCCTCACCGGCCTGCACCATCACGTCTCCGCGTGGCGAAATCACTTGAGAGCCGCCCACGAATTTGACCTGGCCGATATTCCCCAGGCAATTCACACCTGCCACAAAGGCTTGATTTTCAATGGCCCTGGCGCGCAAAAGGACGTCCCAATGGTGTTGGCGATTCACTGGCCAATTGGCCTGCACCGTGATGAGCTCGGTTCCCAAATCGACGCCGGCGCGAAACAATTCGGGAAAGCGCAGGTCGTAGCAAAGGCTGGTCTGCATCTTGAGATCGGGTAAATCAAAAACATTGACTTCATTGCCCGCTGCGAAAGTGAGATGCTCGCCCGCCAGCGAGAAGGGATGCATTTTGCGGTAAGCGCTGCGAGGCTTGCCCTCTGGGTCATAAAGCAAGCTCAGATTGTGCAAGGCATCGGCCAGGCCGTCAGCCGTGCTTCCCAAAACCCAGAGACCGGTGTCTTTCGCTAGGGTCGAAAGAAAGGCACGGTCGGTGTCGCCGATTCCGCGCATGAGTTGTGCTTGATCCTTAGGCAGAACGCCGGTACTGAAAATTTCAGGCAGAAGTAACATGCCTGGTTTGGCTAGGCTTTGGGCCAGGGCCAATTCGCGAACGCGCTCTCGATTCGCGGCGGCCGACCCAGGCAGAATTCGGTGCTGGCAAAGATGAAGGTGCATGGATGAAGGGTATTAAAATATGTTAGAAGCTCTCTCAAAAATCGGCTCTAATACAGAATGCGCACGCCCAAGCTTAGCAGGGAGTTTTCGTTTTCATAGGGATTTTGATCGAAAAAGGTGTATTCCAAAAAGAAAACGCCGATGCTTTTTTTGCTGAGCAGAATCCAATTCAACTGAGCGAGACCTTGATATTGCCAACTGCCTTGCGATGTCGCCCAAAGGCTTTGCCTTAGGTCCGCGTAAAACGCCGATTGATGCCAGAGGGCCCAATTATACCGAATCAAGGTTTGGGCTCGTGCACGGTAATCGTGGTTCTGGGCAATCAAGGGAAATGCGTCACCAAACAAGAAAGCGTCGGCGGTGACGCTATAGTCGAGGGAATTGCGAAGTTGGAAATCCCTCTCGACGACGCGGCGAATCATATTGTGATCGTAGGCGCCCAAGGTCCCGAATTTGGCTTGCAGGGTATTCCAAAAAATGCTGCCCTCTTGCCTTGCCCGGTCGATTTGATGAATGCATTCATGGGACACGAGAAGATGGACTTCATGCCGATCGAGCAAAGCGCGAAATCCCGGCTCGATTTTATAGCGGATTTTGTCGAGCTGAATGGCCGAGCTATCGTGCCGGGAAATCAAGGTGGAATTTGCGGCGTTCAAAAAGACATGCCCCGCTTCAGTGCGGTAAATCAGATTGTCTATGGAAAAGGCGAAGCGATAGCCCGGAGGCAAGGTGCTGTGGCGATTGTTTTGGGTGAGATAGTATTGAAAGTAGGTGCCGCCACTGCTTTCGAATTCCATTTCACCTGCATGCGAAAGGGAAATGAAGCCGAGACCTAGGCCAGGAACGAGAATGAGAACGAGACGACACAATAAGATCTTAAGGCGCATGATAGACCACCCGGAAGCCCAATCCTTTATAGCCCTGAGTCTCAAAGCCAAAACTCTTATTGGCAACGCGGAGATTCCAAACATGATCGGACCAAGAGCCCCCCTTTGACATCCGGCGCAGGCAAGTTCTCGACTTATTCTCTTCTTCATAACAATCCAGCACCCATTCCCAAACATGGCCGCCCATGTCGAAAAGCCCCAAAGCATTGGGTGAATGAGCAGCCACGGGTTCGAGATATTTCGGTTTGGGTGAAGTGGCAAATCGTTCTTTTGGGTTTTGGCCCCAGGGATAAATCCACGATTGGCCTGAGCCTGCGGCATATTCCCATTCGGCTTCCGTGGGCAAGGTGAAGCCCGCTCCCAACCATTGGCAAAAAGCCTGTGCTTGCTGCCAACTGACTCCGGTGATGGGCAGCGACATCTCCGCCTGCGAAGTTAAATGCGGGGGCACATCTTCGAAATATCCAATGGACCACCAACTCGGTGCCTTGCAAACCCCGTCCGCCATGCATCTCAAATACCATGCGAGAGTGACTTCATGACGGCCCATGTGAAAACTGTCTACCGTAACGGTTTTCATAGGTCTTTCATCGCGGTTCCCGATTTCGCTTCCCATGCGAAAAGATCCCCTGGGAATCAAAACCATTTCCGCGTGATAGTCGCCTGGGGATGCAGCGGCGCAATAAAACGACATCGCGAGCAGCCAAAGTAAAGGAATACGCATTTTTCATCCGAGTAAAATAGAGACTGGCCAATTTAGTCGCATGCATGGCCTAGATGCACGGCCTTGATATTCTGGTGCGATGGATAGGGAATTATCTTCGGAAGGCCATGTCGCGAAATTTTTTTGGCGGAATCCGCCTCTCGACCTTAGCGGTCTGCATTTCAGTCCTTGGTATCCCCACGAGTCTAAAGGCCTTTCCTTCCGGTTCCCCCATCCCCGGCGCTTCACCCACCAGTTCCTGGATGCAAATTCGCGTCGGCCCCGACAGCAATGCCGTGGGACTCACCTTGCCTCGCAATCCCAAGCGCAAACCTTTGCCCGTCTTGCTGTGGTTGCATGGCGGCATGCGCAGCGCCAACCGGGAAAAGGGCTTTACTGCCCATCGCCCCGCCCTCGATTTGCTCTCGCCCGACAGCGCCTATTTTCTCAGCCCCTCGGCTTATGCTGGTGCGGATTGGCTCAGTGAGGCAGGCATGCGTCATATCGATGATGCGCTCGCCTGGCTTTTCGCCCACCATCCCGCGCGAGCGGATGCGATCCTTGCCCTTGGCGTTTCCGATGGGACTCTGGGTATCATTCGCTATACGCTACACGGGCGTTACCCCCTGGCGCGCCGCATTTTGGTTTCGACTTACCCGGATCTCGCCTTGCCCGCCGATCAAGTTCCCATGGCCGCCAAACTCCGCAGCGGAAGCTGGGATTTCTTCGTCGGGGGCAAGGATCGCCTCTTTCCCGCCCAGCCCGTGCTAACCACCCTGGAAGGCTGGAAACACTCCCTACCGCAATTGCGTCTTCATTTCGAGCCGGAAGGCGAGCACGATGTCAGTTGGTGGATTCAACATCAAAAACCCGTTTTATTGGCTGTTCTCCGCAGGAAAACGCCCTGAGGCCCCGTGATTTCGCCTGGATTTTGCGGTTTTTTCGACGTCCCTGCCCATTTCAAACGAAAATCGCCTACAAAGTCCCTGTAAAAAAGCCTAGCCAGCTTAGGGGCCAGAAGGCATAATTAGAACATGTCCTCGCGCCTTTTCTGCCATTCCATGTCCGCTTTCACCTCCTTGGCCTCCTTGGCCCTGGTGGGTTTGTTGAATTTGGTGATGCCGGATTCGGTGAAAGCCGAAGGGCTGCCCACGAAGAGCCCGGCCTCCGAGATCAGCCCAACGGCCAATTTAGGCTTGGGCGAAGCCAGTGTTGCTAATCAGGTTTTACGTGTGGTTTTGCATTCGCCCGCCCAGCTTTCGCTTTTCAATGCCCGGGGGCAATTGCTTTATCGCGCCGAAGGTCGTAAGGGCCTCGAAATCGTGCCGCTTAAAAGTGTTGAGTTCGGTTTTCTCTATTTGACCTTGCGCCAGGGCCAAGTCGAGCAGTCGTTTCGTTTATTGTATAACGGCAAGTAATTACTAACGGCAACCGCCGTATCCCTTTTATCGTCTTATGCATTAAGGCTAGCAATTCAGCTCAAGCTGGCTTTCCCTCTTCCGGCTTTCCTCCCCCCTTCCCACCTTTCTTAAACAAATCGGCCATGGATCCCAAATCGATTTGGGTGGATTCAGCGGTGGCGGCCTGGCGGTTTTCTTCAAGGATGCGCAACCAAACTTCTTCGCGATGAATGGGAACCGTGCGGGGAGCGTCAATGCCGAGCTTCACGGTGCGGCCATCGACTTCCATCACGGTCACGCAAATTTGCCCGTCGATGCGTATCGATTCGCCGATCTTGCGGGTGAGGACCAGCATTATTGCACCAGCCTTTCCCGCAGCCCATAGGCGTCGTTTTCAATGATGATTTGCCTTCCGACGCGCTCGCGAATATTGATGAATAGCGGGCCCATCAAATTGGCTGTGCTCTCGGGCAGGGGTTGCTTCAAGGTCACGATGACATAGAGCAGCAATTCCTTGGGTTCACGAATATTAAGCGTATCGAGATCGGCTTTTTTGATTTTGGGCTGATAATCGGGACGAAAGGTGAGGGGATTCACCAGGGCAAAGCGTAGACGCGGACCTTCGACCGCTTCCATCCAATGAAAAGGATCGTGTTCGGGCAAGGAAAGAATCAAATAGCGGTGAATGCCTTCAAAACCAGGCAAGCCATGAGGAAAGGTGATGACCTGCTCCTCAGTGAAGGGCGGCAAGCCAGGGCGTATGGTAAGGGTGGTGTCCATGCGAAAACGTTTCGCTCTGATTATGCTCAGCTTATGACCCGCGAATCAACTGCGGCGTTGAAAACATGTCATTGATTGAGTAAGGCCAAAATGCTTTGCGGCGCCTGATTGGCCTGGGAGAGCATGGCAGTGGCGCTTTGCACCAGAATTTGGTTGCGCGTGAGCTCCGTCATTTCTTTGGCGAAATCAGCATCGCGTATAGTCGATTCGGCCGAAGTCATATTGACTTCCTGCACGGTGAGGGCCTGCAAGGCGCTTTCCAGGCGATTGACCACCGCACCCATTTCCGAGCGCACGGCATTCACCGAATGAATGGCGAGGTCGAGCAGGCTGAGGGCGGCCATGGCGGCGGTACCCGTAGTGACAGCGACGGATCCAAGAGACAAGCCCAAGGCACCCAGAGTGGCGGGAGAAATATGCACTTGCAGGGAGTCAATGGAATTGCCGAGGCCCGTGGTGTAATTGGCGCCGATATGCAAGACCGAACTGGTGCCTCCGGTGGCACCAAAACTATTGGCGGCCCCGTCGAGCAAGGTAATGCCATTGTATTGGCTACCCATGGCGATGCGATTCATTTCCGCCATTAAAGACTGAAACTCGCGATCGATATAAGACCTTTCGATCGTGCCATAGGTGTCATTGGCGCCTTGCACGGCCAATTCGCGAAGGCGCTGGAGGATTTGCGTCATCTCATTGAGCGATCCTTCGGCGATTTGCAACATGGCGATGCCGTCGCTGGCATTGCGCTGGGCCACCGCCGTACCGCGCACCTGGCTGCGCAGCTTTTCCGAGACGGCTATGCCCGCGACATCATCCGATCCGTGATTGATACGCAAACCCGTGGAGAGTCGCTCCAGGGAATTGGACAAATTCGCATTATTCTTCGCCAGTTGATGCACGGCGACAAAGGCGGAAATATTGTGGTTGATTCGGGTCATGGGTTTTCCCCCGGGGAGGCAAGCGGGGAAACGCAAACTCGATGCCAGCGCACATTGCGCTCCAGGCGGTGGGCCTGGGGACCGTCTTTGTGGGTCTAGAAAATATCTGCCTTGGCGGAGAGCCCATCCTTAGCGGCAGGGTTTGCCGGGCGAGGAAGAATTTGCCCCTTTCCGACTTCGCCAGCGATTTTAAATAGCGGTGTAGAAAGTCTCTCCGTCACGGCCGATGAGAAACAGAATGCGATTGCCTTTCATGGCCCGCTTCAGCAAATCCTCGAATTGCAGGGGATCGGTAACACGAAGGCGATTCACTTCGAGTATAACATCCCCCTCGCGCAGCCTCCCGGTGGCGGCCCGGCTTCCGGATTCGATGTCGGTAATGACTACGCCGCGCTTGATGGAGGCTCCGAGGCGATAACGTTCGCGCATGAGTTGGGAGACCGGAGCGATGTCAATGCCCAATTTTTCGGCGCCTTGTCCGTCGGGTGTATTGTCATTCATGGTCGTGAGGCGCTTCTCGTCACGCTTGGCCACTTGCAATCGCAAAGTCATGTCCTTGCCGGAGCGTCGCAAGTCCATGACTATCCAGGTGCCTGGACTGACCATGGCGATGCGGTTGAGCAAATCGCTATGATCGCGCAGGGCCTTGCCATCCATGGACAGCAAGACGTCGCCACGCTTGAGCCCGGCCTTTTCCGCCGGGCTACCCTCAACCACCCCGCCCACCAGTGCCCCGCGACTTTCTTTGAGCCCCAAGGCCTCGGCTAATCCCGGGTCGATGGGCTGAATAGAAACGCCCAGCCAACCGCGCGTCACCTCGCCATCGCGAATCAGGTCTTCCATGATTTTGCGGGCCATATTGATGGGGATGGCAAAGCCAATGCCCTGATAGCCGCCGCTCTTGGTGAAAATGGCGGTATTGATGCCGATAAGCTCGCCATCGAGATTCATGAGGGCACCACCCGAATTACCCGGATTGATGGCCGCATCCGTTTGTAAAAAATTCTCATAGCTATTGATGCCGGTATTGCTGCGGCCTTTAGCCGAAATAATACCTGCCGTGACGGTTTGCGAAAGACCATAGGGATTGCCCACGGCCAAGATCCATTCGCCGATGCGCAGCTTATCGGAATTGCCCATGGGCATGGCAGGAAAAGGCCCTTTGGCCTGAATTTTGAGCACGGCGACGTCGCTGGCTTGGTCGGCGCCGACCAATTTGGCCGACCACTCTTGATCATCACTAGTCGTGACACGAATAACATCGGCGCCGTCAATCACGTGATTATTGGTGAGCATAAAGCCGTCCTGGGAAATAATCACCCCGCTGCCCAGGCCACTTTCGCGATGGCGATTGCCTGAAGCTCCGTCGCGACCTTTGGGAGTGAAAAACCAGTGAAAGGGCGAATTGCTTTCCGCCTCACTGTCGCTACCCTGGCCCATCGGCGCTTCTTTTTCACTGCGCACCGAGACGACGGCCGGTACAGCCTTTTCGGCCACATCGGCGAAGATTTGTTGAAAACCGGGAATGGACGCATAATGACCCGAGGCGACTTTTTCGCCCTTACCTAAGCCTTTAGAATTGGCGCTTATGTCTTCACTCGTCGCCCTCGGTTTGCCTTTCTCACTTTGGGCATATTGCGGCAATTCCTGGGAGCGGCATCCGGACAAGAGCAGCATGGCCCCGACGAAAGCGACTTGGGCCAGAGCAAGGAAGTTCGGTTGAGCGGAACGAGGCATGTTTTCAAGATACCATAGCCCGGGACTTCCATGTCGGCCTATAACCAGGACCCTTTCGGTTACCCTTTTTCTTCCTAGCGTAATAGAGGTAATCTTGAGCGATTATGATTGCGATTTGCACCCATTGCCGCCGAGAATTGCCCCTGCTGGGCCATGCGGCGGGCGAAACTTTGATTTGTGCTTGCGGGCAAAATCTCACCGTGCCTGCGCCCCGGCCCTTTCATGCCGCGGTATGGCATTGCGGCTCCTGCGGCGCGGGGCTCGCGGTAGGCGCCAAGGAATGCGCCTATTGCAAAACGGGTTTACGTCCGCTCGACGGCAAGGCCTTCTGCGCGCGTTGCCTGGCTTATTTGGAAGTTGGCGCGCATTTCTGTTCGCATTGCGGGGCGCATGCTTCCAGCGCCGAAGCCATGCCCCAGGAAACGGCACATGCTTGCCCCCGTTGCGGTCAAGGCTCGGGCCATTTGGTTGGCGTGCCCGTGGGGCATCATCATGGCGAGGCTTGCCCGCGCTGCGAGGGCTTATGGCTTTCCCTGGCCGACTTTCAGCGAGTGGTCAGTGATTTTTCCGCGCCCGAGCGCCAAAGGCCTGCAGGGAGCGGCTTGAACACGCCTAGGTTACCGTCACCCGCAGGTTATGCTGCGGGGCAAGGCCGTGGCGGCTATGAAGCCAAGGTTCAGTATTTGCCCTGCCCGATTTGCGCCGTACGCATGTCGCGCCAGAATTATCTCAAGGTCTCCGGCATTATACTCGACACCTGTCCGGAGCATGGCGTCTGGTTCGATTGCGACGAGCTGCGCCGCGTCGCCGATTTTTTGCAGGCCGGTGGGGTGACGCGAGCGCAGAAGGTGGAAAGCGCGGAAGCCGTCGCCGAAAAGCGACATGCCCAAGCCATGGGAAGGCTGGAGCGGGGCATGCCAAGTGAAAAGCCTTCCCTATGGCTGGGAGGCATCAATGAGGTCCCGTCCTATAGCGTGACGGAATTCATAGGCGACGTTTTCGACCAGCTCTTTAAGGGCTGACCTTGGTTTGAATTGCAGGCATGCTCGTGGTCACCATTCCTTCGCCATTGGGTTGAATGCCCATGGAAACACCCCCCGAGACGATATAGGCCATGATGCGCGCCGAGTCATTTTCGTTAAGGCGTTTCAGCTTTTCCCGGGGAACCAGCACGGTCATGCCCGAAAAGTTGTAAGCATGCGGCAAATACACGGCGCTATGGCCTGGCAAATCAATGAATTTCACTTCTTCCTGGGTCAGAAAGCCGAACATTTTAACCGTGGGCTCACTTCCGAACATGTCGACGAGCACCGGCACCTGAAAGCGTTTTTTCTCCCCCACGAAAGCGCCAATTAAATCCTTGATGGAGAAATAAATGAGCTTGACCAGGGGAAGTCGGGTCAGGCCTTTTTCCAAGCTGTCAAAAGTTTTGCGGAATAAAATATTGGTGCCAAGCGCACCGACCATCAAGGTCGCACCGAGGCAAATCAGGAACCCCAGGCCGGTTACCGGCAAATCCAATAAACCATCTAAGGTGCGAAAGGCCCAAAGGCTCACAAACACCGTCACCGTCGCGGGCACGATGAAAATCAGGCCCTTGAGAAAGGTGGTGAATAGCCATTGCAGGGGATGAAATTCTTTCAACTTCTCTCCTCAACGCCATGATCGGTGGCAATCAGCACCGTCGTCGCTTGGGTATAGGCACAAAATAAGCCATGACCCACCACCCCGGGCAAGGCATTGATGGGCGCATCCAAACCCGCTACGTCCAGGCTGGCGGGAAAATAAGCGTCAAGTACCAAGTTGCCTTGATCGGTGACTATGGGTCCGTCCTTACCGGTTGCGGGTCGCACGGGAACCTGGGTGGCGCCCATGGCCAAAAGTGATTTTTGTACCGGCCTCCATGCAAATGGCAAAACCTCGACGGGCACAGGAAAGCGAACGCCCAATTGCGGGACGATTTTACTGCTGTCCACGATGGCCAGAAATTGGCGACTCATGGCCACCAAAATCTTTTCGCGCACCATGGCAGCGCCGCGACCCTTAATCAATCGTTTGCGTGGATCGACTTCATCCGCGCCATCGGCATAGATGTCCAAGGCTTCTACCTGCTCCAATGGCAAAAGATTCAAGCCCAAATCGCGCGCCAAAATCGAAGTCGAAAAAGAACTGGAGACGCATTGCACCACCAGACCTTCTTCGCGCTGACGTCGGGCGATTTCGACGATGAAATGATGTGCCGTAGATCCGGTGCCTAAACCCACGGTCATGCCGTTAGTCACCCTTTCGGCTGCTGCTTTTCCTACTTGCTGTTTTGCGTCCATTGGTATGCAAGGTAGCCATACCCTTGATTTTTTTTTGATTCACCCCTTTGGGTTAAACTTTCTTCGAATCACTTGACATTGTTAGCGCGGTGACTAGTTTAAGTGTCCCTCGAGTGGTGTCCGTTGCGCGGGTTATACGGCCCATTCTTAAATGCCAGGGAGGCGCAAGCCTCCCTGGCCCCCGCTACTCTGGTTTTATCCTGCATTCGCTTCAAATTTCTAGAATCCCTCGGAAATAACAGGAGTCACCGGCATGAATGAACGCTTTGGTACGACTGTTTTTTCACCCCGTTGGAGCTTCGGGCTTCTCCTGATTTTATTGGCGTGGAATGGGATTTTTGCCTGGGGAGAAACCGGACATCGCGGCATAGCGGCCTTGGCTGAAACTATGCTGACCGAAACCGCTCGCGGCGAAGTCAAACGCCTCTTGGGTGCAGGCGACGATTTGATATCGGTGGCAACTTGGGCCGATGAAATTCGCGGCGGTCGCCCGGAAACCGGGCCTTGGCACTATGTCATCTTGCAGGTGCGCGGCCCTCAAATCGAAATCCACCATGCCGATTCTCCCAATGTCGTGACGGAATTGAGTCGGCAAATTCAGGCCTTGCAGGCCATGGGCAACGACAAGTCGCGCGCCGAAGCCCTGCGCTGGGTGGTGCACTTGATGGCTGATTTGCATCAGCCTTTGCATTGCGGGGAAGATCACGATCGCGGCGGCAATGACACCAAGGTGAGACTCGGACGGCGCAAGGTCGGCTTTCATCAGGCCTGGGATTATGCCTTGCTCGAAAAATCAGGCTTGGATGACGGCACTCTAGTCGGGCGCTTGGTCGACAGTGTCACGTCGCGGGAACGGTTGCATGTCGGTTACCTGAATGATCTCGCATCCGGCACCGTGGCTGCCTATGCGAAGGAAAGCCATGCTCTAGCGATAAAGGCCTATGCGCGTGGTGGACGACCCATTTTGGGCCGGGGCCGCGTGGTGGAGCTTAGCGCCGAAGATGTGTCCTGGTCGCAAAAAATCATTTTGGACCAATGGCTGAAAGCCGGTGTGCGCCTGGCGGCAACCCTCAATCGAGCTTTAGACTCAAAATCCCAAGGAGGGGGGCTGAAACTGCCCAGGGTTCGAACCAAACCGGCACCGTCCTTCGAGTCTCCAAAAGCAGAAACCTTGAGCTCAAGGTCGGGCCGCTATGGCTGGAGTGAAAAGTCCCAGGTTTATCATTTACGCGAATGCAAGGATTTGACCCGGATTTCCCCGGAGAATTTGCAATGGGGTAAAACCCCACCTGCAGGGAAACACCTGCATCGGAATTGTGCCAAGGTTGAGGCCGACTGAGAAGTTTTTGAGCTTTCGTTGACCTCGCCAATGTGGGCGCGAAGGCAGCCTCCACGTATAATCACTGGGTGACTTGCCTCCAGCCTCTATCCGACGCGAAAACCAAGGCCAAATCGGGCTTTTGGCATTTGGCCCTATTGATTCCAGCTTTGGCTTTTGGGATTTCCGGTTGCCAATGGCAGCGGAGTGCCGAAGCCGCTATTGGCGAAATGCGATGGAGGGAAACCTTGCCCGCCTTGCCTGTCCCTGCCCAAGACACCGGTGTATTACACCAAGATCCCAAGGCCTTCGGGATTTATCAATGGGATAAACAGCGTAGCTATGGAGAGGGTTTGAAAGAGGAAATCGCCCACCTCGGCACGCCTCCCTCCTATACCCTTTATTTCGTCGACAAGTCCATGGGTTATCCCAAGGATATCGTTCGCTTCAATGCCGATCGCAATATTCGCACTATCGTGACTCAAGAGCTCATGGAATACTCCCAAGGCTGGAATGCCGACATGCTGGATTCTATTAATGGCGGCCGCTGGGATGCATACTTTCGCAAATTCGCGCGCGCGGCCCGGTCGGCGGGAACCGTGGTTTATTATCGCTTCGGCTATGAAATGAATGGGGACTGGGTGGGCTGGGGCGAAAAACCCGAGGCTTTCCGACTCGCTTGGCGCCGGGCTTGGCGCATTTTCCAGGAAGAGAAAGCGCGCAATGTGAAATGGGTTTTCAGCCCCAATGTGATTTGGGGAGACCGCACCTTTGAGGCCGATATTTTGCCCTATTATCCGGGAGCGGCTTATGTCGATGTGGTCGGCCTGGATGGCTACAACTTCGGGGATGGGCATTCTCGCCATCACAGTTGGAAAGGCTATGAAACCGTTTTCGGCGTAAGCCTGCGCGGCATGAAAGAGCATTTCAAGGGCAAGCCGGTATGGATTACCGAAATCGGCTGTGCCAATGGCGAAGGCAAGACGGCATGGATAGGCGACTTCCTGGCGAGCTTTAATAAAGATCCGGATTTGCGGGTTTTCATTTGGTTCAATGAAGACAAGCAATATGCGGGCGAGCCCAATTGGCGCCTCGATAGCGAGCCCGAATCCTTGGAGACCTTTCGGGATTGGGCCATTCGCAATAATTCGATCACCACTTTCGCCCTACCTGCCGAACAGGAATTGCCTCACTGGGAGGCACGGTCCGAAGGCATTTAGGGGCGCGGTTTTGAGACCGGCTCTAACCTTGGTGGCTGGGTCGTAATAAATCCGAAATGGTTTTCACGGGATTGAAAAGCGACACGGGGATTTCGACGAAAACCGTGAGCCAATGCGCCATGCTGCCATTCCATAATCCCGGGCGCTCCAGCACCTTTAAGGGTTTGCCGTCCTTGGCTTTTTCCGTGAGAAACCAAGCTTTGCTGTCGGAATAGTCTGCGAGGTGATAAGGCGCGCCGCGATGATCGCGTAGGCCGCAAACAAAATCGACGGGGTTGAAATGCGTGGCGGATTGCAAAATGCTTTTTTGCCCGGCATCGCCCTGGCGCACTTGGGCGGCTTCCACGATTTGCGGACGCATTTGACCCTCGGCGTCGCGCACCCAAAAAGGGCCGCCGCCGGGTTCGCCTTGGTTGCGCACCATGCCGCAAACGCGCATGGGCCGATACAATTGCTTGAGGCAAAACTGCGCTCGTATGTCCTCATCGCCTTTGCGCACTGCCTCAGGCGTCGCCAAGCCGAAACGCTCGGAAAGCCAACGTAACCCGTCGGTGACGGCCTTGCCCCGGTTTTCGCTTTCGAGCCTCCGCAAAATATCGTGGGCCTCGCCTTGCCATTCCAGAAGTAAGCCCGCCATGGCCATGCGCCAGGGCAAGCCTTCTTCCAGGGCTTCGGCGCGCACCACATTGTCGATATTCTTCACGAAGACCAGACTGCCGCCCACGCCTTCGAGATTGCCCAGCAAGGCGCCATGGCCGCCGGGCCGAAGGGCGGGCTGGCCTTTTTCGCGCACCACGCTTTCGCCCGACAAGGATAAGGTGCGCGTGGCGCCGGATTGCACTGAGAATTCCGCCTGCAAGCGATGTTGGCCTTTTGCCAATTCCCCGGCGGCGCGATCGCATGCCGCTTGCATGAGGTCGAGATGTTCCGGAGACACAGTGAAATGCACGCGACAAAGTCCGTTTTCGTCTTCGACCAAGGCCGCGCTTTCACGGGCCTGTTCGTCTAGCGCCGTAGCAATGCCTTGCGATTCGGCATGAAAAGGAATCAAAGCCTTGGGCAATTCGGCGAGCCCTAGGCCAGGCTTGCCGAGCAAGGCATCAATGACCGCTTTTGGCCCCAAGCGCTCCAAGGCTTCGGAGAGGTTGTCCGATCCCAAATGTAAGGCCTGTCGCAAGGGTTCTTGAAAGGGGTAGCGATCGAGTTGGGTCAAGATGGCGAGACAGGCTTTCGCCTCGGCTTGCGTTTCAGCACGCTCGCGTAATTCCGACACGGAAGGCGCATCGGGCAAATGGCGATACCAATCCAAGGCGGCAAAGAGGCGGCTGGCCGCGCCAGAGGCTGGCACAAAGCGATGCGCGCCGTGGCGGCGAACTTGTTCGCGATAATGTGACGATAAGCGATTTTTGTCGCTGCTATTGAGGATGAGGATGCCGTCTCCCGGCGTGCATGGCTTTTCCAAGATCACGGACAAATGGCTTTGACCCAAACAATCGGCTTGAATCAGCAAATCGGGGAGGGAAAGGCCTTGGTCCTGAATTAAATAAGCCAGGTCGACATCATTCAACCCGATGGCTTGCAGGCGTTGGCGTTCTTGTTCGCTGAGAGACGAGGATAAAAAGGGCATTGCGGGAAAATATCAAAGTTTCACAACTTCCCTTATCCCTGACGTATGCGATGCCAGGTACGGCGTGGCGCGCGCGGGCTTCCCTTGTCACCGCATCCTAGTCGCAATACCGCTTCTAGTCGACTGCGGGCGTCGAGGGCTTGTTGATAACTCGCCAATCGCCTTTCCATGAAGTGGCGTCTCAAGGCCTTGCCTCCAAACCAACGTTGCAAAAAGTTCACCTCTTCGCCGACGAGAAATTCTTGCTGCAAAACCGAGACCGTGAAGCGGGCCGCATCGGGTTGGGGGTAGGCTGACCTGAGACGCGTCGAGTCGGCGATGAGGCGGCCTAGAGATTCGCACTCATTCGTTGCGGCATAGAGATCGGCGCTGAATTCGAGGGTGGGCAAGGGCGGGTGGCGGCGATGTAGCCAAGGCGCGAGCAAGGCGGTGGCCTCCTTGGTCGATCCGGTTTGGGCCAGCACGGAAGCGCGCGCGAGGTCTTGCCTGGGTGGGTCAGGAGCGAAGTCGGCGAGTAGATCAAGACGGGCCAAGGCTTCGGCTTGACGACGAAAGCCTGCTAAAACCTGGGCATAGGCATAATTGGCCTCGACATGCAGAGGATTTTGCTCCAAGGTCGCTACCACGGCATTGGTTAATTCGCGGGGGTTTTCGGATAGTTGTACGGCTTGCCGAAAAAGTTTTTCGGATTGCACTTGCCCATAAATGCCAAAGGCACCATAGGTTAGCAAGGCCAACACAAAAAGCCTTGCCGAGGCGATTTGCCAAGGTGAAAAAGCCTCTCGCCAAAATTCTTTTCCGGGCCAGGCTGAGGCCCCATAGCCAATAAGTCCGAAATACAAGACCCGCAGGGGGGGGGATTCCAAAGCAGGAGTGAATAGGCCATGCAAAATGAGCGCTAACAAGGCGAAGGCGGCATAGCGCGACTCGACATGCCCTTCGCGCAAGGCTCGACGGAATAAGGCCAGCAGGGCAAGGGCCAAAAGCGCGCCTTCAAGTAAGAGTCCCACGAAACCGTTTTCAGCCAATACCTGCAAGACATGACTATTGGCTAGAATAGGATGGGCGGCACTTAAGGCCAAATCGGCTTGGGTTTGCGTTTGATCGAAAAGGGGCTCAAGCTGATTCCAGGCGGAGTCGGCGAAATCGGTCTGCTGCCCGCCCTGGGAGAAATGCGGCAATTGCTCACGTGCAGCCCAAGGATAGGCCCCACTACCATGCCCTAGCCATTTGGCTTGCAAAAAGGCTTGCCAAGCGACTTCGCGTTCTTGCATGGAAATCACGGGATCTTCGGTGAAGGTGTGGGCGGTGGCTCGCCATTGTCGGTCGGGAAGATTGAGCCAAACCAAGCCGGCCAGGAGGGTGGCACCCGCCACCCAAAGCAGGCGCTCAGGAGGCGGTTCTTCGAAGTCTAGGCGTACGGCCATGAACATCATGGGAAGCAAAAGCAAAAACAAGGAGCCTTGCGCGCTACGGCTGTCGGTGAGCAATAAGGCTAAAATCACCATCAAGGTCGAAGCGCCCAGCCACAATGCCCGATGCCGGCGGGGCATTTCCGCCCCAGGCGAGGCGGCAAGCGCTACCCCCGGTTTAGCCGGCGCCGCCCAAAATCGAAAACGGTAAGCCTCGTTTTCCAACCAGAAGAAATGCGCGAAAAGCCCCGCCAGCAAAAGTCCGGCAAAAGCATGACGATTGGCAAAAAGCGAAACCAAGGCATCATGATGAATAGGTGCGGGCCATAAGGCCAGTAAGTCGCCAATGCCATACAAGATGGAAACCCAAAGGATGCCGACAAGGGCCCAACCGGGTAGCCGCACCCGCGCCCAGCCTAGGTAAAAGGCGAAGGCGCATGCCAGAGTAAGGCCGGTACTCCAAGGGGCTTGAGGATGGGTTTGTCGCCAGAGAAGGCTGAGAAAGAATAAAGCTGCGGCAAGTGGGATTTGCAAACTGATCCGCTTCGGCGACGATATAGCGCAGGCCCAGAGGCCTAGACCCAGGGCAAGTAGCGGGGCTTTCCATTGACCGGGATCGCTGAGGCCGGGCCACAGGCATAGCACGCCTAGGGAGGTGACGACGATGCCAAGGTTACGAAGAAGGGAGAGAGGGGAGAGGCGCATGCTGGCATGTTCATTATTGCGCCGAATGTCACGAGTGGGAAATAAAAAGGGGACTCGTTGCCGAGTCCCCGATTGCCTTGAGGGCTATGAGACGGACGGATTAGAAGTTGGGGGTGTAAGCGGCGCAAGCCGTCGTAGCTGGGTCGGTGTGAGCAAAGACATCCGTGGATGCCGTGAAAGTTGAAATCCAAGAATCCGTAGCGACGCAATCACCAAAAGGAATCGAATCTGTAAGAGTGGCAACGTTATTCGTTGCGCCGCTAGTTGCCAGGGCCATGAACCACATGGACGCGGCTGGGCGGAACCCAATTTGGTTTAAGGTTCCTGCGGCACCGGTTTCTTGCGCATAAGCGCTTACAAGGGTTTCCCAGTTTGCAATCACGCCCGGCGCTTCCGCAGCTTTCGCCTTGGCGCTCACACCGAACATTTTCGGTATGGCAAGGGCCGAGAGAATGCCGATGATGACGATAACGACCATCAGCTCGATAAGGGTGAAGCCTTTTTTGCTTTTTAATGAAGTCATGAGATGTCTCCTCCGTTTGTGGTGGCTTAAAGCTCTAAGACGGTGAAGCCATCTTACGCTTTTTGCTGTCCCGTTTCAACGCAACGGGTGTGCCAAAGACATTGTGCCTTGAAATCAGGCGAATTGCTGCTTCAACCTCGGAGGATTTTCGGAACTTTTTGGAATTAGCGGCGATGGGCTTCGCATTTTGCAAATCGCTATGGGCGGGTTGCAAAGATTTTGGGGTAAACAACTTAGGGTTGAGCCGCTTCGGTGGCAGCGAATTCGAAAACCTCTTGCAGTCTATACAGGGCTATCTCATTGAGAGGAAAGGCTGCTTTTACTTGTCGCGCCAATTCGGGGAAGGCCTGGACATTTTTGCGGCTGGATTGAATATGCCCAATATTCAGGTAGGCTTGCAAAAGCGAAGGATTCAGCGACAAGGCTTGGCTAAAGCTGGCAATGGCTGGATCATAGGCCTTGGCTTTCCATTGGCTTTCGCCGAGTCGCATGAGATTTTGCAGACGTTTTTCGTTTTTCCCCGCAACATGTCCTTGCAGTATTTTCGCACGGGGAGCATCCCCCCTGGCTAAGGAATAGCGCAGTAGGGCATTTAGGACCAGAGTGTCATTTTCATCGCGCTTGATTGATTGTGCCACGGTGGAATCCCAGAGGGCCGAATCCAGGGTAGGCCAGTTTGTGGCGGAGGCAATGGGGACTTGGGTTTGGTGAACCGGGTTTTCGGCAAGAAGAATCAAAACCAAGGCGGAATCACTGCGGGCAGCGGGTTTCCCATGGCTGAGTAGATGCACGGCGCTGTCGCCATGTCCCTGTCGCGCAAGTGCAATGCCATAGCTGCCTTTGAGATCACGTAAGAGTCGGTCCGGTAAATGTTCGAGATCGGCATGCCAGGGGGGTAAGGCGGATTCGGGATAAAGGCGAGTAAAAAGCCGGGTTAAAAGTCCACGCTTCAGTCCCGTGGCCGGCGCAATCGCTGTATGTAATTGCGATGGGTTTAATCGGTGCGTGACGCCTCGGAGCAATAAGTCGGCATATTCACGCCAGGGAGGTTCGGCTTGCTGGGACCATAATGTCAGTCTTTGGGGTGTGGTTGTGTCTTCTGAGAAAAGGCGGCGATGGGTATGCATGCCAGCGATGGCCTCTAGGGTTTCAAAAACGAAGAGAGACTCGGCTATGCCTGAATTTTGGAAAAGTCGAAGCGAGGGGCCGACCGTTACGGCCACAGGCAAGGATTTGGGATCGGCCTGGGTGGTATTGGAAATAAGGGGCATATGGGCTTCAATCCAGGCATTGCCATCGGTATTGATCGGTCCGGCTGTGACGAGGTCACGGCCAGGCATCAAGGGCACCAGAGTGTATTTGAATAAATCGGTGAGGTCGGGGTGTTGATTCAAAGACGTGAGGGTATGCAAGGTTGGCTGTTCAAATAAGCGAGAGGCCTTGGCTAAATCCACGCGGCCTTGGCCTTTGACACCGATGAGGTATATGCCGCCCTCATTGCGACCGGTATAATAGATGGCGACCTGATCGAAGACCGACCCGAAGGCATTGGCGATCGCGCGAAAACTTGGACTATCGACGCTGCTGGGCATAAACCATTGGCCGAAAACACCGCCCGTATCCAGGGCAGAGTACACCAGGAGAAACATGTCTTGGGTAAACAAGTCCGCTGCTCCGCTTACCCAGGGATGGGCGGGCTGGGAGGCGATGAGGGGCCAGTGCTTGGGCTCCTTGGCGTAACGATTGCGCAGAAGAAAATTGCGGGCATCATCGAGATGCAAGGTCACCCCGGCATCGTCGATAGGACATTGATTTTTTGGATAGAGATAGCGGCAAATC
>JAYUVP010000349.1:0-3920 GCA_043753995.1 Fibrobacterota bacterium
CAATCAGATTCAAGCCCTGACCGCGATATTTCGCAGATAATTCCACCAACTTGGGAACAGTTTCCTTGCAAGTGGCGCACCAGGTGGCCCAAAAATCGATGACCAAGGGCTTGCCAGCAAAATCATTTTGCGAGTGCATTTTGCCATCCAAGTCAGGAAGGGAAAAAGGCGGAAGAGTAGTCGGGCCTTCTGCGCGAACCAGGCCCATGCCCAATGCAAGGATGCAAACCGATAAGGGAAAGGCTTTCATGACTTTTGAAATAAGCGAGGCTTGCATTTTGAACTCCTGATTAATGAAAGTCATACGAGACTCCGACCATAACCGTGCCTTGGGTGTAATTAGCGTCGGGCGCATAAGATTGATAACGCGAATAACGCGGTTGGCCAGGTAAGAAAGATCTCGGGTCGCCCTTGGTGTCGCGCCAAAGGAAATCGTATTTGATATCCCAGCGATTGGGTAAAATTCCAATGGCCCCCCAACTTTCAGGAAAGGTGGAGTTCAATTTTACGCCCAAAAGCATAGAGGTGAAGGGGAAGTGGCGAATATCCGCCGTGCGATACCCTTCGTTGCCTTCATAGATAATCTTGGCGAATGCCGCTCCGGTTTGTTTGTAATATCTGACACGAAAGCGCAATACGGTAAATTCACTTAGATATCGAAAGAACATGAGATCCGAGGTGAAGGATTTTAGCCCCCAATCGTCGGCATAGCTGCGTAAATCGAGATTCAGGGAATTGAGGGTTTCCCCAGTATGAAAGCCCTGCACCCATTGGGCGGAAACGGCAGCGGCGACCTTACTGTCTGGCACATTCTCCGTCATCAGAACGCCAATTTTGTCCGTGGGGGGATTATAGGGATGCCCCAAATAGCCCGCACTCTTGATATAGCTGAGGGAAATACCAGCCAAGGAAAGCGGGGTCAGGGTTTGGGTCAGCGAAACTCCCAAGCTATGGATGCGTTTGTCTCCACCTTGGCCGGCAAAAGCTCCTTTAGGTAGGAACTCATCAAAAAATTCCGCATAGCTCAGTCCTACGGTGGTGTTTCGCTCATTGAAGTCATAAGCCAAGGCAATGGCTGGAGCGAGTGAGTTGTAATCCTCTTCGCGACTGGAATAAATAGATCCCGAAACGACGGTTCCCTCGTGGGAATAAGTCAAGGCTGGGCTTTCGGAATGGCGCATCTCCACCTTGGACGCTCCAGAGGTGGCGTCTAGACCACTGAATTGACTGGATGCCGCCGTCCCATTGCTTGTGGTAGCTTCAGGAAAGGATGCGTCTAATTTCTTTGCCAAGTCGGAGGCCGAACCCAATCGGCGCGAAGCGCCAGAGACAATGTCTAATTTCTGTTCATATCCAAGGCTCCATTTGCGGCCCAGGGCATAAACCAATTCCAAAACCGGAGTATGGTTCCATACCTCATTGGCATCCCAAAAGTATTCGTGCTTCAAGGAGACATGGCTCGAAGCTTCCGCCCACGGTCTAGGCTGGCAAAATAATAGGGAGGTCAATAGCCAACCGATTGGACGCAAAGTGGGCCTCAGCATCCGCAGCCTCCACCGGAGCCTGCGCTACCGCCAACCGATCCTTCGCGGCGAGGAAAATCATGGCTTTCAATTCGACTTTCAAGCGGATCGGCCTGTTTTTGCAAGATCGGATCGCTGAGAAATTCACGGTCTTTTTGATGCACCAAGGCGCATCCCTGCAGCAGGAAATTCAAAGCCAAACACAAGGCCGTGTATGATCCGACTATCCGTATGTTCGAAAAATTGGGCATGCTTATTTTCAGTTGGAAGCGAGTCGGCATCACTCCAAGTGTCCTTGCGCTCGCGGATCGGCCGGTGTCAGGCAGTCGGAGCTTTCGCCTACAATGGAAGGACATTGTCCCAAGCCGGATTTTGCATTCGACCACCGATACCGTTCGGTGACGACATGGCATTCGACCATGCTACAAGACAAATCTTTGGGTCGAAATGCGGTGGACAACGATTCGGGGATGACGATATTGTTCGGTGGAAAGTCCACATCGACCTTGCCATTATTATGCGCGGCTCCCGTCATCCATTCTACGAGTTCGCCTGTGGACACCTGATGCACCGAAAGTGAGTCGATGGCCTCGGCTAAGGAGCGACCCAAGGTGGTATCGAGAATAAGGGTGGTATCTTGGCTTCTGTACGGAATAGGACGATAAAGCCGGCTACTATCAATTTTTGCAATACGGTCAGTGGGTAAGGTGGATTCAGTAATGGGATTTCCTTCCGCATTGACCCAAGCGGTGTCATTAATCCCATAACTAAAATGTTGCATCGATTTGAAGTGGCAATCCATGCATGTCATGTATCCGTTTAACTTTTCAAGACCGAATTGATTGACATTAACGTTGGACGATAACAGGTGATAAGCATGATTCACATCGGTGAGGGGATAGGCATGGCAACTGGCGCAATTGGGCCCTTGGCGTCCTGAAAGCTCGGAAGGCGCCGTGGTAATGCGGTTTTGCACCTTGATAGGTGGATAAAGGTTGCAGCAGAAAATGTTAAGGCTGAAAAGGCTGTACCCTGCCATTTTGGCCAGGCGTCTGGGCTCCCAGCATTTATATCGTAGGAAAAATATTTTGAAATTCGAAAGCATTATGTTGGCAAAATACTGTGCCCTTCGAAAGATGGCTTTGCAAGATGAGAAAATTCTCGTACACAAAAGAGTACGGATGGCTAGCAAAAACCTATGGCAGGTGAACCAAATGGTGCTATTCTAGAGTCATGGGAAAGCACTTATGTCCATGAGTCCAAATAAGGTCAAATGATGTCAATGACCGAGGATAAAAAGGTGAATGCCGCAATACCGGATCTTTTCCTTTATACTAATTATCGTCAATACCTGCTTGATTTTTATCATGCGCGTAAGCAATCGGATCCCAAGTTTTCCCTTCGCATATTTGCTTCATTAGCACAATTCCCAAGTCATGGATTGTTAAAATATTTGATGGAAGGTAAACGTAATCTCAGCAAAAAAACCTTATTGCGCTTGGTACCTGCCCTAGGCTTTAATAAAGACCAGGCACATTACTTCGAGAACTTGGTTTTTTTTAATCAGGCCAAAACCCTGGAAGAAAAAAATCTTTTTTATGAGCGATTGGTGGAGGGAGCTGCCTTTTCGACATTTAAAAAAATCGATGCATCCCAATTGCAGCTATTTCGTAAATGGCATAGCGTGGCGGTGCGGGAAATGCTGCAACTTAAATATTTTCGTAATAGTCCAGCTTGGATAGCTTCGCAGCTATTGCCCAAGGTCGAAAGTCAGGATGTACAAGAGTCTTTGGAAATGCTTCTGGCCACTAGACTCATTAAAAAAACGCCCAATGGTTATAAACCCACGGATCCTGACATCACCACCAATGATGAGGTGCGTTCATTCCTGGTGAAGAGTTATCATGCCCAAATGATGAAGCTCGCGGCTTGGGCCCAACAAGAGGTTCCCGGATCCGATAGGGACATCTCTTCGGTTTGCTTTTCCATCAAGGCATCGCAATTCCCCGCTTTGAAAAAGCAATTGCAGCTTATGCGTAAGGAATTGCGTAGTTTTGCCGCTCCTGAAGGAGAGGGCGAACGCGTGGTCCAAGTCAATATTCAACTTTTCCCATTAACTCAGCCAGTTTCATGAATCAAGGCATCAAGACATTGACTTTGTTTCGCGACATGGCCAAGCGACCCTGGTTGGCCATTCCCGGATTATTGTTGGCGCTAGGCGGCTGTTTCACCGAAGTCGGCAATGCCGAAGACGAACAATTCGTGAAAGCTGATTTTCGCATCGACTATAGCCTTACTGCCCAGCCTTTAACCAAGGTCGCCCGCTTCCTTTTTCAGCCGGAATCAGTTTTCATCCATCGTTTCTACCTGATTGTGCGTGAGGCGGAATATCACAAT
>JAYUVP010000350.1:0-3009 GCA_043753995.1 Fibrobacterota bacterium
CTTAGGCGTATTAATGGAGGCGGATTTGGCCGACTTCACGGTAGGCGACGGATTCAATGCGCCGTCGCCGTCTGCGGTAAGGCTGGACTATGAATTTTCCATCTTCACCAACTTGGGCGTTCCGGTCGCCACGGACAAACGGTCCCTGGCTTGCACCGACCCTATCTTCCAATCCGATTGCCGTACTCACCACGGTCGCGTATTCGCGGGTTGGAACTACACCGCCAAAAACCAAAAGGTAGCCACCGGCGCCTATGTGGTTCTCTTCCAGTATCGCATCATTTCCCAAGGACAGACTTTGGCCAGCAATAGCATTCGCCAGATTTGGGGACTGCTGCGCGCGGATTAAGGCTTTGACTCCAATTTCGCGAGCGCCTTCTCAATGCGTTCGGCCCGAACGGCTTCGGTAGTGGCCTTGAGCAAAGGCAGCAGCACCGCATACAGGCCGGTTTTGCCGAGGAGGTCGAATGCGCGCTTAGCCTTGGCCCGTTTCGCGAGCGCGGCGGCGAAGTCGGGCGGAACACTGACATTCTTCTGCGGCTCATACGCGACCTTCCATCGGCCATCGGCTTTGGCCGCGCGGATTTCCGCGAGCCCGGGGTCCCGCATCCGCTTTGCTGCCACCAAGGCTTCAGCCCTATCGACATTGATTCTGGACCAGGGGCTCTTGGGACGCCGGGGCGAATACCGTTGCAGGTAGAACGCCTCGTCGCAGGATTTGCGTTGGCTGTCGATCCAGCCGTAGCACAAGGCGACATCCAGGGCATCGGAAATTCCGATCGCGGTTTTCCCCGATCCTTTCTTGGCGATTTTAAGCCAAAGACCGCCAGCTAGCCGGTAATTCTCCGCCAACCAGTTTTCCCAGGCGACGGCATCCGCGAACACTGCAACGTCCACGATCTCTATTGCAACCATTCCTTAGTTCCCCGCCGCTACTTGCGAGCCGCCAACATATCCAGATAATGCGGATTGTACATGATACCCAGGATGTTGCCGAACGGATCGATGCCGAGGAAATCGGCGTACCATTTTTTAGCGGCCGCATGATCCGCGGCGAAAATATTGACCGTGCCCACTCCTCGCAATTCCTGTTTCATATCCGTTCCTTTGGGTCTTTAGGGTACCCGGCAAAATAGTTTATTACCGGAATTCGAAGGAAAAATGCCGCTTGACATATTCCCATATCGGTATATATATTGAGTCCATGTCCAGAGCCGCAACAACATCGGATGTGTTCAATGCCGTCGCGGAATCCCGCAGACGGGATATCCTGATAATTTTGGCAAGCCAAGAGCGCTCGGTGGGCGACATCGTCGCGCTACTTGGCCTTGAGCAGCCTTCGGTTTCGAAACACCTCCGGGTACTGCGCGCGGTGGATTTGGTACGGGCCCGCCGGGATGGCAAGCAAATGTTCTATCAAACGAACGTCGAAGCGATTCGGCCGCTGCACGATTGGACGAGCAGCTTCAAACAGTATTGGCGCCACCAATTGAAGCGCATCAAGGAGCGCGCCGAGGAAAACGAACCGCTTTAATGCCCGTTCCGCATTGTGATGGACAGGACCGAAAATGCATCGAAAGGAAGATTCCATGAATTCAAAAGAACCGTCGATCGAAAAGCTGATACTTACCATTAACGAGGAAATCCACGTGCGTGCCTCGCTGGAAGGCACCTTCGCGGCCTTGCTGGACCAAATCGGTCCCTACAATGAACTTCAGGAAGGCAAACCGTTTCCCATGAAGATCGAGCCCTTTCCCGGGGGACGTTGGTACCGCGACCTAGGCAACGACAACGGCCATTTCTGGGGACATGTGCAGGCTATCAAGCGGCCGAGCCTGTTGGAAATCTCCGGTCCTTTGCTGATGTCCTATCCTACGGTTTCGAACATCCAATACCGGCTGAGCGAATCGGAGGGAGGAACCCTCATCAAGTTCCACCACATCGCGTTCGGACTGATGCAAGAGGAACACAAAGCCGGTTTTCCCCCGCTTTGGAGTTTCATCAACAAGCGGGTGAAATCGCAAGCGGAGGCGAAAAAGCCATGATCGATTCCAATCCAGCGGCCAATCTGACCTTGTCTTTCCGCGTGCCGCGCAGTCCCATGGAGGTATACGACGCCATCAACCGGGTGAGCGAGTGGTGGATCGGCGAGTTCGAAGGCGCATCCAACGCCGAGGGTGCGGTATTCACGTATCAATACAAGCCCTATCATCGCACGGTCCAGCAGGTGACGCAACTCGTCCCCGGAAAACGGATTGCCTGGAAGGTGCTGGAATCATCGATCCACTTCGTCAAAGACGAAGCGGAGTGGAAAGACACTACCATCGTTTTCAACATCGAAGGGAAAGCCGGCGAAACGGAGGTACGTTTCACGCATGTGGGCCTGACACCGAAACTCGAATGCTATGGCGGCTGCTCGAGCGGATGGCTCCACTATATAAAGACCAGCCTCCCCAGCCTGCTCGTGACGGGCCAGGGAGTGGATCCGAAGTTCTGATCGGGGAAATTGGCTAATCGGATTTTGACTTGGAACTGACTTCCACTTTTCAAGTCATCATCCACGTGACCACGCTCCATCGGACCGTATCGCTTAAGTTAGGAATGGCGCGATGGGGCAAGAATGAATCCAGAAAGACGGCGCTACCCAGGTCACAATCGATGACCCGCCTCTGTTGACCGCTCAAATCCTCGTCCCGGATGGTGTGATTTTCCGGGTCCCCGTTATGAACCATGGGCTGGTCGCGCCTTCCCGGGACGACCTCCAAGGCGCCATTATGGGCATTCACATTCATTAAGGGTATCCAGCAAGCGAGCCGGACTTTTGAAAATTCCCCCCCGTCCAAAATCGATACATCGGAATGCCAGCCTTGCCTGCGCCCCGGAAGCGAAGGGATGTTCGCGCGTACCCGAATCGTGAATGACTTGACCGCGGCACCCAGTAAACCTTCCGCGATTTCCCTTAAGGTTCCATAGCCATCCAGGAAGGCGATCCTATCATCCAGATGCGCG
>JAYUVP010000351.1:0-7796 GCA_043753995.1 Fibrobacterota bacterium
GCTCCTTAAACCGCTCGGACACGCCTCCTAGGGGTGGGTAAAGGTAAACTCACTACCATTGGGGGTCAAAATGGAAATCATCCCAAGTTTCGGCGGTCTTACAGCATTTCCGTAGAAACCCGAAACGCTTGATCTGGGTTTCTTGGGTGGCCTTGGCCCCGGTAGTGGCATTCCGGTCAAAACGAAAATCCGAACGCAAGATATAGGCGCCGGTGCCAGCAACTTCGCCCTTGGAGGTCACTCCATTCCAAACCACACGTTGCATGTAAAGCGTACGGCGTTGATCGCCTTCGCCCTCGGTGATGCGGCTCAGGAATCGCAAATCACTTTCGTCGATGGATCCCGAAAAGCGATTCACGAACACGCCTAGATTGCTGAAAATCGTGAAATCATAGCGGACGGGTCCTGGCACGCGCATGTGTATGACTGAACCGAAAAACTGCCCGTCCTCACCGACCGAACAATTGCCGCATTTACCCCCGGCATTACCCTGTAAGGCCGCACCCACAGAATCTACGGGGATAAAGGCAGGATGGGAAGGCGTGGGAACCGATTGATCGTGATTCGGGTTTTCCCGGCTTCCATTTCCAAAGGTGATGAAAAAATCGCGAACATTTTGGCTTGGCGTTTTGCCGCCTAAAACGCGGAAGTGCAATTCGTTCGGTGACCGGGCATGCTGGTCACGTATTGCACCTTCAGTGGCGATGGCTATCGAATCGCCGCCCACTGGAAAAAAGGTCGCACCGGCCTGCAAATACACATCCATCTCGGTGCCCGAAATCACTTCAATATGATCAATGGGAATGTCTTTCCCCTCGATGATGCGGTCATCACGCTTGAAAATGAGGGGCTGCAAGGCTTTGACATCGAGCGTCACCAACTCGGTAAAGGTTAGGGTAATCCGTCTTTGGGTATGCCCTCGATCGGCTTCCTTGATCTCCGCTAGATAAATGGCCGGCGCCACGGAATCGTCAATCGCGAAATCGGCGTCGACTAAGGGAATGTTCTCTTGGCGGAAAAAATGTCCCGCCTCCCCGACTGGGTCTAGACTCGTCGCCTCCTTGGGGAAGGGCGACTTCAAGGTTATGACAAGCCTATCTCGTAATTCTCCATTCGAGCCCTTAGCAAAGGCGATTTCACCCTCTGACTCCAGGGCGATTCGCTCCACCGTGGTGCCGTCGCCGGACTTCATGCGCAGACGAAGTCGATTGGGCAAGGCGCCTAATTCTTGGCCCAAGGCCATACGCAAGGTTTCGGCCTGTCCGTCGGAATTATCATCATAAATCGCGGCGGATATCACATCGGGGCCATAGCGCAATACGGTGGATGCGATGGCGCTGTCTTCAGGCAACCAGGGATTATGCCAAGTCGCAATCACGGCGTCGCCATGCACCCCATCTAGTTTGCCATTTCCCTGGGTCTTTACCGAAGCCTGGTGGGCAAAGAGGAGAGTGCCGGTATGCACGCTGTCCGCCTGAGCCCGCATGGCGGCCTTGGCTATTTCCGTATCGATTCGGGCGCTTGACTTTTCTTTCAGCGTCACCGCCAAATCAAAGGTGTCTAGGTCGGCCTGGGTGATGAGCCTCACTATGGCCACGCTATCGGAAAGACTATAGGGTTCGCCATGGGCACTGAGTGAACGACCCTCGGCATTGAGCAAGGCAATTTGAGCTTTGGGGCGACAGCTCAAGGCGAAAGCCGAGGTATCCTCGGCATTACCCCCACCGCGTTGAACCTTGAATTGCAAATCGACTCCCTGACCTCCCTGACCGTATTGGGTGCGGATGAGAATGTCATTGAGGCCCTTGCTCAAGGTGAGGGGCCCCGGCAGCCGCAAGGTATAGGCCGTGGTGTCGGCATTGGGAATATGCCCGGTCGCCGGTACGGTGAATGAAGTTTTATTGGTGATATTCGCCACGGTACTACTGGTAGGAAAGGCGCGCTTGAATACTTGCTTGGCTATGCTGTCGGTTAATATGCTTGCCATTTGGGTGACATCACGGATTGCGAAGAAAAGGCCTCCAGTTTGCGAACTGATATCCTGCAAGTCCTGAAAATTGATGCTTTGGTCGCCGAGAAAAATCGAATGTACTGGCGGCAAAAGTTTGTTCTCGATGTATTGCTTGTATTGATAGGGCCCACCTTCATTGCGATCGGGTTTATTTGGACGGCCGTCCGAAACAAAAATGATGGTTTGCTCTTCCTTCGGCTTATTGCTGGTCTTTAGCAATTCATAGGCGGTTTTAAAGGCGATGGAATAATTCGTGGCCCCATCACCCATGGGATAAATTTCCGCCTTAATGCTGTCCTTCGTGGCCACATTTAAAGGCATCCACCCCACCTTGTCGGCATTCAGAATGCGGTCGGCGAATAGGATTACCGCAACTCGAGTCCCTGGGCCACCCTTAACCAAGGCGCTATCCACAAAGGATTGCAGGGCAATGGCCCTGAGTGTATCGGGGTCCCCACTGACGCAACCGGGATCGTCGATATAAGCGTTGGGATCGGCAGGCAAATCACAATAACGCGGCAAACCATTGTAATTACGGGCAAATCGCATCGACGTGGTATTGTCGAGAATCAGAATGATGTCTGGCGCCGTGGTATAGAGAAAATTGCTGTCGCAAATGCTAAGCCCTTGTCGGGACACTCCCATAGCATCACTGGGCAAGGTGAAGGTCTTGCCTTTGACCTCGCTCGGCTCAAGGCATTTCGCTTTGCTGGCGGCCTCACAAATCATTTCCCCTTCGGCCTGGACCCGAGTGAAACCCAAAGCCTGAATGATTAGCAAAACCCAAATCCAAATTGGCCGAAGCTGCATGTTTACCTCCCCCCAAACATATTTTACCCCGCGCGCATGTGCGTAGGCCATAGTGTTGCCATGCTGGGTACGAAATGTTCCAGAGCTTGAAACCGGCTCTAATTTTCTTCAGCGGAGATGGCCAAATTGGCGCGGTTGGAGTCCTTACGGACCGATGCTGTCGAATTTGTCCCAAAGCGACGAGCAAAAGGGACTTCGCGCAATTTCAAGGCAGGCTTGGGCAGGCCTAGGGCATAACGTAGGCGGGGGAACTCTTCCAGTAACCACTGCGCAAACCATGCCAAGGCATAGGATCCCAAGACAACCAGGGCCATTCGCCAAATAAAGTCGCCCAGGTCAACCTCACTAAAGAAATAGTCGACGGTGCGCAAAACATGGGTATGCGCCAGATAAACAAAAAACGTATAGGGCGCCACATGCGTGAAAAGAAATTCTCCACGTGCATGTCGAATGACCTGCCGAGTCAGCCAGGGTTTGATCTTCATGAATACGAGCAAGGTTGCGCAGCCATAAATCACAACCGACCACCGATTGAAATGATCGATGTCGGCCAATGCCTTGCCTTGTGCCAGGTTGATCAAAAACTCGATATTGATCAAGGCAAAGACTCCAGCCCAGGCTAGGAAGGCTCCTCCCAGGCTCCAATTTCCAGCCCACCGCGTCAATGCTTGGCGATTACAGGCAATATGCATGCCCATGAAACACCAGAAAAAATGAAGAAGCAGCACATTCGAGTGCAAAGGCGGCAAATTCCAGCCCACGACTTCCAAATAGGTTTCCACGGGCGAAGTCACAGCCATGTGAACAAGCAATGCCCCCACAGCCATGGCGCGCGATTTAGCGAGGCGAAAAAGAAAAGGGAAAACGAGATAAAACTGAAAAATGACAATGAGGAAGTAATACTGATAATCCAGACCATCCACAAAGAGAAAGCGCCCTAAGCTCGCCAAACTATGCCAGGGGTGATTATGCCAATCCCACGATTCCAGCCATTGCAGATGCCGAAAGCTGGTCATAACCGACCAAAGCAAGAAGGGCGCGGCGATTTTCACGAGGCGAAATCGGTAATAGTCTTTCAAACCCATGGGCTTGGCTTGGAATTGCAAGGTCAACCCGAAGCCACTCAAGAAGAAAAAAAGGGGCAAGGTGAAACGTGAAAATTGATCAAGCAAGGCCGCAAGGAATCCCAGGGACGCGAAACTTCGATCGATGGCGAAACGCTCCACCCACAAATGCACGCAATGCGCGATGACCACGGAAACGCTGGCCATCACGCGCAAAAACTCACCGTCTCGACGGGAGAAAAGCGGTTCTTGATAAACGGCTTCTTGTTTGTCCTGTGCCATGGCTTGGTTGCCCCGAACTTCGGGGTTTAGCCCCGGAAAGCTAGCCGCCTGTAGGATTGCCGGGCAAGTCCAGGGCCGGTATTGGGGATATACGCTTGGGAAATTGGGGTCCTTCATGGCTTTGGCCTAGAATATTGAGGTGCCGAGCTCCTCGCAAAGGGAGAGTCATCACCCGGTGGCGAGGCATTCGTTGAATTTGGACCAAGGGGACGGGCAGGGGATTTGACACGGTGAGAAGGAAATTCTTTCGCAGAACCAAAGGTCCATAGGCTTTTAACCGCAAAGGATAATTGCCGGCATTGGGAATACCATTCGCCCAGGTCAGTTGACCCGTGGCGGCATCGAATGCACCCCCCTCGGGCAAGGTGCCTACGTCAAAATTCCAACCTTGGGTTTGATTGTCGGACAGGCGGAGTGAAAATTGGATTTTTTGCCCCACCGACCATGAAGCGGTGGAGTCGACGATTTGCAAATTGGGCAAGGTGTTCAAGTAAAAAGCCAAGCCACGTTGGACGTCCAAAATCCCCCCGGTTCTGGTTTTCCCGAGGCAAGCGCTATCGGGGCGGGTTCCAGCCAAGATTAAATCCTTGGTTAGAGGTACCCCCAGCCGCTGACAGGCGAGCTTCAATAAGGCGACATAAGCCGTCACATGAGGAGCGGCTATCGATGTCCCCGCAACCACCGGATAGGTTGCCGTATCCTTGGGATTGGGATCGAGGGTCGACATATAAAGGTGATCCAAACGCAATTTGCGGCCGGTGGTTGAAACCGTATTACTGGATGTGCGAAGCCGCAATTTGAATCGATAACCATCCAGCCCGGTGAGACCGAAGGTGAGACCTTGATCGATTTTTCCACCCCCTATGGTACCCACGGGGCGCCATCGGGTTTCGCCTTCGCGCTGACCCTCTAAAACCAAGGCATCATAAAGATTGGCGGGAGTGAATTGAACCCGCAACCAAAGGATGGCGCCCCTCCTCCCTCGACTGTCTATCCAATCCGCGGTCACCAAGCTGGTATTTGAGCCCGATTTCCATTCCACCGATTGTTTGCCTTCCAAAGGATTTGTGGTGGTCAAAGCGAAATCACCTGCCACCGAAGGCGTCCAGGCAGCCAAGCCGCCTTCAAAATCTTCTTGCCATAAGTCAGCTCGGTCCACTACCCCGCATGCCAAAACCATTTCCCCGGGGGCGGCGAGATCAACGGTTATGGGGCCATAATTCGAGAACTTGCTGAAAAAACCTCCAGAATTTACCGCTGCTACGGAAATCACATTGTCAAATCCATAATTGAACGGCGCGGGAGTATTGACATCGAGAAATTGGCCCTCATTGCCGGCGGCGACAACGATAATGACACCGGCATTACGGGCCGCCTGAAAGGCTGATTTCAATGCCGGAGAATCAGCGCTTCCCCCAATGGAAAAATTGATAACGTCGGCACCCATTTCCACCGCATACCGAATTCCTTCAACTATGTCACCTAGATCACCATGACCACTCGCATCCAAAACCCGAATCGGTAAAACTTTGGCTTGCGGCAACATGCCAGAAATACCTATCCCATTGTCGAAATTAGCGACGATGATGGAGGAAACCTCGGTGCCATGACCATTGAGGTCGGTGGGGTCCGGATCGCCCTCGACAAAATCCCATCCTGTCGAATCGTCCACCCATCCATTGGCGTCATCATCTATGTCTGGCAGGCCGCGGGCTTCAGCAGAATTGACCCACCACCGGCCCTGCAAATCGGGATGCTTAAAATTGAAGCCGGCATCAATCACGGCAATGACAAGCGAGTCGGCGCCGCCAAACTGATCCCAAACCGGCAATATTTTGATGTCATAGCCGACCTTGCCGGGAATGCTGTCGAGGGTTAAACCCGGATTCAAGAGTGCCCATTGCGGTGAGCCTTGTAGCCAGGGATCATTGGGGGTATAACTGGCGCGAGCGGGTCCTCCTGCTTCGACCTTCAGACCCGACCATTGGGAAAGGCTTTGCGCAAACTGGCCCCGCCACCCTTTCCAATGCGAGCCTCTGGGTGAGGTTCCATGAAGTGAGGAAAGTCTTTCCACCATTTCATGGGAAAATTCGAAGCGGCCATTTTTTTCTTCAAAAAAAGTGATGCTATCCTGAGGAAAAGAAGAAAGGATATTCCGTAATTTTTGGCTTTGCGCTGGGTTAGTGCAACGCAAACGCATAGGCATGAATTCGGGTGAAACGGAATCGACTTGGGTTCGGGAATAGCTCGACCTAGACCCTAACTTACCCTTGGGAAATGCTGACCCCAGAGTGGGTTCCGCAGCCACGGCCAATCCCGCCAATAGGACCATCGCCATGCGTCGTAAAGAAGCCAAGCCATTCCTCCCAAATCGACATGACCGCCGACCGTCTGATTTCACATTATACACCCGCGCCCTTTCGTCGAAAGCATTCGATTTGGTAAAGCCCATTCGCTGAGTGTACCAAACTGCCCAATTCAGGGCTTTTTTGGGATTGGAGTCCCTTCCATCCGAGGCGGAAACTAGCCCCTCGCCATGCCGGAAAAGGTAACATGCATTATACGTATCTTTAGAGTTACCTTTTTCCCCGCCACTGGCCCCTGGAAATTCGGAGGGCGATTTTCCTTGTGGAACCTGGGGCGATAGCTTCCGTCCATGCCGGCCAAGTCGAAATCATGGGTTGAGGCACTGGAGGCATTTGATGGACGACTTGGGTTGATGGAGTTCATTCAGGCGGAAAGACTGGACCCTTACTCCACGATTCACGTAAAATGCGCACCCCCTCCGGAGGGTCCGAGCTATATTGGTTATCAAACTTCCTCGACGACTTTCCGTGAGAAAGGGTGCCTCGACAATGAAAACGCTCGCTCGCAAATTGGCTGCTATAACCGCTTTGTCCCTGACAACGCTGTTTTTGGCTTGTTCCACCACCCGCAAGGACAATGCTCCCCCACCGGGTTCGAACGACATACTCGATTTGCTGACCGGATTCGGTGAGTCTGTTTCCAAACGCGATTTCGTGAAGGCTGTGGGTTATTTGACCCCTTCGGAACGAGCCCTGATGTTGGATGCCGGCGGGCAAGTCCCTGAAGACAAGCAAAAAGCCCTGACCGCCTTACCTCTAGCTCGTTTGATTCGCATGCCAAGCGTGCGTGTGGAAAACGGCTATTTGGCAGGCATTTACGACATACTCCCCAATGATCGCGAGGCTGCGGTTAGCTCAAGTGATGCCACGCCCCAGGACGAAAGTACCGGATCCGAAGGTGCGACCGAGGCGGCTACGGGCGAGGAAGTCGCCTCCGAAGAGGGCCAACGCCCACCCGAGGGTTTTGGCGCCCCTAAGAACGACCCTGAATTAACCCAGGCCGTCAATAAATTCTTCAAGGCCGTTTCTCAGAAAAATTGGCAGGCGGCCTTAGCCATGATGAATGAAGACGAACGAAAGGTTTTGCTCGATGATCGTGGAAAGCTCAAAGAAAGCGCCAAATCCCGGTTGAAGAATATTGACTCCAATGGAAAAGAAGCCCTCACCCTACAAGATGGCAAACTCACAGGCGTGACCTTGCTCTTGCCGGCGGACTGAGTTTTCAAGTAGGCCTTACTGGAAATTAAGCCCGCTTTCAGCGGG
>JAYUVP010000352.1:0-4837 GCA_043753995.1 Fibrobacterota bacterium
ATTTCAAGAACAAGGAAGACGCAGAGTGGAAGGGTTATCTCGAAGCTCACAAAGCTCGGCCCAGCACCCTTGGTGATGTTCTGAAGCTCGAAGGCGATAAGTAAGTCGCTAGCTTAGACAAGCAAATGGAAACCCGGCTTCGCAAGAGGCCGGGTTTTTTTATTTGGAGGTTTCGCCATTGCCCAATAAAAAAGCGGAGGGGGTTAGCCTCCGCTTGATTCAAATTCGATTTGTGCTAAGAGCTCAAGAGCCCGAAGTCAGACCCGACCTAGAAAAGCGCCACGGGCTTCGAATAAATTCCGCCGCCATGAGTGATCTTGGCGAGATAAAGCGCCTTCGGCAAGCCATGCTCCTTGGACAAAGCGCTTAGCGCATATTGAGCGCCAGCCTCGCCAGTTTGGCTGAAAACCACATGGCCATTCAAGTCGGTCAATTCGAAGGTATGTCGGCCAGCCACCGAGACGCGCAAGCGATCCCCGTGCAGGACGATGAGGTCAGAACCGGTTCTTGCAGCAACGGGCTGTACCGCAGTCACCACATTGCAAGCCGGACCGGTATAATCGACACGCATGACGCCAGGATTCTTCGCGTCATTGTAATAGCCATCATAATTCAGGATATACAATGCGCCTTCAGGGCCGAACTTGGACATGACATGATTGCGCGGCTTAACCTTGCTGAAAATACCGCCGTCAATTTTATCGGTTTTCGCTATGCCCACCTTAACCGTATCCAAGGTTTGCAACCAAATACCACCGTTAAATCCAAAGTTGAACCACGTGTTATTGAAATGATCCGGGAATTTCGTGGTGCTGACCAAATTGGGATTGGAAGCATAAATAGGTCCACCCATAGCCACGTTGACCAAATTCGTTGCGTCGGCGGCCTTGGCCGCAGGCAAATACTCGACACCACTATTCATAGGCGAAGCATTACGTGGTTTTGTGGCATCTTGTAAAAAGCCCATTGATTCTTGCTGCCCGAAAATACGGACATTATTGCCGTGAAAATAGGGAAAGCCGGTGAAAGCGGGCTTGCTGGAAATATTGAATTCATCATTATTACTCGCATAATTCACCTCACCCCAAGCCACCCAGCGCTTGGTGGGATGCACGGAGATGGAATAATTGCTGCGCGTACCCTTGATATAAAGTTCAGGCAAAACCTTGGTTTTATTGCGATATTCTGCAGCTCGTGGGTCGGAAGTTTTGTCGAATTCTGCCGCGAAGTATTCACCGAAATTGCCGGCGGGTATGGTATAACCCTTACCCGTTTTGTCAGTGACATCCGGATGAATTCGCAAAAAGCCGCCGCGCATGTTTGCTGTATTCGAGGGACCCCATTCGGCGCTGTTCGAGCTATCCGTTTTGGAATATTGCGAAAAGGTCGTGGCGTCAAGGTCTCGCGTATTATTTCCAACGGCAATCCATAAGTCGCCGTAGGCATCCCATACCATCGGGCCACCCGTATGCCATTGGTCCGTTTTGCTGGCCAAAATATCCAGCATGTTTTGCTCGCTGGCCATGTCCAAGGTATTGTCCGTCGTCACCTTGAAGCGTGAGAGTTTCAAATGCCGGTTCGTGTTATTGTTGGCCACCTTGGGGGTATACCAAAGATAAAGCAGGCGATTTTCCGTGAATTTTGGGTCCAGGGTAATTCCCATCAAGCCATTATCATCAACGCCATGAACGGCGATATTTCCGATTTGCTTGATCTTTTTGGCGGCGCCGTCAAACCACTTCACCTTGCCCTTACGCTCGACGAAATAAATATCCACGTGGGTTAGGGTAGTGCCCGTGTAAACCCCAAGCAAATCCATTTGCGTGGGCTCACTTAGAGTGGCATCGCCAACACTTGCACCGTTATTGCCTTGCAGATTAAAAACTTCCGTGACCGTAAAATTGGCATTGGTGACGGCCTGGCATCCCGGAGGCGTTGGTTGAGAATAGCCCAGCGATGTTAAACCTGCTAGGATACCCCACAAACTGCGGTTAAAAAGTTGTGGATATAGACTCCGATTCATAATGCCCCTTGGCGTCCAAGAATTCGAATTTTCCAATACACGCGAATTCCTTAGGCCTGGCCTTATATTAAGCAAATAGGGGCATTTGAGCTCTGCATTCCGCTAAAAAATTGAGGTGAGGGTAAACAAAATTGGGGAAACAGACCGCTAGCGTTTAGAGAGAGCACTCTCAAATCGCCAGGGATACTTCCAAATACCAAAGTCTAATTGAGAGTCGTTTCGGATAGCAATCCATTTAAGATTTAATGGCAAAATTGTGCGGAAAAAACCCGAAAGTTCGGGCGACGGCGATGGGATAAGTTTTTCTCCTTCAGGGCATTGTAAATGAATCCACTCCAACCGGAATTCAGGACGACAATGGTCTGGGAATCGCCTTTCGACCTGCCCTAGCCCATTTACTTCTTCCCAGTACAACTTATTAGCGCGAACCAAGGCCTTCCCCTTGAGAAAATCCTGAACCTCTAGATATTTGCATGGCAATAGCCATTGCCCTGAAGTATCGATAAAACCCCATAAGGCCCAGGCATCAGAAGATTTCGAGTTCGCTAAACCACATTGGACCGCGGCGAAATTTTCCTGAAATCCCCTTGCTGCCCGAAAGGTTTGAGGAATGGCGAGTCCCCCTGAACTATCGATGAAAGCCACCGGTGCTTCAGTCAAGCCGGGCAAGGTAACCACCGCTTTACCTTCCTGGAAATCATCAAGAATGGATACAAAGGTTGGGTCAATATCCCATCGTCCATTGCTATCGAGGAACCCCCAGGCACCTTCTTCGGCATTGCCTGCCAAGGCGCCCATCAGGCCATGGGATCGATCTCGCGCATTTTCAAAACGTGGGGGAATTCGCCAATGACCAAGAGTATCGATGAAACCATAAACCCCAGCGCTGCAAACCTTGGCCCAGCCTTCGTGAAAGGCCTCTGCCTCTTGAAATTGGGGTGAAAGGAGATATTGCCCGGTTTTCAAGTCGAAATACCCCCAGTTGTTTTCTTCTTTCACCGGAAACCATCGTTCCATAAAGGAGCCGAAACCTTGAAAGGAAAGGGAATCATGAAGGATCTGGCCTGAGCTATCCCAGACGAAAAGGCGCCCATGGCTATAACCCAGGGAAAGGCTATTAGAAAAAGGACTTAACCATTGCAGGTCAGTGAAACTTGGAAGTGAAGTCGAGTTCTTGACTACCGATGGGTTTGGCTGAGAAGTATTAATCCCCAGATAGGGGTAAAGCACCACCCCGAAGGAAAGCAGAATGATCGCAAAACGAAAAAGAGGCGTTACCACCTCTAAAAAACGGGACATATCCCGTTAAAGTAATGACACCGTTCCTTAGAAATGGCCCTTAAGGTGTCGTCGCATCTGATTACTCTCACGGTCTTCAGGAAAGCTACCGGGTCTTTGCACCCAGCTGGGTAAAACCCAAATCAAAAGGACCATGCCGGAAAAGACGAAAAGGGCTTCGGAAATGAAATCAGGCTGATGTATCACAAGTTCCTCCGCTAGGGACATATCCATTGTATCAGTAAGACAACGGCATTGTCCCGTAGGTTTGCAACTTTATGACCCTTTATTGGGAAAAAGCACCCCAGCCCGATCTACTTTCGCCAAAGCTCTAGACTTGAGCCTGGGCAAATAGCTGACCCGCTCCCGGTTGAAAACCTGGATAGGCATGCGATTGGCCCGGATCTCCGTAGGCATCGCCGTTTTGGCGGGCCCATTGATACATGGCATCTAAAACGGGGGCCATGTTTTGGCTTCTTTCCGTGGCAGTGTATTGAATGCGGCCACCGGTGCTCACTTCATTGGTCTTAATAAGTAAGCCATCCAACTCCAGCTCGCGTAAATGTTTGGCGAGCATTTTCGCGGAGATGCCGGGCATGAGATTTTTCAGCTCATTGAACCGACGTCCAGGCGCCTTCAGGAGGTGGTAAATAATCAAGGGCTTCCATTTCCCACCGATGAGGGTCATGGTCAAATCGCCGGGCCAGGTGAATTGTCGTAAAATCATGGTACTGTTCTCCGATCACCTCCTTGATACGCAACCCATGTGCCATCTCGTCAGAAGGACGGGGCTTGAGGACGGTTTCTTGGTATTTACCGAATCGCGCCAGTTACCCTAAAGTGCGGGTGCACCCCTCCACTTCAAGTTGGTGCGGATTGGAACACATGATGATGGGTGACCGAGGCCTTTGACTACTTTTGAATCTTTTCCGGCAGAATCGACCGTGGCTCCGTTAAGCGCCCCATTGGTTTTTGCTTCAATTAGGATGGCTGGCATGTGGATGAAGGTGTTGGGCCTTTCGGCCCTTTTTTTCGTAGTGAGTGAAGCCAATGAAAGTTTTTCTTTGGCTCCACCTTCACTCTCGACCGCTCAATTCGACTGGAATGATTTTCAAGCGAATGGCTTGGAGGTTGGCAAGGCGGCGGACAAAGCGATTTTCAACGATCATTCCTTGGCCTTACGCGAATATGGGTATGGCGCTTTAGGGGGCCTGGTTGCCGGAACCTTGGGCTTTTTTATCGGGAGTGGCTTGGAATCGGCTATCCGCGGAAATAAGGCGAAAAACGGGACTTTGGGGTTTTCCGGCATACGCTACGATAATTTTCATGGGGCCTTTTACGGTGGCTGCGGAGCACTATGGGTGGGCTCGGCCCTCACTTCCTATTTCACCGGCGCGGTAGATGAGGAAGATGGAAGTGCGATTTGGACCTTGCTTGGCGGTGCCGCAACCACGGCGGCGGGTATGGCTCTGGCCACAACCTTGGGAGTGCATGATCGCGTGGATTGGCCAGCCTTCATTCCCTTGATTGCCTTAC
>JAYUVP010000353.1:0-34082 GCA_043753995.1 Fibrobacterota bacterium
GATAGCCGCCAAGGAAACCCCCGGAAATAGCGTGAATGGACTTTCTGGTCGAGGTGAAGGTGGGCTCGGCATTCCCTTTTTGAAAACTCTGGCCAAAGCCTATCCCGATTACAACTTCGGTGTGGTCAGCACGGCTACGGTTTCCTGCACCCTGAAGGGCGTGAATACAGGCAATAACAATTCAGGCTTCGAAGCCGACAGCAATCGTTATTGGAAGGGCGCCAAGCTCTACAATGAAATCGTCATCGCTGCAAAAGAAATTCAGAATGATGTGACTTTAGCCGGTGTGATTTGCATGCTCGGTACCGTGGATGCCACGCGAACGTCCGAAGAGACCTGCCGCAGTTTTTCCGACGACGCCAAGCAAATGGTGACCGACTTGCGGACGGATCTGGGTGCGCCCAATTTGCCCTTTATCATGGCCGAATATGAAGCGGGATCCACGGGAAAATTCGCACTAAGCATGCCTTGGCCCACCCTAGTGGATGCGCAGATCAAGCTCATTCCTTCCAAATTGAATGTGTCCGCGACCATCAATTCTGTTGGCATACAAATGGCCGACGATCACCACTACACATGTCTGGTAGGGCAGCCAGAATTAGCCAAGCGTGTCGTCGACATGATCAAAACCAAGAATTGGATGCCGCCACCTTCCGGCACGGCAATATCAATAAAATCAGGGTATTCGCCACTCCGTGGTGAGGCCGCCCAGGCCGTGACGATTTCACGCGCTAAGCCAGGCCTCAAGATTTTCTCGGCTCACCAGGATTTGTTCGGAGCGAATGGTCGCCGCCTACAAGTCCTGGTGCCTTAATGGCACCGAAGCCATAGGCACCCAAGCCTTAGGGATTAATGGTAAAGACGGGCGTGGTTCGGTTCTTCAGGGGATCGGTGGGGTGAGAATAGTCTTCAATGCGAATCTGGCATTTCTTGCAGTTAACCAGGGCGTATTTTACGCCGATAGAAGACACGGTATCCTTGATTTTCCATTTATACGTTCCAAAACCGGGATCCGCAGGATAAAAAGATCCGCCGCTTTTCATGTAGATCCAGTTTTCTCCGTCGGGCGAGATCAGTAGATCCACGGCCTGAATACCGTTTTCCACGGACTTGATAGTCCATTTCACGGTCAAGGTGTCACCCACCTTGAAAACATCGCCCCCTTTGGGAGATTGGATATTGATGAGCACGCCGTCATCGGGAGTGGACTCGGTTTGATTGCAGCCATTCCACAAGGCAGCGGCGCTGAATAGGGCAGCGGCGAGGGCGGTGGTTGGCAGGTGAGCAGCAGAAAAAATGGATTTTGCTTTCAACTTGGGACCTCATGACTTGGAGCGCCCAACTTAATGCCGAAGTTTTGCAAATACAGGTGAAAAAATCGTCTCGAATCAGGCAAATTTATGACCTATTGGATTTTGGAGGAAACATGTCGCTAGGAAGAAAATTTTGGACGGTCGCAACCCTGGGGTTTTGTGCCTTGAGCGGACTGGCCTTGGCCCAACCGCCCAAGGGGAAACCTGGTAAGATCGAGGCCGAAGAAGCTGCCAAAATTCAGGCCTTGACCAAGGGACTCAAGGGCAAAATCATTTGGTCCACGTCGCGCGACGGCAATCACGACATCTATATCATGAATGTCGACGGTAGCGATGCCAAACCCTTGACCAAGGGACCCAAAACCGATTGGTATAGCCACTTCTCACCGGACGGCAAGCAAGTCCTTTTCAACCGTTCCAAGCTGGACTGGACCATAGAAACCGACGCGAATTACCCTGAGAGATGGGACACATGGGTCATCAATAGTGATGGCACGGGTGAAAAACTGCTTATCCCCAATTCAACATGGGCGATTTGGACGCGCGACGGGAAGTCGATTTTGTATTCGCGCGGCCTCAAGGTCTTTCTTTGCCAGCCCGATGGCACGGGAGAAACCGTGGTGGCGGATGGCGCCAAGGATTTCAAAGGTGGCCTTGCCCAAAGCCCGAGCCTTACCGACGATGGTCGTTTCCTGGGCATCACCTTGCGTGGCAGTCAACGCGAAACCGGCATACTTGATTTGAAAACACGCAAGTATTTCACCTCGGGGGTGGGCTGCGAATTCAGCTTTTTTCCGAATTCACGCCGCGGCGTGCGCGTCAATGAAACCGGTAATGGCGGCACCCAGCTCTTTGCCTTCGAACTCAAGGAAGATGGCACGCATGGCAAGATTGATGGCGGCAAAATCGACGGCAAGAGCGTAGTCTTCATGGATATACCGGGTCGCCGCTCTCACGAATACTTTCCTCGCCTCTCGCCCAAGGGAGATTATTTGGTTTGGGGCGCAACCCAGCGTGGCCACGATCATGATTTGGCTGACTATGAGATTTATCTCTGGAAAGTCGGCGAATCCATGGAAACCGCGACACGGATTACATTTCACAGTGGCAATGATCGCTGGCCGGATATTTTCTTCGAATAATCCGGCTCAACCCGGTATCGCTTAAGGACGGTCATGGTATTCACGGAAGACGTTTTTCTCTTCTATTTCCTGCCCTTGGTTTTGGGGGTCTATTATCTGATCCCCTATCAGAAAAACCCTAAACCGGGCAAGTCGCAATTCTGGTTGCGCAATCTATGGCTCACGGTTTTGGGCTATGTCTTTTATTCGTGGTTCGAGCCTTGGTTCGTCCTTCCCATGATGTTTACCAATGTTTTCGACTATTGCTGCGGCCTTTATTTGGGGCGCGAAGGCATTAGCCCCAAGCATAGGCGCATTGCCATGATCATTTCCATGGTGTCGAATTTGAGCTTGCTCGGCGTTTTCAAATACGGCGTCTTTACCCAGGAAAACCTGAATCACCTATTAGCCATGGTCGGGCAGCCCACTTTCAGCGTGCTGCAAATCGCTTTTCCTCTGGGCATATCCTTCTACACCTTTCATAGCATGAGCTATGTCATCGATGTTTATCGCGGTGAAAAGCCGGTGAAGTCTTTTGCGGATTTTTCATGCTTCGTTTCGCTTTTTCCCCAATTGGTGGCTGGGCCTATCCTTCGTTATAACGTGCTTTCACAGCAATTGCATTCGCGCTCGCACTCCCTGAACTTGTTCGCCCGAGGCGTTCTGCTTTTCTTCCTGGGTTTTGCCATGAAGATATTGCTGGCCAATCCCGTGGGGCAAATCGCCGACGCCGCCTTCGCTGCGCAATCTCCGCATACCCTCGATGCCTGGTGGGGCGTATTGGCCTATGCCTTCCAAATCTTTTTCGACTTCAATGGCTATTCGGTGATGGCCTTGGGTTTGGGCATGATGTTCGGCTTTGAACTCATTCGCAATTTCAATGCGCCCTATCACAGTGAAAGCATCACCGATTTTTGGCGCCGCTGGCACATATCCCTTTCGACCTGGCTGCGCGAATACCTCTATGTCCCGCTCGGCGGCAATCGCAAAGGCGAGGTTCGCACCTATATCAATTTGGCCTTGGTCATGCTATTAGGCGGGCTTTGGCATGGGGCGCAATGGCAATTCCTGGTTTGGGGCGGCATTCATGGCGCCATGCTAGGCCTGGAAAGATGGGGCGGCAAAAAGCCCTTCTATGCCAATTTGCCGAGGCAAGTGCGCGTGGGCATCACCTTTTTCGTCATCCTCATCACCTGGGTGTTTTTCCGAGCCGATGGCTTGCCCCATGCTTTTCATTATTTGGGAAGCATGTTCGGATTGACCACACCCAGCGCTTTTGCTGGCATGCTTGGCGCCGAAATCTACAGATTTCATGATGTGATCAATATGGCGATTTGCGCCATCGCTGTCGCCCAGCCCATGCAGAGTTATGAATTCGCCAAATCGCTCTCTTGGGGGAAATACGCCGTGTCCTTTGTGCTTTTTCTGGCGGCAGTCGTCATGATGTATACCCAGGCCTTCAATCCTTTCCTGTATTTCCAATTCTGAGGCGGCATGCGCAAACTGGAATGGACCTTTGTTTTTTCCCTGCTGGCCGTATGTGCGGGCTTTCCGTTGATTCAAGCGGGGCGAGAAATCGCGGTGGACAAGGAAGTCCCGCATGTCTTCGATCTTTTCACCCAGACGCCCACCAAAAAGAACCTCCATCACTGGGATGAAACCGGCAAGGACCGCAGCATTTTCGCCAAATGGCTGCGGCCGAAAACCTTGCAACTTCGCTACGATGTCTTGGGCGAAACCGCCCCCAAATCGGTGCAAGGCCGCGACGGGTGGCTCTTCTACAATCAGGATGTGGATTATTTGCTGCAACCACCGTACACGGATACGCGCTTTTACAAGGGCTCTTTCGATACCGTGATTGCGGGCCGGCGCGTCAATTTGCGCAATCCCCTGGTTGCCATCATCGACTTTCGCGACAAGCTCAAAGCTCGGGGCGTGGAATTACTCTTGGTCCCGATTCCCGGAAAACCTTCGATTTATCCGGAAAAGGTCTGGCGCAATCTCGACGGGGAACCCGAATCCCCCAGCCTGAAACTCCTAGAGGATTTGCGCGGGCGCGGATTTCATGTGGTGGATTTATTCCGCCCTTTGATGGCAGCCAAGGCCAAGGATTATCCCCAGCTTTATCTCAAGCATGACACGCATTGGACCCCACGTGGCCTGGAAGTCGCCGCCGGCGTCATTGCCGAAGCCATAGGCCATTTGAACTTGGCACCGGATACGGCCCAAGCCCTGCGCTATGCCCTCCAAGACCAAGAAGTGGAGCGCTGGGGAGATATCGCCGAAATGACCAAGGTACCGGATCGTCGTAAAATATGGGGTAACGAAAAGGTTACGGCCCAGCAAGTCATGGACACCCTGGCGAAGGCGCCTTATCAAGATGATGCGACGTCACCGATTTTATGGCTGGGCGACAGCTTCTCACGCATTTACCAAACCGACGCTCCGAAAAGCGCGGGCATTATCGCCCACGTGGCCTATCGCCTCAATCAGCCCCTGGCCTCTATCGTGAATGATGGTGGTGCCTCCACCGTAGTGAGACAGCAATTGGCGCGACGCGGCGAAATGCTGGCGAATAAAAAACTTGTCGTGTGGGCATTTGTGGAGCGCGATTTGCGCTTCGGCTCCAAAGGATGGCAATTGGAGGATTTGCCCTGATTGTGCTTTTGCCGGCCCTAGCGCTTTGGGCTTGGTTTTGCCTTTGGTTTCCGCTCACCGATACCGACATCTGGTGGCATTTGGCCACGGCGCAATGGATGGCCGCGCATCATGCTGTGCCCCGCACCGATCCCTTCTGCTATTCCTCTTTCGGCGCCCCCTGGTTCGATTTGCAATGGGGCTTTCAAATTTTCGTCGGACTGCTTTGGAAAGCAGGCGGAGCATTCGCACTAGTCTTCGCTAAATGCGCCATCCTTGTTGCCAGCTTGGGGCTTTTGCTTTGGCCGCATTTGCGACGCAGCAATGCCGCCTGGCTGCTCCCTGCAGCAGCGCTTGGCATTTACCATGTGCGTTATTTTCTCGACATGCGCCCGCTCGTCATTACGCTCTTCGCTCTGAGCGCGCAATATGCCTTGATTCAATTTTCTTTTCGCGGAGGACGAAAGTGGCTGCGCTGGGGAATATTGCCGCTGCAAATCCTCATGGTCAATGTGCAAGGCCTCTTTCCCCTGGGACTGGTCCTGGTTTTCGCCTTGGTTTTCGGTGAAGCCTGGCAAAGGCGCGAGGCCCAAGCACCAGGGCGAAGCATGGGGGCTTTTCTTCGACCCTGGTGGGCTCTCCTTATCGTCTTGCTCCTAACGGGCTTTGCCAATCCCTATGGCTGGCAGGGTTATGCCCTTCCACTCGCCTTGTTTGCGCGCATCGTGCCCACACCGGACAATATTTTCTCCTCGGAAATCGCCGAGAATCTCCCGCTTTGGACTCTCGCCCAAGGCCAGGTCACAGTCCTGTTACCCTGGATTTTCTTGGGTGCCTTAGGCACATGGGCTTGGCTGCGCGGGCGCGATGCGGCGGGGCGCCGTGATTGGGGTCATGGTCTTGTCTTTCTGTCTTTCGGAGTTTTAGGTCTCATGGCCCAGCGCAATTTGCCATTGTCTTTGTGGGCCTTAATCATGATACTAGGCCGAGTTAGCAACCTCGGCATCCTCCAAGAATATGCGAAGAGGCCCGTTTCGACGATGCCCCTTCGCTATGCCTGGCTGGGGATGATAGCCGTGGGCTTGCTCTATCTCGTGCCTCTGAAACGGGCTTGGGAATATGAATTACCTGGAACCCTACTCACGCCGTTTCGATTTCCAATACAGGCTTCGGAATTCTTGGCCGCCCATCCCATGCCGGGTCAAATTTTTAATGAATTGCGCTTTGGTGGCTACATGGATTTTCGCCTAACGCCTCATGTGAAACCCTTTGTCGACGGGCGCATGATATTGCGCAATGCGGAATTTTATCGCGAATTTATCAGCGTCGTCGATCATCCGCATCATTTCGATTCCTATCGCCGACGACACGGATTGACCCAAGCTTTATTACCCATTGGTGAAGACAGGCGCTATGTGCCTTTAGCCGCCTATTTGTTGCGGCAGAATTGGTCCTTGCTCTATTGCGACGGCGCCGCCATACTCCTGGCCGATCCGGCTGTCGCTTCGGTGCCGAATTTCAACCTCCATGCCTTTGTCCCTGGCCAAAAGGAATATGCCGATTTAAACCGGCGCTTTCAGGGCAATGCGAAATTGTTGTCCCTAGCCCAGGACAATGTGAAATATTTGCGCGTGGCCTGGCTGTCGGAAAAGAATTAAAATCGCTATTTATATCACGGAAATGATCGTCTGAATTGAGTGGCGCATAAAAGATCAACCGTAAATTCTTTTTTGTTGACCTCAGTCATTTCAACCTTCGCAAATACCGCGATTGAATTTTTTCTCCATCCCCGTCATAGTATGCCAACCGCCAGCAAGCTACGAAAACTGGGACAAAGGGAAATTCATGAACTTACACATTGGCTTCACTCGGCTAGGCCTCGGTTTAGGATCGGGCGCTTTATTCCTGCAATGCAATTATTCCGCGCCTGGAGAATCCCAACCTTCAGCCATGGCCATGCGGGCTCAAGGAAGCAGTCCAGCCTGTCAGCCTGAAACTTACTTGCTCATACTTGATGAGGATGCCATTAGTCCCGGAAGCTTACCGAATCGATTTTCCATTAGGGATGTGAATGCCGACAGTGCGGCCATTGGCAGCCGTTATACCTTGGATTATTTCTCGCAAAATATCGGCAATGAAATCACCTTGTCTTCAGGCACCGTGGGAGACGAAGGCTGGTTCGCTCCGACAAGCGTACGCTATTCTTGGAAAAGCGCAGGCCCTGATATTGGCGATGGCCTGCGTAATTATTACGAAGCCGGCCCAGGACTCGGCAAGCCCGACGCCAAAGGCCGTAAGGAAACCTTGCTGGAAAACGTACCTCAGCTAGCCCCCCTCCGGGCCATGGGCTTAGCCAGGTTGGAAGGCAAGTCGGTTTGCGGCATAGTACTGCAAGGTGATGTGCGCATGAATTACGCCACGCGCAGTGGCAATATTCAAGGACCCAATTTGGGAAAGGTGGCCTTTCAGGTTTTGTCCACGCAAAACAGCACGGAGAGCACCCCCCCTCCCCTGCCCTCGGTCAAGGTCCGAATATTGGATGCCAATGCGGTTTGCGGAGACCCCTTGGTCGCACTCACTACGGCGCCCTTGCCGAAATCCCATTCCGAACCTCGTGACAATGACCGTCCGTCTTGCTCGGTGCAGCAAAACGTGATCACTGAATCATGGGATTTTTTCGATACCTCATTGTGGGTCGGTGACGGGGATCACGTAGTTGAAAATGGCCGGTTCTTTGCGCGCGAAGGCGCCAGTTCAGCCGCCGCTGACTATATCACTCCCTGCCCGGTGACCATTGAATCCACCACCGCGGTGCGATTTTCCAACCGCTTGCAACTCACCAGCCCATCCCAAAGTAATTTGGCCGAAAGCGGCGCCCTATTCATGGTCAATGCCGACAATAATGGCACCTATAAAAATTTCGTCTTTGTGAATGTGGGCTACACCATGGCACCGAGCAAGGTCTTCGTTGAGCTCTTTGGATCCAATAATGGCGTTGAATTCGATCAATTCGAGGAGACGTCTACGAATTATTCCCCCAGCCTATTGTTCACGGTAGACCTTTGGATACGCAATAACGCTTACCAAGTCGGTGTGGCTGGAGAAATGGTGGATACCGTCCGCCTTTCTTCGAATCTCGCTTCAGTCAGTCTTTTTGAAGTTGGCGTTCAGCAAAATGCCGGGGGAATAAGGGGGCTTATCGAATTGACCTCCATAGACAAACTATGCCCCAAGGTCAATACCCATCAATGCCGTAAAAAGAATTCCTACAAAGGCAAGCGCTGGCATAGGCGGGTAAGTGAAAAGTGCCGCACTCGCAATGATTATATCCGCCTTGCTCGCGAGAAAATGAAACGCTGCCCCAAACCTTCCGCTGGCATACGGTGTCTGGCGAAAATGAAGGAAAGGCCGGAAACCATTTAACTCAGGCTTGCGATGACGGTCTAAATCCGGGATTGATAGGTGAACAATTCGAAATATCGGCCTTGGCGGGCAATTAATTCTTCATGATTGCCCCGCTCGACTAGGCGCCCGCCTTCGACAACCAGGATTTGATCGGCGCGACGAATGGTGGAAAGTCGATGAGCAATAACGAAGGTAGTGCGTCCCTGCATGAGTCCGGCCAGACTTTGTTGAATAAGCATTTCGCTTTCCGCGTCGAGATTCGACGTCGCTTCATCGAGAAATAAAAGCTTAGGATCGGCGATCAAGGCTCGGGCCAAGGCCACACGCTGGCGTTGGCCGCCCGAAAGCTTGACACCGCGCTCGCCGATCAAGGTTTGCAAGCCCTTTTCCAGGTTCGCCACGAAATCCCCAAGATTCGCCGACTTCACAGCCGCAGCTAATTCCTCCTCGCTCGCTTCGGGTCTTCCAAAAAGGATATTGTCGCGCAAGCTTCCTTCGAATAGAAATTCATCTTGCAGAACCACGGCCAAGTGCTGCCTATAACTCGCCAATTTTGCCAGCGCCAAATCCACGCCATCGACAAGAATTCGGCCTTGAGTCGGGCGTAGAAACGAGGCGGCCAAACCCGCCAAGGTGGTTTTTCCAGAACCAGAACTGCCGACCAAGGCAGTGACCGTGCCAGCCTTCGCCTCCAGGTGAATTCCATGCAAAACCTCCTTGCCTTGGTCATAGGCGAAATGCACATCCTCGAAAACCAAATGGCCGACCATAGCCTTGAATTCATGCTTGCGCTCAGGTTCACGGCCCTCCGGCTCCAGGGCAAGGATTTCTTCCATGCGATCGAGGCCCGCGAAGGCCTCGGTCAATTGCGATCCGATATTGCTCATCTGCACGATAGGAGCGACCAAAAAGCCTAGGTATAAGGTAAAGGCGACGAAATCGCCTACGGTCATGGCACCCGATAAAATGAAATGCCCGCCGAAGCCCATGATTAAAACACTAGTCACGCCTAATAATAGGGTGGCGGCGCTGGTCACCAGACTCGTCGTGGTCATGGACTTGCGCACGTTTTTGAAAAGCGTTTCGACACCCGACTCGAATACCTTCACTTCGCGATCTTCCGCATGAAAACCTTTGATCACGCGAATGCCGCCCAGGGTTTCCGTGAGGCGTCCGGAAACTTCAGCCGTGATCTTACCCCGCTCCCGGAATATCGGGCGGATGCGGGAAAAAGCCTTGAATGACACCAAGCTGAAAAGCAGGAGTGGAAAAAGGCTGGCAAGGGTCAGCCAGGCATTGATGCGGAGAAGTAGGAAGAAAGAAACCGAGGCCGTTAGCAAGCCTCCCAGCAATTGCACCACGCCCGTGCCCACTAGATTGCGAACGCCTTCGGGATCATTCATGATGCGCGACAGCAGCACTCCGGATTTTGTGCCGTCGAAAAATCCCACCGGCAATCCGATGACATGCTTTTGCATTTGTAATCGCAGGCGCGAAATCAAATGCTGAGCCTCCACCGACAAAAGCTGGGTTAGGATATAGGATGTCACCGCTTGAATCACGATGGCCGAAGCGACGGCAAGCAAGAGAACCTTTAGAAAGGCCATATCGCGATGCGGCAACACATCGTCCAGAAGAAATTTGGTGGATCCGGGAAGCACCAATCCCGCCGCGCGATTGATGACGATGAGCAATAAGCCCATCAATAAAAGTTTACGGCGCGGCCATACTATGGTTGTGAAGGCACGGCGAATGGTCCGCAGGGACGGTTTTTTCTTTTTGGTACTGGGCGATATTGGGTTCACGCCCAGAACTTAGGCATTTGCCGAGGCCGGATATGTTTCGGCGATTTCAAATCAGCAAAAACAGGTTACCCCTTCGCCACCTTCTCACCCTGCACGACCCATTGCCCTTCCACCACCTTGCGGAAAAAGCAAGAGCGAAAACCTTCATGGCAAGCGGCTCCGTCACCCTCTTGATCGACATGGAAAACCCAGGCGTCGCCATCGCAGTCAATAAAGACTTCGCGCACCTTTTGCAAATTGCCCGAGGTTTCGCCCTTCACCCAAAGCTTGCCTCGCGACCGCGACCAATAGCACATGACGCCCGTACGCAAGGTTTGCAGCAAGGCCTCAATATTCATATGGGCAATCATGAGTATATCGCCCTGGGCGCGATCGACGGCCACGGCCGTCATCAAACCCTTGTCATCGAATTTCGCGGAGCCCACCAAGGCAGAAACACGCTCAGGGGAAAGCGACCAGGCGAAATTCTGCACCTTGGCTTTGTCGGAGTCGATTTTCATTGGCGAAAATGTCCTTTGCCTTCCACTATCCACTGATAAGTCGTGAGGCTGTCGAGGCCCATGGGGCCACGCGCATGCAATTTGTCGGTCGAGGTGCCGACCTCGGCACCCATGCCGTATTCACCGCCATCGGCAAAACGCGTGGAGGCATTCACAATCACCGAACCGCTATCGACGCCTTCGATGAAAGCCTGCTGCACCTTGGGGGATTTCGCCAGCACGGCTTCGGTGTGGCCCGTGCCATGGCGATGAATATGCGCCACAGCCTCTTTGACACCCGCGACCACTTTCACCGCCAATTTCAAATCGAGATATTCTTCGTCCCAATCGGAGGCTTGCGCGGGCTTGACGGCGCTATGCAAAGCCATGGCGGCGGCATCGCCGACGAGTTCGACTTTGTCCTTGGCAAGCCCTTCCAAAATCCCCTTTGCGACCTCGCGCTTGAGGCCTTTGTCGAGCAGCAGGGTTTCCAGGGCATTGCAGGCGCTGGGGCGCTGTACCTTGGCATTGTGCACCACGGCGCTTGCCGTCTTGGGATCGGCAGTCTTATCGACATAGATATGGCAGACGCCCTTGTAGTGCTTGATGACGGGTACGCGGGCTTTCTCGACCACGGCTTGAATCAGCCTTTCGCCGCCGCGTGGGATGACCAAGTCGAGATTACGGGTGTCGACCAAAAGATGATCGACTATGCTGCGGTCGGGATTGTTAACCAGCTGCACGGCCCTTTCCTCGACTCCGCTTTCACGCAAGGCGCGTGCAATCACGGCGCCAAAGGCCGCATTGCTTTTTGCCGCTTCCTTGCCTCCGCGCAATATCACGGCATTGCCACTCTTGAGGCAAAGCGCCGCGCCGTCTATGGTCACATTGGGACGCGACTCGAAAATGAAAAGGATAGTGCCAATCGGCACGCTGACGCGCTTGATCTTGAGGCCGTCCTTGCGCTTGCGCTTTTCCAGCAATCGCCCCAGGGGATCGGGTAAATCCGCTATGGTTTTCACGCTTTCAATCACGCCTTGCAGGCGTTTTTCATTCAGGGTGAGGCGATCCACCATGGCCGAGTTCATGCCTTGATTCTTGGCGGCAATAACATCTTCGGCATTGGCAGCCAATATCGCTTTGGACTCGGAGGCCAAGAGCTTGGCGAGTCGTTTCAAAACGGCATTGCGTTTGGCCACGGGAAGCAGGCGCAAGCTACGGCTGGCTAGGCGGGCCTGCTCACCCAGAGAACTTGCATAAAGGGCGATTTCAGTCATGACCGAAAAGTAGTTTGCGGCCTAGCCGTCATAAACCACCAGGCGATCGCGGTGTATGACTTCGTCCGGACCTTGGCGGCCTAATACCTCGGCAATTCGACCGCTCTTAAGGCCTTTAATTTTCCGCACTTCATCGGCGCTATAAGCCGTTCGACCGCGTCCGAGAATTTCGCCCTCTAAAGTCGCTAATTCGACGAAATCACCGGGCTGAAACTGCCCCTTCACTTCGCGAATACCCGCCGGCAATAGGCTGACCCTACCCGTGCGCACGGCCTTGGCGCCGCCCGCATCGAGTATCACCTGCCCGCGAGCCCGCGAAACATAGGCCAGCCAGCGCTTGGTGCGCTTGATGCTATTCAGCTTGGGCATAAACAAGGTGCCATTCACCTCGCCTTGGACAATGTCGCCCAATTGCACGCGCCATCCTCGAGCCAAAACGCAAGGAGTTCCCGCCTCGGTGGCTTGGCGAATAGCGACCAGCTTGGCCTTCATGCCGCCCACGGAAACACGAGAGCCGGGCTTTTCCTCCGCCAAGGCCATGATTTCCGGCGTCACCCGCTCCACGAGATCGAGGCGCTTGGCATTGGCATGCGACTTGGGATTCTTATCGAAAAGCCCCTCTTCGTCGGAAAGAATGACCAGCAAATCGGCTTCGAGGAAATGCGCGACATCCGCCGATAACTTGTCATTATCACCCACCTTGATCTCATCGGTGGTGATGGTGTCATTTTCATTAATGATGGGAATCACGCCTTTGCCAAGCAAGGTCGACACAGTATGACGAATATTGTTGAAGCGTGTCTTATCGCGAAAGTCTTCGGCCGACAAAAGGATTTGCGCCACCGCTCGCCCGCGCGCACCGAATAGCTCGGAATAGCGGTGCATGAGGCGAATTTGCCCAATGGCGGCGCAGGCCTGTTTTTCCGCCAACTCGGTGGGACGCAGGGTATAACCCAAGACACCCATGCCCAAACCCACCGCCCCCGAAGTCACCAGCACCACGGCCAAGCCCCGATCTTGCAGACCGGTAATTTGCTCAACCAGGTGAGCCATGGAGGGTTCGGAAAGGCTATTGTCGTCATTGGTGAGTATGCGCGTTCCCACCTTGACTACCACGGTTTTCAGGTTGTCGAATAATTTTACGCGCCGATCAGAAGAAGCAGGAGCCATAGTCCACCAAAGTTAGCAGGAATACAGGTTTTGGCTTTAAGGCAAATGATCCAATTCATGAAGCAGTTTTTCATAGCGCACCTTTTCCCGCTGCAAGCCATCCACCTCGCCCTGTAGCTCGGTCACCCGCTTTTCCATGGCTTCGAACCGCCCCAGGGCGGCTTTGTCTCCTGCAGCAAGCGCCGATTCCCTGCAGGGGTGGGGCTTGGTCTCAAGGGTGAACAATAAGACTTCGGCAAGGGCCTCACGTTGGCCGCCACCCCATTGGCCGCGGCGAAATTTCAGCCAGGCCACCGCGCTGTCCAGGTGACCCAAATAAACCAGGCTGACGGCCTTCCAATAGGCTCCGGCTTTTCGCTGGGCGGGAGAATCCAATTCCATCATTTGATCAGATAATCGCAAGGCCTGCTGGGCATCTCCTGCGCGAAGCAGCATGACCACTTTACGCTCTTCATCATTCCCTTCTGCCGAACGCGCCACCGCGGAGGAAAATTTTCTCTCCGCTGGCCGCTCGCCCGCACAGCCGGACAAGCCCATGCCAACCAAGCCCATAGCAACAAGCCAAGGCCAGGCCCACCGGATTTTCACCAGGCTCTCCGCACCACTTGGCTGGACCGGGCCAGGTCAATCATTTGATCTTGATCCGAGGTGTAATTCGATGTGACTAATTCCTTGATTTCCTTGAGTTGCTGGGTCACTAAGAAAATGCGCCTGACCTCGGTGACTATGGTTTCCAGTTTATCCTTGACTCCTTCGTCCTTGTTGTTCAATACGGTCAGCAAGTATTCGGCATTACCGCTGATGATCATCAGAGGATTATTGATTTCATGATTCACGCTGCGAACTAATTGTTGAATGGCGTCAAGACGTTTCAGACGCATATCATTTTCGCGCGAGCGCGATAACTTGTCCGCCATGGTATTGAAGACATCCGCCAAATCGCCGATTTCGCTTCGGCTGCGCACTTGCACGCGAAAATCGAGAAATCCCCGACCTATTTGCACCGCACCATTTTCAAGCAGGCTAAGCGGTCCGAGAATTTTCCACTGCAGGATATAGGCGACATAGGCCAGCATCAAGGTCAATAAGACCATGGAATAAAGCAAGCGATGTTTGGCGCGCGTGATGGTGGCCCGCAAGCTTTGCTGCTTGTCCATACGCTCCTGGCGCAATTCTGCTTGAATATCCTGCAAGCCTTCGCGTAAGCGACCTTCGAGAGCCTTAAACGCGTCAGATGCCTTGGCATCACGCACCTTATTTCGTCGCTCCAAGGATTCCAATCCCATTTGGGCCTGCACCTTTTCCGCCTTGGCTTTGAGCCACTCTGGGTTAGGGGGCCGCTTTGCCTCTCGCTTGATCTTGGACCCTCCCCGCTTGGCTCCGACTTTCGCCCCCGGTCGCGTTTTACGCGTAAGTTTGGACGAGGTCGGCTCCTTGAGTGCCGCTCGGGACGGCTCGGTGGGCATGGGCTTCACTACGCGGGCCAGCAACTCCTCTTTCACCTTTTCGCTATTGCGCCATTCCCAAGCAAATGCCTGGGCGCGCGTTAAATACTCTGCATTAATGACATGGTATTCCTTCAGGCGATCGAGCGAGTGGGAATAGCCCAGCGAGGACAAGTCGCGAATGCTGGCATAGCTGCTTTCGAAACTCTCGGCGGCCGAGATAAAGCCTTCGAGATAACCTTCCTTGGAAAGAGTCATGAACTTGGTGCGCTCACGCGCCGCAGTAGCCACGTGATTCGACCATTCCGTGACGCGATCGGAAATTTCCGTGGAGCCATTCAAGGTTCTTGTTTTGCCGGTAATCGAAGAGATTTCGCGGAAAAGCAGGACCCATAAGCCCAAAATGAGAATGAAGAGGCCAAGCAAAACCGCGGGCAATTGAAAGCGCAAGCTGTGAAAAAAGCGATTCATACGCGTGATGCCACGCACAGGACTCTCATCTCCGCCTCCCTAATTTCCTCATCATAGGCGGTGGCATGACGACTCCTCAATCATGGCGGATGGGTACTTTCGGGATAGCCTTACTCGGTGGCTTTGAGATTTTCGCGGCTCAAGCCCCGAAGGAGGACATGATCTCCCTTCCATCGGCGACAACACACTCATTCCAGGGATCCGACCTCGATTCGATTTGGCTTGAACTCGCTGATTCCACCGGTTGGGATGACCATGCCCTGGGGGCCTTGGGACCGGCCTGGCAAGCCATACCTCAAGAAACCCCAGAAGCGCAGGTCGCTTCACCCAACTGGCATTGGTCCTGGCGCGGGCAAAGGCCCGCCTCGCCCGGCTTTGAGAGTTCGAATCAGCCCTGGCGCCAAGGCTGGCAAGCCCAAACAGCGAGTTTGAACTTTTCCACGGAATGGAAAGGCGATTCGGTGATGGCTCGTCAAGCCCGATGGCAAAAGGGCGACTATCGCCTCACTCTGGGTGACTTGTCCAGCACTTCCGGCCAAGGCGAATTGAAATTTTTACTCGGTCGAGGCATGCCTCGATCCTGGTCTCCGGCGCGCGTGGAAACTGGCCCCATGCAAGCCCTCGCTTTTAGCCGACAGCGTGCCTTGAATGGCTTTTCCTTGGAAGGTTCGCAGGGGAAAATCCGCTATCAAGCCTTGGGATCCTGGCAGCGATTGCAATTTCGCGGCTCAAGTTCCGCTCCGGTGCAAGACGCCGGTTTAGTGGGTTTGACTTGGAGCCAAAGCGGCGGCTCTCGCCGCTGGAGCGGAGCCACTCTGGCTTATCGCCTAGAGCAAGATCAAACCCTGCAGGGAGCCAGCTTGGCCCAGGGGTTGGCATATACGGATCGCGACCGGGGGTGGACTATGGCCCTGGGTGGACTGGGTCACCGTAACATGCAAGGCACCTGGAAGGCCGATGCCCTGGCGCAAACGGATTGGCTACGCCGCTCCGGTGACTCCCTGGAAATGGGCGCTCACCTCCGATGGGCCGGCCAGGATTGGATTTGGCCATGGACTCCCCAACCGGCCTCGCGGTATAGCCCCACCCAGGAGGACAGTCTTTTCCCCGCCCCCGCGCGAGGCCGCACCGATGTGGGAGGTCGACTCGGCTTGCCTCTGGCTTTTGGATTCGCTTGGCGCGCCCAGGTCGGCGCCATTTGGAATGGCCAGGACAACTGGGAAGAGGCCCATGCCTTGAATACTCTCGCTTGGTCTTCCAACTCGTGGACTTTGCGCTTCAGCGCCTTGGGAGCCTTGTCTTGGCCAGCCCGGTCTGCGCAACCCGTTCAAGGCATGCGCTGGCGGCAAGACGCCGCTTGGACGGGCAAGCACCTTCAATTACGCAGTCATGTGCAATGGGGTTCGCTGCGCGGAATGGCTTGGGATGAAAGCCCGCTGACTTGGTCGCTGGATTCACGCCTTCCCAGCGCCGTGCTCCGCAGTTGGAATTGCCGCCTGGGATTTGCGGGCGATGGGCGGCAACCCAAGGGCATCACGACTCGTTTCGAGGTGGAACACCGCCGCAGCCGGCGCGGATGGTTACGCCTTGCCGCTTGGGCCAAGCCCAGTCACGATCAATGGCTGGTGGGACTAAGCCTGGGATTGGCGACCGAAGGGTCTAGCCAAAACTATCCCTGAGCCTTGCGCACGATCAGAGCATAGGAGGTTGCCACGAAGCGGTCCAATTGCAATTTGAGATGTATGTCATGAGTGTAAGGAGGTTTCTGTATATGCTTGTCAGCCAATTCCTCGCCTAGCGTGAAGCTTATTTCCATGGCATGTCCCTCTCGCCGTAATTCTGCCGCCAAACCTTCGATATCGCATCGACGATAGAGAACTACAGGTCCCGAATCAAGGGTGTCGCCATTCGAAGAGCAATTGTATTCGGTGGTATGCACGGCGATACCGCCAGGAACCAGGCATTTTAAACTCTCCCGCACAAAGCGCAATCCTGCGGCGAGATCGCCTAAATGTTCCATGGAGCAAGACGACCAAAGAAAATCGAAGCCGGTCAAATCGGATGGCAAATGCCGCATATCCACGGGGCGAAAGGACACTCTTTCGTGAAAGGATTCGGGAGGGCAAATGCCGCGCAAATTGAGGGCGTCCAATTCGGCGCAATGTTGGTGGGTACGAATCCATCCGGCGTCCGTGGCCCCATCGGTGGGCATATCCGTGGCGAATATTTTGCATCCCATCGAAGCGAAAAGCGCGGGCAATCCCTCCCGGCCCACGGCGAAACCCAAGCCGCGTTTGCCTTCGGCAATGCAGCCGCGCTCATGCAAGGCTTGGCAAATAAAGGCCCATTCCCAATCCTTGCGATGAAAACGAAGCTGATGAATTTTCAGCTGATTGCGCCACCCAACGAATTCCCGGGAACTTAATTGTTTCTGCGTGCAAGGGGCCGAGACCAGGGGAGATGTCGCGCCGGTTGGCAGCTCTTTATAGGGGGCGTCGGGATGGCCGGCAGGTAACCAAGGCAAGGTCGGCATTGCCGATTTCGAATTGGTTTTCGCAATTTCTGTTTGAATTTCGGGTTTGGGAGCAAACCGCGAATCTGGTAAGGTGACGCGCATAAATCCAATTCCTCCACGCGATATTACCATAAATTCCGTGGGATTTGCCCTTGTGCGCCATTGGCCTTGACGCGAAGCCCCTAGCGGCATTACCCTTGTGATATGCATCGCTCTTTGAGCCAAGCCCCAACCCTAAAACTCGCCCTTCGCGCACCGAAGGCGTGCTGGCGTATGGTTGTTTTGACTCAAGGCGCCGTTGTATCGGCTATTTCGTCCACTGCGTCGGGTCGCAAACATGCGGCAGGCAAAGGAGACGGGCCCCTTTAACCGATCGGTTCAACCGGTTTGGAAAAGGCCCGCCTCCCCTGGAGAGCGGGCCTTTTCTTTTTTCCGCCGTTTGAACTGTCAGGAGCAAATCATGACAGCACCCACCTTTCTCCGCCCATTCCGCTTGCCGAAAACCCCCTCGGCATGGCGTACCGGCTTGCATCGCCTCGAAGAAGATTCCCTGGGATCGCTCGATCAACGCGTGGCTTTCGTGCGCAATGCTCTTGCTTTGGTGCAGCCCATGTCGGTGCTGGAATTGGGTACCGACCCTGCTTTACGCGACAGGTTGGCCCGGGAAGGCCATTCGGTTTATGCGTCAGCCCCCATGCAGGCCGCGGCCGCGAGCTTTCCCCATCAGGTGCAGCGTATCACGGGTGTGACGCATTACTTCGGTTACGGTGACACCCATGCCGTGGCCGAGGCTTTGCCAACCTTGGCCGGTCGCTTGTCCCCTTGGGGCTGGATGGGCCTGAAAATTCTGGATCGCGATCAAATCGCGCAATGGCTTCCCGATGAGGAAGTGGTGCATCGCGACGGCGCCTGGTTTCGCCTGCGCTTTCGCTTTGATCGGCGCAGCGGCATGCTCGACCTGACTTCGCGGCCCTTGGGAGCATCCGGCCAAAGCCAGGGTAATCCCACGCGGCTTCGCTTGCGAAGCTATACGGTCACCGAAATCGAAAGCCAATTGCAAGCCCACGGCTTGAAATTGGAAGCGCTATTCGGAGGCTGGGAAGGTGAACCTAGCGGTCGGGGCAAGGCTCTTTGGCTCATTGCTCGCAAAAACGCCGCCAAGAAATAGCTCAATCCGACAAGCGGCTGGTTTTCCCTGGCCGCTTACCCGTATGGGTTGAGTCTTTTATTGGTCGAGGCAGGTCGCGCAGGAAGCCGTAGCCTGATTCGACTTGAGTTGCCGAGGCTGATGGGTGACGAGCCAAGCCAAAATCGCAAGAATCACGGCCAGAAGGGGTAAAACTCGTAAGGCTCGAAATCCTTCACCGAGTAAACCCAGAACCTGGGTCCAGTCTTCATGCCCATTCGAAGGAACAACGGTTTTTTTCATACTAGTCTCCGCCGATTTTGTAACAGGGGACTAACCTAGCGTTTGTCGTGCCAATCCGCAGCCCATCTTCGACCTCTCTTTTCTCCGATTTTTTTAAGGGCCAAAGGACCAGCTTTTACCCTTTTTATTTCTCGATTCTGCAACCCATTGGACATTTTTCCCTACACTTTCTGACCATGTCTGACATCCTTTCCACTCCGACCGAAGGTTGGCTTTATCAGGCCGGCCAAATCACACCGACCTCCGAATCCTTGGCCTTAGAAAGACCACTGGATATTCGCTTGAATGAGGAAAGCCTAGCCATCACCCTCTGCTCGCCCGGTGCCGACCGCTCCCTTGCTTTAGGCCTGCTATTCTCTGAAGGCCGCATCGATTGCGCCCAAGAGGTGCTCGCATGGTCACGCAGCGAAAGCGAAGGCTCCGAATGGACCGGGCCCATCGCCTGTGAAAATGCCACCGTGATGCCGCCCTCCGGCGCCGGCAAACCCTCCCTCGCCCCGGCGAAGGTCACGCGCGTGTTAACCATGAATAGCGCTTGCGGGCTTTGCGGCAAAACCGAATGGGAAACGGCCCCTAGCCCTCCCCTGCCCGCAATTCGGCGCAGCGCGCCCCTGCTTTGGGGTATCGGCGACTTGCCCAAATTTTTCGCTACCATGCTAGCCGCTCAAAACACCTTCGCCCGCACGGGCGGCTGCCACGCGGCCGCGGCCTTCGGCGCCGACGGTCAATTGCTAAGCCTGCAAGAAGACGTGGGTCGTCACAATGCCGTCGACAAGGTGGTAGGCGATTTACTGGCAGCCAATCTCATTGGCCCCCAAGCGGATGTTAACGATGCCTCCTGGCCGGCCCTACTTTGCGTGAGCGGACGTGTGGCTTATGAAATCGTCGCCAAAGTCCATCGGGGCGGTTTCGCCGCCTTAGCCGCCGTGGGCGCACCCTCCAGCCTTTCGGTGCGGCATGCCCAAGCTTGGGGGCTGACCTTGCTTGGCTTTTGTCGAGAAGGCCGCGCGACCGCCTATGCGCATCGCGAAAAACTAAGGGCTCCGTAAAAACTTGGAATCTCACCGAGGCCGCGAAGGCAGCCCTCGGTGAGATTCAATTCCGTCACGCGGGTACGTTCAAACAAGGTACCGCACGGTTTACCAGACCTGGGTGCGTTCTAGGCATAAAGTGTTCTTTTTTGGAGAACACTTTGTGCTGAAACAATCATCCTATTGAGAAATGTTTTTCCGCAGCCTACCGAGGCGCATCGCAAATCGGGAGTATGCTAGCGACGAAAGCAGCAAGGTGGGCCGCATTCCGGCCGACGGCGACCTAAGGCAATGCTTCTACCGAGGTTACCCAATAACTGGTTTCTCCACGCCAGGGTAGGCGCATGAATTTTTCCTGATAATGCAATTTGGCGCGATGTCCGGAAAGCATTGCGGCTTCAAGGGCTCTCAAGGTGGCGGTATCCTTTTGCGGCACCGAAAATTCCCATTGATTCGAAACTTCAGTTTGCGACGCGCCATTGGCCCCTTCATTGAGAACCATTCCCAGATTGAGTTGGCCCTCATAGGTTTTGAATAGCACGCCTTTATGACTGAGCTTGATCACGGTACCGGCTCGAAAGCCCTCGCTGTAATTTCCGAAAGCGAAATAGCCACCCACACCCACGATAACCACCAGCAGCAGAATCAGAAATCCAATCACTTTTTTCATCGTTGTCTCCAGCCCCAAGAATAATTCGCCGCTGCCTGGTTGATAAGGCCGAAACGCGGACTTCGGGCATTTCAGAATGCCCGCTGCCGATTCGGTAAGGCGCGTCTTCCCAAAACAAATATGGCTTAACCCACCGCGAAAAATAGTGATCAAGATCACGTCTCACCCGTGCGACCGTCACACCGACGTTTCCATCAAACGTCCTATGGCTGCTTGTGAATCAAGCGGCCCGGCACCACCAATCACCCCCGGGCGAATGCTCCAGGAGAGACATCATGGAAACTTCCATCTATACCACCCCCTTATTTCCCGCCCACGAAGCCCTGAAAGGCGTGGATCTTTTCACGGCTCTGGACGATCGCGAAATCCTGCGGCTCGCCTCTGCCACGAGGGTGAAGTCCTGCCTGCGCGGCGAGACTCTGGTCATCGAAAACGAAAAAGGTGGGGATCATCTTTATGTAGTGGCAGAAGGCGAAGTCGCCGTGACTCTCGATGGTGGCGACGGCAAGGAAACCATCCTCGCCCTCCTAAAGCGGGGCGATTTTTTCGGGGACATGTCCTTGCTGGACGGCGCACCCCATTCCGCATCGGTACGGGCCACCCAACCCTCCAAGCTTGTTTCCCTGCGCCGCGAAGACTTTCAGCGCCTTTTGCGCGACAATACCGACCTATCCTGGTCTTTGCTTTGCGAATTGACCCGACGCCTTCGCCAGAGCAATCGCAAGGTCGCCTGCTTGGCCCATCAACGTGTCGAAAGACGCATCGCGTCGGCCATTTGGCAGCTTTTCGAAGAGCGTGGCGTACGCCTCAAAGACGAGAATGGCCGTCGTAGCCTCATTCTGCGCCATCGCCCCACCCAGCAGCATATTGCTGAAATGGCGGGCACTTCGCGTGAAACCGTTTCGCGCATGCTCACGGCCTGGGAAAAACGCGGTGTCCTTCGTGAAGAAAATCACGATTTATTTTTACTTGAGGAAAAAGCCCTGCGCTTCATGGCAGGCGAAATGGAAGCCGCTTAACCTTGGCTTGAAATGCGGTGAAGCCGCATACTCTCTTCTAACACTCCGCCTCTCCCGGCCAAAGCCCGGAGAGGCGGGGGCCTACCCCTGCAAACGCGCGGGTACGCGTTCGTTGAGCAGCAAATGCTCAAAGCTTTGGCGTTCGCGTATCACTTCGGCTTGACTGTCTTGCAATAACACTTCCGGGGCATAGCGACGGGTATTGTAATTGCTCGACATGACCGAGCCATAGGCGCCGGTATCATGCAAAACCAGAAAGTCGCCTACCTTGGCTTCGGGCATTTTACGAGTGACGACCACGCCGCCTTCTTCCTGGGTGAAGACATCGCCGCTTTCGCAGAGCGGACCTGACACCACGGCTTCGACGCTGCGCGTGGGTTCGCGGCCGTCCGCGGTGGCTATGGATATTTCATGATAGCTGCCATACATGGCCGGACGCACCAAGCAATCAAAGCCGGCATCGACGGCATAAAACAAATTATCACCCTGCTTTTTCACCGATCGAATGGTGGTGACCAGGCTGCCTGACTCGGCCACCAAATAGCGACCAGGTTCGACTTCGAGGGTGATGGGATGGCCGAGATCACGTTCAATGAGCTTGCGGGCCTTGTCCCAGAGCTCATAGTAAGCCTTGAGATCGATGCGCGACTGGTTTTTACGATAGGGAATGGGCAAGCCGCCGCCCGCGCTAATAACATGCAGGTTGGGCCCGAAGCGCTTGGCAGCTTTCACCATGGCATCACAAACCGTGGACAAGTGATCGAAATCGGTGCCTGAGCCGATATGCATGTGCAAGCCGACAATGTGCACGCCCGCTTGCTGTCCCAAACGCAAGGCATCTTCCAGCTGGGTATGCCAAATACCGTGCTTGCTCCATTCGCCGCCAGTATTGGTTTTACGGCTATGCCCATGGCCGAAACCAGGGTTGATGCGCAAGGTGACTTCGGTTCCGGGGGCGAATTGGCCAAGTTGCTCAATCATGTCGATAGAGCCGACATTGACCGGCAATTGGTGTTCGCGAATCAGGGCCTTCACATCGTCATCGAAGAGATCGGCGGTGAAAACCAAGCCGGGCACACCCTTCGGGCCGGTGGGCTTGGCGGAATACCCCACGCGCAAGGCTCTCACGATTTCACCCGCCGAAACCGCATCGACGACGACGTCACGTTGACGCATTAAAGTGAGAATGGCGAGATTGGAGCAGGCCTTTTGGGCAAAGCGGATGACGTCGAAATTCTGCAATTCGGCGATACGTTTTTCGATGACGCTCTGATCATAGGTGAAAAGCGGGGTCCCGTAGCTCTTGGCGAGTTCGGTTACCGCGATGCCGCCGATTTGCTGAATCAACTTGTCCATGAAAACCCGGTCCTTTGCTTTGGATAGGCAAAGTTAACCGGACGTGATGAGTATGCGATCTTCGGGGCAGCTCTTATCCCGCCGGGGTCGCCTTATCGCCGGCATCCGTGGCCTCGGCCTCACCCTTGTCGCGCTTGAGGTTGTAGCGCACGACCATGAATTTTTCCAATAAAACCACGGTGCTTTGAATGCCTTTCTCGACCTTGGCGAGCTGAAAGAAAAGATTCAGGAAGAAAAAGGCGAGGCTGAGGGTCAGTAAGGCAATGAGAAAACTCATGGGGGAATTTTAATCTTACCTGACCTGGAGTTACCAGGATATAGAATGAGTGGTCGAATTTCTCGAAAAAACAGGATATGCTCCCTCCCTATGCCCAAATCCACCCCCTGGCTTGAGTTAGATTTGAAACGGAGGTTTCCCCCTCTGGCTTCGGAAAGATCATAGGCCAAAACACCATGCTTGAAGATTCACGCAAATCGGATTCCCAAACCGAACGCGATGTGCTCGCCGGCTCCGCCTCCGCCGCTGACATCCCACTGAATACCTCTGGGTCCGTACCGATGGCCACAGCTTCCGGTCGCCGCTCTTCTCCGTCCGCTACCATTTCCGCGACTTCGGATGAAAAGGGGCCGCTTAAAACCACCTTACTGGCCTATCGTAAAGACACCTTGGCCGCCTTTGCTTCCATGCTCAAAGAGGCAGAAGTCGGAGCCTTTCTTAGCCTATTCGCGGGTAATTATGGGCGATCAGACAAGGTGCAAAGTGATATTGCCTTGTGTTTATTCGGCCCGGGGGATAATGCCGAAAGCTTTGTCCATGATATCGCCTCGCTCAAGCTCATTGCCAAGGTGCCATGCGTCTTGGCCGTGGCCCTGGAAGGTTCGCTGAATCAAATCCAGGACATCAAGACCGAATTGGCGGTCGACGACATTCTCTTTTTGCCATTGCCTCCTCAGGAGCTTGGCAAAATATTGAAGACCTATGTGGCTTCCTTGCGCATTGAAAAGCGCAAGCGCTCCATGCGCAGTGACTTTTCGCGCAAGGCCCCGGCCTTAGGCAGCATACTCGTCGAAAACGCCATCATCACCCCGCTCCAGCTGAAAAAAGCCCTCGACTATCAGAAGGAAACTGCGGGGTCGCGCCTCGGCGATACGCTGGTGAGCCTGGGCTATATCGACGAGTTCCAGAAAACGCATTTCCTGGCCAGCCAAATGGGCGTGCCGGTAGCAACTCCCAAGCAATTCGCCTCCGCCGATCTCAATGTGGTGGCTCTCATTCCCGAGCGTATTGCCCGCGAATACCATTGCATTGCTTTGGAGCGGCAAGAGAACGAATTGCTCGTCGCCATGGTGGACACCACCAATCTCAAGTTGCTCGACAACTTGCGCGATCTCACCGACTTGGTGATACGCCCGATTCTCGGTACCGTGGAAGACATCACGGTTTCGATTGACCGCTATTATCGCGACATCGCTTCGCACCGTAGCGCGAGCGACTTGATGGCCGACCTCGCCACCGAGGTCCAGTACATCAAGAAAGTCGAAGAGGAAATGGGCGTCGAGGAGGCGGCCTCGGCGGGCGCTGAACTCGGCATCATCAAATTGGTGAATATGCTCATCGCCAATGCCGTGCGCGATAAGGCCAGCGATATTCACGTCGAGCCGATGGAAAAAGAATTGGTGGTACGCTATCGCGTCGACGGCGAATTGCGCCGCGTGATGTCGCCACCCCGTCACAGCCATCAGGCCATTATTACCCGTATTAAAATTCTTTCCGACCTCAATATCGCCGAACGCCGCCTGCCCCAGGACGGACGCATGGTGGTGAAAATCGGCGCCAAGGAAGTCGACGTTCGTGTGTCGATTCTGCCTTCGATTTGGGGCGAGAAATGCGTGCTTCGCATACTTGATAAGGAAGCCTACGAGAAGAGCATGCTCAATCTCGGCTTCGGCGATTACGAACTCGATATTTTCAAAGAGAATATCAACAAGCCCTATGGCATGGTGGTCGTGACCGGTCCGACCGGTTCGGGTAAAAGCACCACTTTGTATGCCGCCTTGCAGCAAATCAAAGATGTCTCGACCAATATCATCACGGTCGAAGACCCGGTCGAATATCACATGGAAGGCATCACCCAGGTGCATGTGAATAGCGCCATTGGCATGAGCTTCGCCACGGCGCTACGTTCGATTCTGCGTCAAGATCCCGATACCATTCTCATCGGAGAAATTCGCGACGGCGAAACCGCCGACATTGCCATCAAAATGGCCTTGACCGGTCACTTGGTCTTTTCCAGCTTGCATACCAATGATGCCGCCTCAGCCATTGCCCGCTTCACCGATATCGGTATTCCGCCCCTGCTATTGGCGAGCTCATTGAACTTGGTCATCGCCCAACGCTTGGTTCGGCGCATTTGCCCGCGTTGCAAGGTGCCCTATACCCCGCCTCCGGAAATGCTCGAAGAGTTGCACTTGCCCGTGAAGGATTCGGCTGGCATTAAATTCCACATGGGCGAAGGCTGCGTGGCCTGCAATGGCACGGGCTATAGCGGTCGACTGGGCATATTCGAAATGCTCAGCGTCAGTCGCGAAGTGCGCAAGCTCATTTTGAAAGGCTCAGGCACCCAAGAAATCTCCGATCAAGCCGAAAAAGAGGGCATGAAAAACCTGCGTCATGCGGGCATAGACCTCGTTTTGCGCGGTGAAACCACCATTGAACAGGTGCTTGCCGCCACCACCGAGATTTAAGGAAAGAAGACGGGCGAACTTTAGGTCCTTTATGAAAAAACGTTACGCCCTTTTACTCGCCAATCCCGAATATCGCGAAGCGAAATTCGCCCATTTGCCATTGCCGGGCGAAGGATCGGACGTTTTGGCCGCCTGGCTGCGCAATCCCGATGGCGGAGCTTTTCAGAGCGTCGAAGTCGTGGCTGGCTATTCCATGCCACAAACGCTTTTGGCCATCGAGCGGTTTTTCAGCAATAAAAACCCCGAGGACTTACTCGTCGTCTGGTTTGGCGGTCACGCCATCGTCGATTCTCAAGGTGAGGCTTATTTATGCCTGCGTGACAGCGATAGGCTGCGGCTCAAATCGACGGCCGTCATGGCCGGAGTTTTGGCCATGCACATGGACGCATCCGCCGCGTTAGACAAACTTTTAGTGCTCGATTGTCGCTTTCATGTCTTTACCGGTCATCGCCAAGAAGAGGATCCCAAACCCGTTTTACGCCTGGAACGCGCCTTTACCGGCCGCGGCAATGGCAAGCACATCTTGGCTAGCGACTCAACCTTGCACTTGCACTCCCATCTCGATGCTGAAGGCGCTTTAAAGCCGGTCGGCCCCTATACTCGTGCCTTCACCGCGATTTGGCGCGAACAAAGTGAAGAATTACAGGGGCTAACCTTAAGCGATTTGTATCCCGCCTTATGCCGTCGCCTGGGCAGTAGCAGCCATCCCGATTGGTTTAAGATCGGCCAAGCCACCGACATGGTTTTGGCCCCTGCGGCCCGTACCGAATTGGTTTCGGCCTTAAGTCCGCAAGACCACCCCGAGCGTATGGCGCGCGACCTAGATAGCCTCGATTGGGATCGCCTCTCAGGAGAAATTCCCCTGGACATCCTCGGCCTAGGCTTGGGTGGCGACAAAGGCCGTTCGCGGCCCGGTGCCGGCGAAGGATTCATGCCTCCCCTCTCCTCAGGGCCGACCCTTCCGCCTTTGCCACCAGAAATAATTCGTCCGAATGCGGAAAGCCTGCTGGAAGAGGAGCCGACTCCAGAAGCAGAATCCCCCGTGTTTATAGAGCCTCCGACTAGCGAGACGCCAGTAGCGACCTACTCGGAACCGCCGACGCCTCCCGTCATTAAGCCCCTGGATCCCGGTCCCGCCTTTCCCGCCGCACCGCCGCCCATTTCGCACTTTCAACGCCTGAATCCCAACGATGTTTTGAATTCGGCAACCATGTCCATGCCTTCGCAAGAAGCACTTGAGGTCATGGGCGAAAGTCCAAGCTCACTCGCCTTTGTGCCCATGGTTCCGCTATCCGAGGTGGACCTAGAATTTCCGCCAATTCTGAATGCACCCGAGAACGGTGATGTTTCTGATTTGCTCAATGCCACCATGATGATCGCATCCCCATCGTGGAATCGTATCGAGCCCGAAACCGGAGAGTTACCCTCGGCCACCGTACCCGCGGCAGCTCCCGCCCCCAGCCCCGAAGCAGGGGTGCGCGCCAAATTGCAGCGGCAAATGGAAGAAGAGGCGAGACGCGAACAAGAGGAAAAGCTCCGTCAGGAAAGCGAGTGGAAAACCCAAGCCGAGGCTTTGAAAAAATGGAAGGCCGCCGGCCCAACCGCCGAAGCGAAGCCAGCGCCGATCGAGAAGCCAAGTAAACCCGCCAATGTCGCCAAGGTTTTTACCCATCCTCCTGGCGGTTGGATGAGCCCCGACGTGCAGCAAACGCAAAGAATCGATGCCGATGTCGCCGAGGCCTTGCGCGACGCGTCAGAAGTGCCTACCCGGGCCGATGCCTTCGCGAGTCCAGCGGCACGCCCCCCCAAGATATTCCTAACCGACGAAAAGTATGCCGCCACCCATATGTATGTGCAGGAGGATGCCGAAAATCCGGGAGATGCCACGGCGCCATCCCATGCGTCATCGATAAACCCGGGAAACCCATCGTCTCAAACCATGGGCAATGGTCTTGGCACCTCCGTGCACACGTCTCAGACTGTAGAGGCCTGGAATAAGCTGGCTGGCTCTAACCCGCGCTCTACTTCGATAGGCTTGGAGCGTCCCCCTGCCGATTTGAATTTGAAAACCGGCCTGCCTGAAGGCCTGCTCGCGCCGCGCTTTCCTTGGTCAAAAGTCATTTTGATTATTATCAGCACGCTTTTGCCTTTGGCGCTTTCCGCTTTCTTAATGGTTCGCAGTGGTTTATTCGAACGCCTGAGCGGCGGCTCTCGCGGGGCCAATCCCACGGGCGAAGTCTTGGAAGCCACCCCAGAGGAGGCGGCCTTAAGCCCTTCGCCAATGCCGGTCGCAAAACCTTCTACCGCGGTCGAACCTGCGACGATACCGACTCCAGCATCGGAACCCAGTTCCCAGGCGAGCCAAACTCCACCTCCGACCCTGGCGCCCGAAAATCTGCCAGCAACCCACCTCCCCCAGCCTGTGAATGTGCCGGCCAAGGCCATGGCTCCCCCTTCGGCCAAGCCCGTCAAACACATTCCCCGCCCCCAGGATGAGAAAGCCAACCGTGACTTAAAAGGCAGCTTGCAAAAGGCCGCGGGTCGCGAATCCGAACACTTGTCACGGCTTTTTGAGCGGTATCGTTTGGGTTATCCTAGCCTCAGCGGCATAGTCAATGTTCGGCTTGAAATCAATCCGGATGGCCGTATTCGCAGCGCCAAATGCGTGTCGAGCACCACCTCAACCCCTGCATTTGACGAGGATGTGGCACGCAGCACCTTGGGCTGGAAACTGACGGAATATCGCGGAAGTATCACCAAATTCGTCACCGTCCCGCTTCGCTTTCCGCTCAATATGCCCTAAGGGCAAAGCAAAATCACCGGTAAAATATTGCAAGTGCAGGCATTGCCAAGGCTTTGCTATGCTATTTCCATGCAATTAAAAGCCACTTTCCTACCCAAATCAGGTCGCCTCGCTACTTGGCTATCTCTAGCCACCGCAGTGAATCTGGCATTCTGGGCCTGGAATTGCAGCGTCAAGCCTCCCGAAGTGCATAATCACCAAGGGCTTTTCGGCGTCTTTACCACCTATCATTTGCCGCCTAAACCCGAAGCTTGCGATTCGCTCTACAAAACCCAGGAAGAACGCGATCGTTGCCACGAACGCAATCGCACCCGTATTGTCGAGCCACTGAGGGGCTCGGTGACGGTCACACGTCTGGATAATGAACGAGGCCAGCGCGTCCCCCTTTCAGACTCGGGAACCTATCGCGTCGAGCTGGCCCCAGGGTATTACACGGTTTGCTTGGGGAATCATTGTAGCGATGCTATGGAGGTACGTATGCGCACCTTTGTGGCCTGGGGCGGACAGTTTCCGAAAGACAGTGTCGAATCCATTCTAAAAGGCAAGCCGGACGAAATCCCCTAGGGCTCACCTCCCGGAAAACAATCGAAAACCACCACATCTAGGTTGACATCGGGTTTCAAACCACAATATATTGGGGGAGCTCAAAACCTCACCCGTTTCACCTATCGCTTTTGCCCAAGTGCTTTGCGACCGCAAAGCCACCCGTTCAGGAGAAAATATGTCCGAAGCTTCGGCACTCTTCGATACCCAAAACGAAGACTTGGCCTCTGACGGCCGCAATAGCATTTACGACGGGAATGAAGAAGGGCAGCCGCAAACCACCATGCGCGTGAAGAAGCGCAATGGCGGCTCTGAACCGGTAGACGTCAATAAAATCGTGCGGGCCGTGAGCCGTTGCTGCGCGGGCTTGCCCGACACCGATGCCTTGCGCGTGGCCACCAAAACCATTAGCGGACTTTATGATGGAGCGACGACGCGCGAACTCGATCGCCTGTCGATTCAAACCGCCGCCGGCCTCATCGCCGAAGAACCGCAATACGCCCGGTTGGCCGCCCGCTTGCTCGCCACCTATATCGACAAGGAAGTGCGCAATCAAGAGATTCACGCCTTCTCGCAATCGGTAGCGACTGGCCAAAGGCTAGGCATCATCAACGATCGCCTGGCCGATTTCGTCCTGGCCAATGCCCGCAAGCTCAATGATTCCGTAGTCGCCGAACGCGATCGCGAATTCGAATATTTCGGATTGCGTACGGTTTACGATCGCTATCTCTTGCGCCATCCCAAGACCCGCCTGGTCATCGAGACCCCGCAGCAATTCTTTTTGCGCATCGCCTGCGCGCTCTCGGAAAACGTGCCCGACGCACTCGAACTCTATCGCCAATTTTCTTCGCTGGAATATCTTCCCAGTTCGCCGACGCTTTTCAATGCGGGCACGCGCCACGAGCAGCTTTCAAGCTGCTTCTTACTCGACAGCCCCACCGACAGCCTCGAATCGATTTATCGTAAATACGCCGACGTGGCCATGCTCTCGAAGTTCTCAGGCGGGATTGGTCTTGCCTATCACCGCATTCGCTCGCGCGGCTCGCTCATTCAGGGCACCAATGGCCATAGCAATGGCATCGTACCCTGGCTCAAGACTCTCGACGCCTCAGTCGCGGCCGTGAATCAAGGCGGCAAGCGCAAGGGAGCCTGCTGTGTCTATCTCGAAACCTGGCATGCCGACATCGAAGAGTTTCTGGAACTCCGCGACAATACCGGCGACGAAGCGCGCCGCACCCACAATCTCAATCTCGCCAATTGGGTGCCCGATCTTTTCATGCGCCGCGTCGAAGCAGGAGCCGAGTGGAGCCTTTTCGATCCCAAGGTCGTACCGCATTTGACCGATCTCTTTGGAGTCGAATTCGAAGCCGCTTATGAGCAGGCCGAACGCGAAGGCCTGGCTTACAAAGCGGTGAAAGCCCGCGATCTTTATGGCCGCATGATGCAGACCTTGGCCCAAACCGGCAATGGCTGGATGACTTTCAAGGACAAGAGCAATCGCGCCTGCAATCAAACCGCCTTGCCTGGGCGCGTGGTGCATCTCTCCAATCTCTGCACCGAAATTCTCGAAGTGTCTTCCGACGGCGAGACGGCGGTTTGCAATCTCGGCTCCATCAATCTCGGACGCCATTTGCAAGCGGGAGAAGGCGGCAAACCGGTATTCGATTTCGCCAAACTCGCCAAAACCGTGCGCACGGCCATACGCCAGCTCGATCGCGTCATCGACCTCAACTTTTACCCGATCGATACCGCCAAAAGTTCGAATAATAAGTGGCGTCCCGTGGGCCTTGGCCTCATGGGTTTGCAAGACGTTTTCTTTCACATGCGCCTGCCCTTCGATGCGCCTGAGGCCCGCGATTTATCGCGTCGCATTTCCGAAGAGGTTTATTATCACGCTCTGACCGCATCCTGCGATTTGGCCCAGGAAAAGGGCGCGCATCCGAATTTTAAGGAGACACGCGCTGCGGGAGGAGAATTCCAATTCGAAGCGTGGGGCGTCACGCCTTCCGATATGGGTCGCTGGGAAACGTTGCGCCGCCGCATCATGCAAGGTGGCCTGCGCAATTCCCTGCTAGTGGCCATTGCCCCGACCGCGACCATCGCTTCCATCGCGGGATGCTATGAATGCATTGAGCCGCAAATCTCCAATCTGTTCAAGCGCGAAACCTTGTCAGGCGATTTCTTGCAAGTGAATCGCTATCTCGTGCGTGAACTCAAAGCCCTCGGCCATTGGAATGACAGCATTCGCAATCAATTGAAAATGGCAGAAGGATCGGTGCAAGGCATCGAAGGTTTGCCCGCCGACTTGAAAACCATTTATCGCACCTCCTGGGAATTGCCGATGCGCTCCTTGGTCGACATGGCCGCCGATCGCGGGGCTTACATTGATCAAAGCCAGTCGCTGAATCTCTTCATCGAGAATCCTAATATCGGCCAACTTTCCTCGATGTATTTCTATGCCTGGAAAAAGGGCCTGAAAACCACTTATTACCTGCGCTCACGTCCGGCAACGCGCATTGCCAAGGCCACCATAGACAATGTGGCCGCCCAGGCTTCTTCGCATGAACCCGCTTTGGCTACGATGCCGAAAGCGGCGACGGCGGCAAACACTTCCGCATCCGATGCCGTGGCCTGCTCCCTAGAAAATCCTGAAAGCTGCGAGGCCTGCCAATGAGTTTAGTCACGAGACCCGCACGAATACTCGATCCCGGCATGTGCCTCACCTTGAGGCCCATGGCTTATTCCGAATTTTATGATATGTATCGCGACGCGGTGAAAAACACCTGGACCGTCGAAGAAGTCGATTTCTCCACCGATGTCGGCGACTTGCGCAGCAAAATGTCGCCTGCCGAAAGGCATTTGATACAGCGCCTGGTGGCCTTTTTCGCCACCGGCGACTCGGTCGTAGGCAATAATGTGGTGCTCAATCTTTATAAGCATATCAATGCCCCCGAAGCGCGCATGTATCTCTCTCGCCAAGCCTATGAAGAGGCTTTGCATGTGCAATTCTATCTCACCTTGCTCGACACCTATTTGCCCGATCCCAATGAGCGCCACGCCGCTTTTGCCGCCATTGAGACCATACCCTCGATTCGCGCCAAGGCCGATTTCGCCCTCAAGTGGATGGATTCGATACAGCAACTCGATCGCCTCGAGACTTTCGCACAACGCCGGAAATTCCTGCAAAACCTGATTTGCTTTGCGGCCTGCATCGAAGGCTTATTCTTCTTCGGCGCCTTCGCCTACGTGTATTTCCTGCGCTCGAAAGGCCTGCTGCATGGCTTGGCAGCGGGCACCAATTGGGTTTTCCGCGACGAGAGCGCCCACATGGCTTTCGCTTTTCGCGTGGTCGAAATCGTCCGCCATGAAGAGCCCGAACTTTTCGACGCCGACATGGCCCGCGAAGTCACGGCCATGATAGAAGAGGCCGTCGATTGCGAGACGCGCTTCGCGCAAGACTTGCTTTCCGGAGGCATTGCCGGCATGTCCCTGCGTGATATGCGCCAATACCTGGAGTTCTGCGCCGACCAGCGCCTGACGACTCTAGGCCTGCCTAGGCGCTATCATGTCCGCAATCCTTTTTCCTTCATGGATTTGCAAGACGTGCAGGAAGTCACGAATTTCTTTGAGCGCCGCGTCTCGGCGTATCAAGTGGGCGTCGAAGGTGAAGTCGTGCTCGACGCGGCTTTTTGAGGGCGCCCCTTCGGGGCCGGTGGGGGTAGGTCAAGACCCCGCAAGCGCGCGAATTCGCTCCAGGGAAATACCCTCCGGCGCAAATCCTTGAAAGGGGAGACCGTCCATTCGCGCCGAGTCCCGTGGCCTATGCGAGTGAAAGGCGGTCAACGCAAACGGACGGGCGAGTTCCGCCTCGGAACTTTGTGGAGAGGCGGCTGTCCGAGCCCCGCCCGGATTGCGCTGACATCAGCCTTTCGCGTCCAAGCGCCGAGGAGGCTTGGCCGAGGGGGCGGGCTCGCCCCCCTTTAATCAAGCGCTTTTCCGGATTAAAACCGAAGGAATCGGTATCCCGTTAAATCGAAGGATACGGGACCAGGTTCGAGTTCCAAAACCGCTTCAGGTTCGGATCGAATAGGAACAGGCGCTCCGCGCCCTTCGGATCAGCTCCGTTTCCCCAGGGTTTGATATTGAAATTGTAGACCTGGTAATTCTTCCCGGTCGTATGGCTGCGCATGGCGGAGATGGGGGCCGCGGTCAACAAATTAGGCCCCGATCCGGAAGAGGGCTGCTTGAAGAACGGCTTGATATCGCAAATCATCAGATTGCCGGTCGATTTGTTGTAATACATAACCTGAGCCCGCCCGGATCGATTGTAGGTGTTCACCTGGGTGAACCCGGTGCCGACTCCGCTGGTCGTCACCCAGATTCCCGGTTTTCCAGCCGCATCTAACTCTTGCAGGAACTGGGAGGAGGAGTGCTGATCGTGGAAGAGCAAGAAGGTGGCGGTAAAGGAAACCGTCTTCCCATCGGCACGCAGAAGGTCGCTGGGGGCGTCTTGCATCACCTGGAAATCCTCGTACCCGTACAGGGTCTGGGAATAAGTGTTGCGATCCTGGTCCAGTAGGCCATCGTCCTTCATGCCCCAGATTTGCGCGGCCCCGCTGGCTTTGGCATATCGGAACAGATAGGGCAGGTTGGATCCGAATGGCTTATAGATTCGGACGATATCCCATCCTGGACCCCAGTTCTGACCCCAGATCCACGAGCCCAGCTTGCCATTGGCGTTCACATAGAAGTAGAGGACGGAGCCCGAGGTCCGGTTATACATCAGCAGGTAGGTTTGGGTCCCGATGGTGTAGAATTCCATCATCGTCCATCCCGCGTCCAAACTAC
>JAYUVP010000354.1:0-14142 GCA_043753995.1 Fibrobacterota bacterium
CCGAGAACGCTTCAATGGTTTCGATCTTACAGCCCCACATATCGGGTGCGGCTGAGTCTAATTCGCCGACATAGAAAAACAGGCTATCGCCCGCTTCGGTGGAAAACTCGATCCAAGTAACCCCGTCCCCATCCTCCTGCCTTTCGAATAGCGCAGATGGGAAAATCGATTTCACCTGCGCCAAGGTCATCCCCAATTTCACGGCACCCATTCCGTCTTTCGTCACCAGTGAATTCGCCCTTTCGAACAGGGGGTATTGGGTCGCCGATTCGGGTTTTGGAACGGGATGCGATGCATCCTTCTTGCAGGAAATCACAATTCCGGATGAAAGCGCGAATAGGGCATAAATCATGGTTTTTTGCATACGCAGAAATTAATTCTGAAGGATTTCCAGTAATGACATTTTTTCATTGCGTAGGTTGACCCTGAAACGGGACCATAATTCAGGGTAGGGGAAAGCAAAAATGGCTTCGAATTGATTCGGGTTCCTGATGAACTGATTAATTTTTTCCATACCGTACTCATTTACTAAAAAGCGAACTAGGTAATAGGAAGCGGAATAGGCAAGTTCATTGTTTTTCGTGCTCATGAAAGCCATGTTTAATTCTGGGATAGAGGTAATGGTTTCGCCACCCACAGCGCGCTTAATTTTCGCAATGGAAAGTCGCGGGTTATTTGCGAAAAATTCCGCGAGCCCTTCATTCAACCACCTTGGGATGGATGTCGAATCACCATGAATGCCGGCAATGAAAGCATGAACTGTTTCATGCACCACCATTTTTTTAAAAAACAATTTCTGAACCGCTAGGTTTTTATTGGTCAAGACAATGATTTTTCCCTGGTTCAGGCAAACACCTACGGTACCTAATCCCAGGTTGACGCCGAATCTCCTGAAATCTCGTCGATTGGTGAAAAGATTTAGCTGAATTTTTTTCTTGGGAGTAAAGCGTAAGCCCTCGGTTAAAGCAGCAAACCTTTCAAACAAAACCTTGTCGCAAAGTTTCGCGCTTTTCAATTCATTGGGGGCGCAATAGTAAATGAAATGTTCGGATTCGAAGCATTTGTCAATCCCTAGTTTTTCTTTTAAGAATTGATTGGAATTGTATTTCGGGTTGCTTTCCAATTCCCAGGTGTCGTAAAAAACATCTTCAAATTCGTAACCCCAAAATGAGGACTGCCTTCGAATTCGCCACAGTCCAGCACGGTTGTTTTTGAAAGTCCTGCCTTCCGCTATAAGCTCGCCCTTTTTGCTGAAGAACTTTTCATGGCCCATCCAAGGCGCGCTATCCAATACGAACTCATAGGTTATAGTACCCTTGGTATGATATTCATAGTGCTTTCCTATTTGATAATTACGTTGAAAATCGCCGACATATTTTTTTTCGCCCGTGGGATAAAACATCAAGAATTTCCCATCAAGGGTATCGGAGGACAGGGACGTAACACCGACGTCATAGATGAGTTTGCACTGCCTGTCATAATATTTTCGCCTAATTTTTCCCGAATCCGAATAGTTATGCCCGAAGTATTTATAACGCATTGAATTGGACTCACTGAGAAATTCACCGCGGTAAAGGACTTGAGTGGTGTCTGTAAATTGAGGTAGGCCACAAGCCTTCGACCCAATCAGGCTTGGAGCGCAAGAGCAAAGGAAAACCCCAGCGAAGAGGGACCCCACGGTGACCCTGAGAATCAAGATTAGAAGAAAGTGTTTTCGGAAGCGCATTTCATTTCCCTGCGGGGCTTGGGTTTGTTTCGCAAGTTCGGCTTGAGACATATCGCTTCAAGGCCTGACTTGTATCGACACCTGCGGCCCAAATGCTTGTTGTTCCGGTGAATACATGGCTTGAATGTGGGTGGGTTTGGCGGTGAAGCGACCAGCTATTTCAGCGCGCAGTCTATAAGAAATTGTTGTCAATCCTTTGGGTAAATGCTCCAAAACAAAGGTGATGCGATCGGTATGAATTTCTGGATCCGTACCGCCCCAATAGGATGATGGAGCCCAGGTCTGCCGCCACTCGGAATCAAAGGGTAGCGGTTCGAAGCCCGCCGGAAAAGGCTCTTCGATGGCCATATAAGAATGTGGTGATGGCGAGTCGAGGGTTAACTTCACCTCGACCTCATCACCCACACGCAAATTGCGCTGGGAGGTCAGAACTCGTCTTTTGAATTGATTGCCCATTTTTTGGTAAATGACTTTGGCATGCCATCGGTTTATTTTCATGGGCAAATTGAAATTGGCTTGTTGCGGAATCTCCTGGGCATATTTCCACCTTGCGGTCCACCACCATCTAGCCCCAGACGAATTCTGAATACTCAACTGTTGCAAGCCATTCGCATTGAGCAAAGGAATCACTTGTTGCGATTTCCAAGCAAGGTGAACGGGGTGCGACGAGGATTCACCACTTTTCCAATGCCCATTTCCCAGGTGCGTACCATTCAAAGCGATGCCTATTTCAGCCTCCCCGGTGGGAGGCCTCAATAAATTGGGGACCCTGGCGAGGGCTTTGAGAACTTGCGCCGTCACCCGTGTATTCTTCCACAATTCACCATCGCGTTTTTGCATCAGCCATAATACCGAAGGCAATAAAAGCGAATGGTCGGGCTTAATTTCCGCCAAGGCCGCGAGACAGCGCGCGGTGACTTCCACCGTGTCGTCATACCAAGGGTCGATAGTGTCGGGCAGCCAGAAATTACCCTGTGGCGATCCTTGCGCGCTTTGCTCCACGCGGGCTAATAAGGCGGCGAATTCCGGGTTCCAATGCTTGTCACGCGCCAAGGGTAACAGCAAGGCTACGGCATAAAGTGGCAGGGAGTCGGTGTGCTGCATTCGAAGGCGCGCGAAATTGGGAACCTGTTTGGCTGGCCAAGCACGATGCCTCGCCGCCAAAACATGGGAAAAAACATAGGGCGAGGCGAAACGCAAAGAATCGAGTTTCATCTCTATTCCGGACGAAGCGCGATCGAGCAAAAGAGATAGTCGTTCACGGCCAGAGAAGGGCAAGTCTTCAGGGCGCAGGCTCGCCAGGCCTTCGACGGCCAGGGCGGAAACCGGAAGGTTGACGAATCCCGAGTGCCACCAACCCCATAGCCCCTCGGGCATTTGCAAATCATCGAGTCTTTCCAGTCCTTTAAGGGTGGTATGAAGCAGTTGCTTACGCCACAGGGTGTCGATTGGCGATCGCGATTGAAAGGCCTCGGTCACAGCGATGATGGGAATGAAGCGGCTCAAGGTCTGCTCGATGCATCCATAAGGATATTCGATGAGCCCACGCATGGCTGGCATTAAGCTTTTCCAGGGATCCGTTGTGGCTTCAAGGCTCAGCGAGGCGCTGCCTGGCTCGGGGTATTGCGGCGAAGCGAAGAGAATGCGTTGAAGGGTATCGTTGCCATTGGCTCCTGTCGCACCAGCCATGGCGATTTCACGTGTCCATCCTTTGGGCGCTATAATTAATGGACGAATTTCACCGTCACGGAATTGCTCATTTTGCACGGCTCCGTGAATTCGGGTTTCTCCTGCCTGCTTTACCAGGGTCGCCCATTCTTTTCTCGCGCTACCCTTACGGGCGTTTAGGGTCTGCACGGAGTCGCCGAGCAAGGCTATTAGCGTGGTGTCCTCGACTCGCAAACTTACCGACAAGGGTGAGGTAGGCTGCTTCTTAATATGAATCACATTGCCAATCGAAAGGCTGTCGCCCGCAACCCAATGTCTAGGTAGGGCCAGGCGGGACATGACTTCGAGTTGGGTGGTCAGAGATTGGGTGAAGTCAATCAGGGTTTCGCCTGGACCCGTACCGCGTACCCACAGGCGCCATCGTGTCAAATCATCAGGCAGGGGAAAGGCAATGCGAGCCTCACCCTTGGCATCGGTTTGCACCGAGGAATTCCAGTAGCCGATATCTTTAAAATTTGAGCGCCATTTCAGGGTGGGCTGGGAAGGGGGGGATTGGGGCGGAGCAGCCAAGCACATGACCATGAAATTGGTGTCTGACATTCCACTAGGCCATACCTTATGTCGGCTCCTTGACGCGAGACCAACCAGTTTTAACGTCGTGTGACGAAGAGGGATCTTTTTTCTCCCGTAGGGAAATCCCCAATTTCTACCGAATCGGGAATAGGGATCGGAATGATCCGTAAAGTACCACGACGACAGAGTATTATAGAGAGACGGGGTGGCTGCGTTCAGAGCATAAGGCCATTCTTCCTGTTCGCCTTCCCCTTCGAAAGTGGTGGTGACTTGGTTCATTTCCAGTCGCGGAAGCAAGTCGGACATCGGCGCGATTTTGAAAGGCAATTGGGCATAAAGAGCTTCATCCACTAAAGCGATGCTGAACTTGGCTCGCAAGGGATGATTGGCGCTATCGGTGATGCGCAATAAGCCGTCGAATAATTCACCTGGCTTCCATTCGCGGCGCGATTGCAGGGTCGTCTTGGCCATTGGGATGGCGCGTGGCAATGAAAGGTTTTTGGATTGCTCCGTCCAATTCGAATTCCCGGAATGGGTTACCGTCACACTCAGGAATTTCATCGGGTATTTGGGCAAGGGTATTTGGACTTTGACCTGGGTCGGCGCATCGGGTACCAGAATCCGTTTCGCCAGCAAGGTCTCGCCTTCGAGGGTGACGAGCAGGGGGCTTTCCCCCCAAGCGCCGTGCAAAGTCAGGTGCAGGCTATCGCGGTTTTTTTCTGTGACGGGTGCCCAGCGAATATCGAGTGGCATGGGCTGCGGTTTCCCGATGATTTGCACGACAAGAAAATCTTTGACTATCGGCTTGCCGCCCCAATGGGGAGTGGCCACCCATTGATAGCGCCCGGTTTTCTCCGGAAAAAAAACCACCTCGCCATGACTATCGATTTCCGTTTTAAGGGTGGTGTCAAAAACGGTTTGCCCCGCGCGTAGAATCTGCAGCCTGGTTGTCGATTGCCTTGGCAATGGAAGCGCATCCTCATCACCGGGGATACGACGCCAATGCATGGTCAGGCGATCACCGATTTCGCAACGAAAGCGATCGGGGTTTAGAATGAGGCCGCTGGATGTTGGCTGGGTTTCAACTCGAACCAAGGCGTCTACTTCGCGACCATCCAGCCCGCGCACCGAGGCCGATACCCAATAAGAGACCAAGGCTTTCGCGTCAAAACTTAATACGGTGTCACATTTTCCTTGTTTATCTAGAGAAATGGAATCGAATCGATCGGCTTGGCTGCCTTGGTTTGGAGCGAAGTGAAGGAAAGGCGTTTGCCATATTTTAACCTTGGTTGGAGCCTGCGAAAGCGGCATTCCGAAATAGGTCTTAGCTTGAATGCGGATTCTTAATCCCGAGTGAGTCGTATCGAAGTGGGCGCGAAGAGTGATTTCACTTTCCGGTTTCCGATAGTCTTCCACCAAAAATGGAATATCGAACGCTTGAAAATTTGGGCTACGCTTTCGCTCCCGATCGAAAACAGGATTCACCGACAATTGCCAAAGGCCTGTTTCCGATTTTTCCGGGAGCACGAGAGAATCGGTGAGTTGCCCCAGTTCTCCAAGTTGCAAATAGGCGTGATATCTTCTTTCATCACTAGGGTCGGTTAGCGTCACCTCCACGGAATTCAGACCCAAGGAGTCGTCCAAGGTACCCTGTTGGTTACGCTTGATCCAGCCGTTAAATCTTAAGGAATCACCGGGCCGGTATTTGGGCTTGTCAGTATAAATCATGCCTCGCAGGGAAGAGACTTTCTCCGGCGATAGCCATGGCACGGTTTCGAGAAAAGCCCAATGCCCTTGCTTTTCTAATGCCAAACGGGGTTTGTCCTTGGAATGTCCTACTAAATCTCGTGGTAATTCGAACCACCCTAGCGAGTCCGTCATCAAAACGGTGTCTTTATGATCAACAAGAATATGGGCGCGATAGGGTGGCGGTATTTGATTCTGAGGCGATGATCCCCATATTGAAATACGGCCCGCCTCGCTTTTCGTCAGCATGTCGATGGAGGTGACCGAAGCATAGGTTTGGGCGAAGAAATCGGGACTGTGGGCGGTAATACGATAGAGACCAGGTTCTTGAAAAGCATGACGAATGGAGTAGTAGCCGGCGTGTTTACGAAATTTCCACGTACCTCCGCCGGAAAACGAAGCCGAGTCAGGACGCCAAGGCATTTGCATTTTCGCCCATTCGACGTGAAGATCGCGGGGCGGTGGTTTTTGGCTTTCTATTTCATACCAATCGATTTCCAGCGTTTCTCCCGGCCGCAATTTCAGGATGGGGATTTTTCCCAAGGGTGTTTTATTCAAAGGGGAGAAGGTGAATAAACGCGAATAGATTAATCGTAAAGCTTCATGCTTTTGCTTTAGAGCATCGGCGGCCCAGGTTTGCCGAATTTTCTTTTCTGTGGAAGAGCCGGATGGCAGTGAACGATTTAAGGACCGTTGATAAAGTTCGAGCAATTCAGGCAATAATTTCCAGGCTAAGGCGGAGTTCAAGGATTGTTTAAACCAAGCATAGGCCTCATAGGGATCCGTTTTCGCGTTTAGTTCGCGCTGCCACGTTTTTGCCTTGTTGTCCTGGCTTGCCCTAGCATTGGCTTCGGTTTCACTCAAGGCCGTTGGGGCGGACCAGAAACAACCAAGGGCGATGAAAATTCCTATTGGTAAAAGCGCGGGTTTTTTCGAGGCGGGCATTCGATCATTCTAATCTCTTGCTATTGCTTGCGGTGGAAGTCCTGCTTCCGGGAAAACAAAAAAACCTCCCCGGCTTCCCGAAGAGGTTTTTGCTACACCCAGTGCTAAAAGGCTTTGGGGCCTAAAGCGTGCGGCCACCTTAGCCGCCGCGGTCTCAGCTCTTACCGCGACCCAGTCGGCAAAGGCCTATCCTCGCGAGGCCTTTGGCCACGATAGCCTTGACCATCGCCACCTTCGCCAGGGTCACCGTGATGGCCGCCAAAGTCGCCGATATGAGCGCCGCCCGCTGCCGTTTCACAAGCGGTGTTGAAGCGCTTCCACACATAATCGCTTTGCGCGCGGGGAACGGGACCTATGCTTTTCCATTGGCGGCGAAGTTGAATGATGGCCGGGACTTGTTGTTCACCTGGTTGGGTCGCCAATTGATCGGCGCTTTCAATCAAGGCCAGCTTGCTTTCGAGATTGGCTTGCGGATCTTCTTCGCGCAGTCCGAGGGCGCGACGTCTTTCTTCGAAGAAGCGATCGCAAGCTTGATGAAAGCGGTCCCATAGGATTTCGCTTTTCTCCTTGGGAACGGGGCCGATATTTTTCCATTCCTTTTGCAGGTTCTTGACTTCCTCGGTCAAGCTGCGCCAGTCACGTTGGCCATTGGATGAGGCTTCGTTGCGGGCCGAGCTTCCCATGCCGCCCATCCCATTGGCTCCACCTTCCGCCATCTTTTCGAGCTGCCAAGCGGCGCGCGCCTTCTGCTCGTCTTCGGTCGCAGGCTGGCCGATAAGGCCTTCGACGATAAAGCACAAGTCTTCTTTCTTGCGCATATTGCCTTCGCGCTCCGAGTCGCGGCGTTGGGCATTTTGCTTGAGGCGATCGAAAAAGCCGTCGCAAGCGGTGCGAAAGCGATTCCACAATTCCTTGTCTTTTTCGCGTGGGGCCGGACCGACCGTGCGCCATCGGGCCTGCAAGGCCTTAATAAGCTCCACGGTGTTTTTCCAGTCTATGCTCCCGGCTACCGATTCGGCTTCGACGCAAATCTCTTCCTTGATGCGGGCATTCTCATCGCGCTTCTTATACTCGTCTTCGAGGCGCGCCTTGCGGCCTTGAAAATAGGTGTCGATGGGCTTACGAAAGCGCTCCCACAGGGCTTCTTCAAGTTCACGCGGGGCGGGTCCGACTTCTTTCCAGGCGGCTTGGGCCTCAACAATGCGCTGATAACGCTCTTGATCGGTAGGCAATTCCTCGATGGTTTCCACCAAGGCACAAAGCTCTTGCTTGCGGGCCAAATTGATGGGACGTTCGGTTTCGAGTTTTTCCAAGTTGGCGCGGCGCGCCGAGAAAAACTTTTCGCAAGCGGCATGGAATCGCTGCCACAGGGTTTCGATTTCGCTTTTCGGTACGGGGCCGATTTGCTTCCACTTCTCCTGCGCTTCTTTGATGGCGGCCGAGGTGGTTTTCCACTCGGTGGAATCTTGCAGGGATTCGGCGAGAGCAACGAGTTCATTTTTCTTTTTCGAATTCTCGCCCATCCAGCCGTCTTTGCGATCGTAAAAGCCTGATGTGGCGGTGCGGAAGCGTTGCCAAAGGGCTTCGGCCTTGTCCTTGGGTACGGCGCCAATGGTTTTCCAATTGGCTTGCGCTTCTTTTACCAGGTCGGTGCTTTCGCGCCAATCCAATTCTTCACCCTGAAGCATGGCTTCGAGCTTGGCGCAAATCTCCTCTTTGGCCTTGTAATGGCTTTCGCGCTCCTCGTCGAGTTCCGCGAAATATTCCTTGAGCTTTTCGTAAAGCTTATCGCAGATTCCGTGATAACGATCCCACAAGGCTTCCGAGGCATCCCAAGGCACAGGACCGGTGGCCTTCCACAAGTCTTGCATTTCCTTGAATTGTCCGAACATGGACTTGCGATCTTCCCCTTCGACCAAGGCTTCGAGGCGGGTGCAAATGTCCTGCTTGGAGCGCAAATTGGACCAGCGCAACCAGTCCTGGGCTTCGCGAAAGCGATCGCTGGCCGAGCGCCATTGATTGACGAGGCTCTCGGCTTCCGGGCCTTGAGGCAAGGGCTGTAAACCGCGCCAAGTGATATTGAGCTCGCGGAAACGCTTTTCGGCTAGGGAAAAATCACTGCTTTCAATCAGGGTTTCCAATTCGGGAAGCAAGGTGCGCATGCGCTCCAAATTGCTAGCGCGGCGTACGTCGAGCAGGCTTTCGAGACCGTTCACGGCAGAGTCGAAGCGTTCGGCCAAGGCCTCGCGACCTTCAAAAGCAACCGGGCCTGGAAAGTACTTTTGCCAATCGCGACGCAAATCACGCGCCTTTTCGGTGGCATGAAGCAAGCTATTGTCGGCCGTTTTTGCGGGAGGGTTTTGCGCGTCTTTCTGAGCCTCAGCCAGTAAGGCCTCAGCGGCATCGGTCATCGCATTAAGGCGACCACGCGATTCGATTTCGTGTTGACGGCGTCGCTCGCCTTCTTCGCGCTCTCGCAATTTGCCCAGTCTTTCGCGCTCATGGCGATCGAAGGTTTGGCGAAAGCGGCGATTCATTTCGTCTTCCGCCTCACCAGCATGGCCGGCTTGCTCGAAACGCTGGCGCAGGTCGGCGCTGTCGGATCCGTTTTCACTGGCCGAAGCAGCCAAGCTTTCTACCTCGACACACAAGACCTCTTTGCGGGCGCGGGCTTCCAGAGCTTGCGCAAGGCGCGCTTGTTTCTTGTCTTCCTCGCGGCGATGCGCATCATAGCGCGTGTGAAAAACGGCGAGTTGATCGCGAAAGCGACCGATTTGATCGGCCGGAGGAGCAAAGCCATGGTCCAGCAATTGGCGCAAACCCTGTTCGGCGTCAATGACCTGGGTGTGCACTGCGTCCCAGGCGAAATGCGCGGAAGGTTCACTGGAGGCCAAGGCGGCCTTGTCGGCCACGCTTAAAAGCAAAGCCAGCTTTTGTCGGTTGATGGTAGCTTCATCCGGTTGGCGGGCCTTTTCCAGGGATTTGAGCTTTTCCTTGGCGAGGCGGCGCACTTCCTTGCTCTTGGCTTGTTTGGCCAAAGCCTCAAAATGATTTTCGCGGGTGATGCGATGAAAGGCTTCCAGGGACAAGGCGGCATCGCCTTCGTTCTGAGCGACCTTGAGTAAGGCGCTAGGGTGCACCAATTTCTGCAAGGCCAGGCGGCGCACGCCGACGGAAACGGCTTCGGTGGCGAGGTCTTCCACGAGGTGATGGTCTTCGCCTAATTCTTCCAATGCGGCCTTGGCCTGAGCCAAACCTTCGGCGTCATCCTTGGCGGTTAATGCTTTTTTGGACAGGCTTTCAAGCAAGGTGCGTTGGGCGACATCGCGCAAATTGCGGTCTTGGGTGCGATCGCGCAATCTCTTGAGAGCATTAAAGTCGGAAAGGCGGCGGGCAGCGGCGAGACGGTTGGCAGCATCGCCATCCTCTAAGGCGATTTCGAGAAAGACATTTTGCTGATCATCATGTAAGTGTCGAATGGCGGCGGCGCGTTGCGAAGGATCGCTGTGTTTCCATTGCGGTTTGAAGAAGTCGAATAAACCCATGCGTTGGCCTCGGGGAAATTTGGTCGTGTGTGTAAAAGTGGTCGTGAAAGCATCATTCTCAGCCCGGTTGCAAAACCGGGCGGATCAGGAAGTTCCGGAAGGTAGAAAAGGGAGTCAGCGAGCCCAAACTCTATCGCTGTAATCCACGGAAAGAAAAGCAGTTAGGCCAAGACGACCCTTCGAGATTAAGCCTCGGCGAGCTGGGTGAGATCGTGAGCCAGAGATTCGAGTCGTACGGCTGCCTCACGGGTACGAGAGGCGGCTTGGGAGGTCCCGCTGGCTGCTATCGCCACTTCCTCAAAGGCGAGGACGAGGCGTCCGCTGCCTTCTGCCGCCTGAACGACCGAGCCCTGTACTTCTTGGGTAGAGGATTGCTGTTGAATGGCCGCTGAGGCCACATGGTGCTGTATTTGTTCGACTTCAGCCACCAAGCCATCAATGGCACCAATTCCCTTAAAGACTTCTTGAATATTGCCTTGGACGCTCTCAATGGTGTTTTGAATATTGCCTGCGGAATCGGCCGTGCGTTTGGCCAGAGCCCGGACTTGTTGGGCGAGAACCGCAAACCCCCGACCCGCATCACCCGATCGTGCAGCCTCGATAGAGGCATTGAGGGAGAGAATATGAATTTGCTCTGCAATATTGGTGATCAGGGTTAAAATGCCACCCACCTTTGCGCTTGAGGCCTGTAAGGCGCCGACTTGTTGGCGGGCGCTCTGGCAGGAAAGCACAGCCGCTTTGACCTTGGTGGAGGCCGTATTGATTTCATCGGCGATTTGCCGTGACGTGGTGGCCAAGGCTTCAATTCGCTTGGAGGATGCCATATTCACATTGGATACATCCTTGGCGCCCACCGTGGATTCGCGGGCCCGGGCAAGAGTGGCCGAGGCATTCTCATCCATGGAATTCGATAAGGCCTTCAGGGATCCGATTTCGCCTTCCAGTGCGACGGTGCGTTCTGCAAGGCTATGCACCATACGCTTTTGGGATTGCAGAATTTCTTGGCCTTCGGCTTCAGACTTCAAAACTCCTTGGACAATGATTAAGCCGCGACGACGACCATACCAGGCGAGGAAAACACAAAGAACCAAGAGAAGCGGTGCGGTTCCCTTGGTCATATAATGGACTTGACTGGTGGCCGACTCCTGCACCTCGCTTGCCGCGGCCAAAAATTGGGAAGCCTCGGCCTGGGCCGTTCTTTGCGATTCCGTGACGGACTTAAGTAAAGCGTCGTAGCTGATTCGGCTGAATTCGATTTCGCCTAGGATGGCGACGGCACCGCTGGTTGATAGGAATTGCTCGCGCAAGGAGCCTGCCTCATGAATGGCGTTTTTCGTAGCGCGCCTAGCGGCGCGAACCGATGAGGACGAATCGCGCAAACTATCTATGCCCCTGGCCTGAGCATGCAGAGACCGGGAAATAGTATTCAGGGAATTCGCCAATTCCTCCCGCCTTTTCGGGGTATTGGAGCCAGAGCCCTGATTCACAAGGCGTTCCGCTTGTGCTAATAGTGACTGCACGGTGAGTAAAACCTGGTTCGCGGCATCCTGAATGATTTTGACCTGCTTCATTTGCTCTACGGCATGGTTCATTCGCTTCGCTTCTTGGCTGACCGCCAATTGCAAAGGATCAATTCTCCCGTTTAACGCGGTCATGGCGGCTTCTAAGGCTTTATCCAATTCTTTCACGGCCGCTAAATAGGCTGCGTCCTCGGCGGCAAGCCCTTTGCCTTTCAATTGGGCAGTACGTAAGGCGAATAATCCTGATTCACCTAGCATGTATTTGCCCACGGTGGTTTTGAGCGCACTCATCGCGTCGTCTAACTTTAATGCTTTCAAATCCAAGGCCTCAATATTATCGATCAAGGCTCCGGTTTTTTCCTTCATGGGGCTTAGCTTAAAGCGCTTTTCCACGACGGCAATACTCGACTGAATGGATTCCAAACGTGCTAGCTTTTCGCGCAAGGTCAAGGCCTGCTGAATGGCCCGATTCGCCTGCTGATTGGCCTCGCGTGCGGAAATCAGGGAAGATTGAGCTTGCTCTCCCAATTGATCGGTAAGGCTGGCGGCTTGCTCCACACCGCCCCGTACTAAATCCAAACCACGATGGACATCGCCGATAGTGCGATGCGCTTTTTCCAAATCATTCAATCGTTTTGCAGCCATGCGCCTAAGGCTATCAAAGGAGGTAAGCGCTGATAACAGGGGCTGTCGCAAGCCCTCGGATAATTTATCCCCTTCAATTTCACTGCGAAGAGATTTCGCAAGATCTTCCGCCTCCCCCTGCACATCGTTTAAGTCCGTGGCATTACGGACTTCCCGCAAGCGCAGCGAAATGGAAAGCATGGCATCCAAATTCGACTTCAACTCGGTCATGCGCAATTGTTCAGGCGCCGCATGCTGGGTGAGCGCGTCTATTTTGAATTTCAGCATAGCCATGACTGAAATGGAGACCAAGGCGGTGAGGCCTAGACCTAACCCGGCGAGCAGGAGCAGGCGACGAAGCTGCGCCCGGGTATCATGACTGGGTTCTGAAGGCATGCCGAAAGGAGTCTAAAATTATTTAGATGTGATTTTTAATAAAGATGTGATTGGTTTGGCTTGACCGGCATTCACTTCGGTCAAAAACACCTTATTGCTACCCTGATGGCTGGTTTTTGAAAAGTTCAGGGTGAGGCCTCCCATATCCACGGCGGTCATCGCCTCGAATGCGTCAATCAGACCTTCACGTGTTGGATTTGTACCCACCTTTTCCAATCCAAGCGCTAGCAACTTGGCGGTGGTATAGCCTTCCAAGCTCACATACCCGAAAGATTCATTGGGAAAGGCGGCCTTTAAGGCGAGTTGATAGTCCTTAACCAAGGGCACAGAGGCGTCTTGCGGCGATGGAACCACTTGAGAGATCAAAACACCTTCGCCCTCTGCCCCCGATTCGCGAATGAAATTTTCCGTGCCGACGAAGGAGATGGTGCTGAAGCGAGCAATTAATCCCGCAGCCTTGGCTTCCTTTAAGAAAACGGCCAAAGGCTTATATGGCCCTACCATGACCACAGCGTCGGGTTTGCCTTCCATCAAGGCGGCGATACCCGCCTTCACCTCGATCGTATTCCTTTCGAATACGCCCTTAGAGGCCAAGGTCAGATTTCTCTTTTTCAGCGCCTTTTCCACGCCGGACAATCCCGCCTGTCCAAAAGCGTCATTTTGATAAAACACTGATATTTTCGACGCGCCAATATCCTTGGTCATGCGCTCCACCAGCACCTCGGTTTCATCGTCATAGCTAGCGCGAAAATTGATGATGTAACGCTTTACGGGATCACGAAAGGCCATGGCGCCTGTAAAAAGCCCGACCAGGGGAACTTTGGATTCCTGCACGATTTCCATCGCAGCCTTCCCCGTGGGGGTACCTACAAATCCAGAAAGGCAAAATACCTGCTCTTCTTCGATGAGCTTGGCCGTGCCTTCTCCGGTTTTTTCCGGTTCATAGCCATCATCAATCGCTTTCAAATCCAGGGTGCGCCCATGAATGCCGCCCGCAGCATTTTTCTGCTTAAAAAATGCTGTCATGCCATTATTCATTCCCACCCCTAAGCCTTGCGCCGGCCCCTGCAGGGCCGCGCATTGTCCGATTTTCACCGACTTTTCAGTGACTCCGGTTTCGGCGTATGAAAGGGAGTGGAATACAATAAGCAGGGTACTAGATACGAACCAAAGTGACGTTCGTGACATGGAGAACTCCTAGAGGATATGGAGTTTCCATTGTAGGGCATGACTAAGTAAAAAAGCAATTATTAACCAGCGGGTGGACTGATTTCGGCTTCCTTTAACTTTTACTTCAAGTCACAATGCGCGCCGCAATTGTCGTCCTGGCAATGCCCGACTTGCAAGGTGACGTGATCAAAATGATGTCTTTGCGTCAAGAGCTGGGTCAGGGTTTTGG
>JAYUVP010000355.1:0-41144 GCA_043753995.1 Fibrobacterota bacterium
ATCCCGACGATGCCACGGGCTGGACCGAGGATCATAGTGGGAGCACCGATGGATTTCGCATTGACGGCAAGGGTGTATTGACCCTTTCGGGAGGCTCACCGCGCTTTCACATCAACTCTTTGCTCACCTCCAAGGTGCCGGCGCAATTTTATCGCAATGTCGAGTTTACGGCCTATGCCATGAGCAAGGGTGAGCAAGGTGCGAATTATGGCGGCTTCGTGGTGGGCCTGCGCAGCGGCCCCTTAGGGCATGCTTCCAGCGGCGGCGATGATTGCGAGGCGACCACGTATTATGCGCGTTTCCGCAATGATGGTAAATGGGATTTCGAAAAAGAACTCAAGCATCCCGGCAGCACCTATTGGTCGGGCTCGGGCTTCGGCAAGCAAGATCCGCTTTGGGGCGGATCGAAATTGCCGCGCAACCGGTGGATAGGCATGAAATATGTGGTTCGCGATTTGGACTCGGGCGCATCGGTGCGGTTGGAGCTGTATATCGACTCCACTTCGGGAGGCAATCCGGCCAATGGGGGTGATTGGAAAAAAGTCGGCGAGGTCCTAGACAATGGGAATTGGCCCTCGGGCGATGTTTCCGGCTGCGGCTTTGCTCAGAACAAGGTCATCTCTCCCGGCCACGGCACCGTGCTTTGGCGCACCGATGGCGATACCGTGCTTTATAAGTGGGTGAGCATACGAGAAATCGAACCCGACCGTGCCACTACTATTCTGTTACAGCAAGCACCGGGTTTAAAGAATAAGCGCGACAATTGGCATTTGATATCCCCCTGGCGGCAGCACAAATTCCTGGAGCGAATTCTAGGACGGCGGATGGATTAAGGACTTCGGCTTGAAATTTCGTTAGCAGCGCAGCTTTTTGCCCAGGATCCATGCTTCACGTCCGCCTTTTTTCATCAATTGCTCAGCCACCCAGGCGACGTCTTCTTGAGCAAGGTGGAAGGCTCTCGCTTTCCCTTGTCGGTTTTCCAGGGCCAATCGGAGTTGTGGATCGTGGTCGATCCGGCTGGACCGGTTACGGCACCACCGGTCCTATCGCTAAAGAAGCCGAAAGTGGTCCACATCCTTAATCCATGGCCCAGTACAGCACCGCAACTACGAAGCGGGAGTGCAATACGACCCATGTTCGTGACACCAGGAGCTTGCGGTTGGTTCTCAGGGCTCCTCTTCGGACCGAATTTGGCGCCGGGTCATTTTATTGCTGGTGGCTTGGATGAATCCTATGGCAAGCAGGGACGGTTCAGTACCGCAGATTTTGACTTCAACGAATTATTTGCGGGCAAGGGCGACACGCTTTGGCTTAATACCGAGTCCAATGCCTGGACCACAGCCGTGGATCCATCCCTGCGAAATGTTCCGGGCTGTGCTGAGATCACTTTGAAGAAAACCAATGACGGTGGTTGGCGCCATTTCAGCTATTGGGATAGCCCCATTGATCATGGATTTTTTCCGACTTTCGATCTTTCTGATCCCTTTCCAGGCGAGGCGGCTTCTACTTGCGCTGTGATGCCTTCGCCGGAAACCCAATATGTGACCCAATCCGAGGTTAAAAGGAATTTCAATTTTTGTGTGGAGTCGCATGGCACCTTCAGCTACGTGAAAGGTCAGAAGTTTCAAATCAGCGGTGACGATGACATTTGGGTTTTTATCAACGATAAGTTGGTCATAGACCGCGGCGGCGTGCACCCTCCGGCCTCCGACTCGGTTTTGTTGGATACGATGGGATTGAATCAGGGAATACGCGGCTAGTCGCCAAATTTCCTTTTCAATTGGCGGATGCTTCCACATCGCTTAAGCGACACCTAGCCCCACGGCCACCTGGCCACAGGGTGAAAAAGCGTCCTGATGTCTTGGGTCGGCGACTGCGGTCGAAGGGTATCCCCTGACTTTCCGGGGTTTGCTGCCTTGAGGGTACAATTCTCCGATGCCGGTTTAGACGCGAAACAATTGCAATTTGTATCACTATTTTTAAAAAATATTGTTTAATGTTTTTTGAATAATTAACAATACATTCCTGCTTCCATCGCTCTTAAGTGTTGGATCATGTTCGAACTTAGTTTCAACCTCCATAGCAGGAATCAGAATGAAATATTTTGAAAAGCGAAATCGACCCTTGTTTTCGAATTGGGCCGCGAAATGGGGCATGCTTGCCTTGCCCATTTCCCTGGGGATCCTTTCTTGCCAGCAGGATATGCCCACCCATCCCGAATCCCAGGCAAAAAATCCCTCTGAGGATGCGTCGATTGCGGCACGTACCACTCCCGGGTCAACCGATCCCAACATTATTTGGATTCGCACCCTGAGCGATTTGCGCAATATGAATCTGTGGGGAAATTACAAACTGGCCAATAATATCGACGCATCAGCCACGGCAAGAAGCCCCTTCGTACCCATAGGAGATTTTCCATTTACCGGCACCCTGGACGGAAATAAATTCACTATTTCGAATCTCACCATTTCAGGCGGCGAATATACCGGTATTTTCAAAAGAGCTCTGCTTGCCTCGTTCAAAAATTTACGGTTAACCAAGGTCAAGGTCACGGGCGGTTATCACACGGGTACCCTAGCAGGGTATGCTGAAGGAATCGACTTGACCGATTCTTATATCTCGGGTACGGTCACCGGGAATGCTCAAGCCAACCGTATCGGTTTGGCCTTCGGTTCGATCGAAAGTGGTTCACGGATTTTACGTTGCAATCTCAGAGGAAAGTTGACCGGCCACGCTTACCATATGGGTGGCGTCGCCGGTCATGCCGCATTTTATGGGGAGAATCCCTCCGATCCCGCTGATGACATGCGGATTATTCTCGACGAGGTCTTTGTCCAAGACACCACCTTACCCAGCATCACTTCCGGCTCCGCCATGGTGGCTGCCGGAGGCCTGGTGGGCACCCTGATCGGCGGTAACATTCAAAATGTCAATGCGGTGGTGTCGATTACCGGCCGTTATGCGGCAGGCGGACTCTTCGGCCATATCATCAATGATGATCCGAATAGCATCGGATCGTTCATTCGCGGCGGATTATCGCGAGGCGTCGTTACCGACAATGCGAATCCCAATCGAACCGGCGCTATCGGCATGATGTCCGGAATGCTCATCTGGGGACCCGGCGCGTATTATGACAAGGACACCGACGGCGGCATTACCAATCCGCTGATTCCGGATCCAGCGCTGTGCCAGGTCGCATTTTCGAGCCCTACTTTAAAGGCGCCCAAAGGCGGCCTCAATAGGCTCCTCGATCCCTATTATTATGGATTGCTCATCACCCAAGACCTCATCGACGATGACGAAAATTACGATTTCGACCAGTGCGATTTGGGATCGGGAAGCGATGGGGACTGGGGTTTCGGCACATGCAATGCAACTCCAATATGGGCATTGAATTCCGATAAGGAATACAACACCTTGCTGCGAATACCCAATCCCAGTGAACAGCCGAAATAGTTCCCGGTAATATAAGGTTGGGGGCGAGTTCGCCCCCTCGGCCAAGCCTCCGCGCGCGACTGTGATTCTTTGCGGGGGTGCCTCCGATGTGATGCACGTAACGGTCTATGGATTCACTTCCGATTAACGCACCCTGACCGTCAAGTCGTCTGCACCGAAATGTTCGGAGTTGGGCGAAGTCAAACGGATTTCGTCAATGTCATTGCCGTCAGCAGGATACGGCGACCAGACTTTCCCAGGTTTCAAGCCTTTCCAATAAAGCCATTTCTGGGTGGCGGCTTTTTTCACCCAAATTTGGATTTTTCCAGCATTTGGATCACAGGACAAAATATTGGGGTCGGGCGGCATGATCTTGATGGAAACAAGATCGAAAACTTTGGGCGTGCTGCCATTGTCCGATACAAAAAACTTGATCCAGTCCGAGGCATGGTGAGTCGTGATGTACCGGTAAAAATCTTTGGCGTCCAGACCGGTTGGCGCGCATTCGGGTGTGGGCGAGAGGAGATACTTGCACTCGGCTTGACTCCAGGTCAACTTTTTAACGTAAAGTCCAATTTTTCCCGTATTGCTATGGAAATCACAAATTTCTGAGTTTTCATACATCAAGTGATAATGATTGTTGGTTTGGGGGACGGTATATCCCCACGTATTATGAAGCCTTTGGATATAAAACGGCCCATAAGTGAAGGTGTTCCAGGATTGATCGGGAGTCCAAGCTATGCTTTCACTCTGATTGTAGTCGACCGTGCGAACAACCGCCGAGGACTTTTTCAGCGGATCGGGAGATTGAGCAGGCAATGATTTTTGGATTTTTTCGGAAACCGTTGCGAAGTCGAGGCTATTCACAACGGAAACCTCATCCGGACTGGGGATTTCAGCTGGATCGCCTTGAAAGGCGGGAAGATCATCGCCCAAATTTTTTGACTGTAAAAGCCGCTGATTCGCTTCCGCATCTGACAGTTTCGAAGATGCGCCCCCCTCTGCTACGCCGTCATTTTGCATGCAACCCGAGGCAGCTAACAGCAAAAACGAACCCAGTAAATACCTTTGCATTTTGTCTCCATGAATGGATTTTATCCGGTTTTTCCAAGAGGCATCGAGAATCGGGAATCCTGTAATCCTCACGCCGTCTCTTTAGACACCGTCCGGCTCTTGTTTGTCTCAGAAAATTTTCGCGCAAGCGCCATGTGAACCATAGCCCGATGACTGCCGAATACACCGTCACATGCCGACGAGGTGGAGGAACTATGGCCGCCAACCGAGAGATGAGGGCCTTAGGTAAATGCGATTGTGCGTCAATTCGCACAGACACTTATGGCCTGAGGCTTCAGCCGATCAGAGTGCTTAGGGCGGCGCTATCGCCGGCCGGGCATTCTCGGCCGCCTAGCCGGCCCAAAGCCGCCAGACCCGACCCAAGCCGGCCTTTCGGCCCAAGACATCGACCGTGCCACCCTTACGCGGGACATCTCCTCCAGGTCGCGGCACGAGGCGCACAGCGACGGATTCGGGGTCATAAGAGAGAATCAACCCATCTTCACCCACGGCGACCGTGCGCTTTCCATTCGATGCGATCGCATAGAGCCGCTTGGCGGTGCCGGTGTTGAGACTCCGCCAGGAGACCCCGTTGGTAGAGCGCGCGCTGATGCCGTCGTTCCCGACGGCGATCCATTCCTTGCCTGTCCAGGTCACCGCCTGAAAGCTGCTCCGAATCGTATTCGGGTAGGCCTGGGCTTTCCAATGGACTCCGTCGGGTGACGTCAGGTAGGTTTGGCCGCTCCCCATTGCCAGGAATTGCTCGCCGGTCCAGATGATTGCGCGCAGCTCAGCAGTGGTTCCGGAGGATTCGGCCTCCCAAGCGGACTGCGCCAACGAAACCACCGGCAACCCAGCGAACAGCGTAGCGGCCAGAAGCAGTTGAATAGAGCATCCCGCGGATGGAACCATCAACCCACCCCGGTTTACCTCCTCGTTTATCCCACAACACCACCACTTCCAACCCTTTCGACCCAATTCCTCACTCCAAAATCATTCTCATTTTCTCCCAAGGACATACCCCTCCCTATCCCCCGGAGGGTAGCGCTTCTGGCTACCGAATCCCCCGGTCTAAGGGCTCCGCACGAAGGGCACTTCACCTCTTCACCAAAGGTCCGACGCAAACGCTCATGCCAGGGGATGTAACGGCCTGAACGCGAGTGGGTAACGCAGTGGGTACGGTAGCGTCAAGAACCATTGGCGGATGTGCAAAGTCTCGGGCAGAACATGGTCGACCAGGTTCGGCGTGCCTTCGTTCATGCGTCGCCTCAGGCAGCTTGGGTAAAAGCCACGGCCTTTGCAACTGAAAGCCACCAGATTACGCTTGTGGTACAGGTATCACAATGCATTTTTGGCGAAGCCATGCGCAAAAATGCCGCAAGTCAGTAATTTCTGCAATTCGGTAGAGCGCGGTGTTTCCGGGTTCGCGGCAATCATCACGACCCGCGAAACAGGGTATTGTGCAGGTTACCCCCCCCCCAGGGCAGGCGCCCCTTGGGGCACGAGGGGGTAGGCCAAGACCCCGCAAGCGCAGCGCGGAGGCTTGGCCGAGGGGGAGACTTCACCCTCACACCGAACTCAAGAGTTCATTTGCCCTTGCGATCCATCCAGGCTGGGTGCAAACGATTGTGCAGGCGAAGCCGCGAATCGTCGGGGAATTCCACGAGATCATCCCCTTTATAGAGGCGTATGGTTTTCGAGGCCGAGTCTACGACCAGACGGCATTTCGTGCAGCCAGCCATGTGCTTGGTCAGCTCGGCGCACAATTCGGATTGCTCGTTTCCATCCAGGTAGTCTGAAAGCCCCCCCAGGAATTTTTCGCATTCGCTCATGACTCGCCCTCCTGACCGGCGGCGATGCCAACACTTTATTGGTGGCCAGGTCCATAGGATGCAATTGAAAGCCGAAAGTCTCGCTGTGTATGACTGGCATGAACCGCCACGTGGAATCCCTGGCCCATTCCAATTTGGTGGCCTCCCCATTCCTACTGAATTGGCAACGGATATAACCGGGCTGTACTAATTTCGCAACGACACCAAAACCTTTGGCCGACAAGATTTGCCTATCCGCTTCGAATGCCTTCGCCACGTCCGCTTCAGTACCATGGAAATAATCAATGTCGTGACTGTAACGTTTGGTATTCGGAGCATCGAGTAGGGCCGCTCCACCGGCCACATAGCTGTCTTCGCTTCGATTTCCTGCTAATAGGCGACCGACTTCGCCCTGAAATTTCGTTAGCGGCACAGCTTTTTGCCCGGGATCCAAGCTTCGCGTCCGCCCTTTTTCATCCATTGCTCAGCCACCCAGGCGACGTCTTCTTGGGTGATTTTCAAATCGGGGCGATAAGAAATTAAGAGGTTTTCCGCCCGCCAGGATTCTCTTCGACTAGGTTTTTGCAAATGGCCGCCTCCTCCCAAAGTTCGCTGGCTCAAGCCCATCAAGCGCATAGCCGTGACGCTTCTGAAGCACAAGCCAATTCGAGTGCCCACGCCGTCCTGCGTGGACAAGGTCGGTTCACCCCCTTAGCCACTCCCGTTTCAAGCGCCGCTCCAGAAGCCTCGCTCAGCCCCCATAGCCTGCCGGCCTCGGTGTCTCGCACCTTGGCACAAACGGGATCGCCCCTGCCCGCTACGGAAAAACAATGGATGGCGCAACGTCTGGGGCATAGCTTCGACGCGGTGCGTGTACATGACGATGGCGACGCGGCGCGATCGGCCCTAGACCTGGGCGCACGCGCCTATACCGTTGGGCATCGGATGGCCTTCGCCCCCGGCGCCTATCGTCCGGGATCGACGGAAGGACGGCATTTGCTGGCGCATGAATTAACGCATGTGCTACAGCAAAAACAATCGGGACCGCGCTTGCAAATGCAAGTGGCGCCGGCGACGGGCACGACGACAACGGGCACGGCCACAAGCACCGATCAACGAGATTTTGTTCGCGAGACCATCCGGTTTTTCGAGCGTTCCACGGAATACTATCAGCTCGTCTCCACGGTCGGTCCGGCGGTTTTCGATCGCGTCATCGACAGTTGGTATTCCATGGTTGTACGTCAGGAGCAGCTTATCGACTCGGACCTGGCGGGCGACGCCACCTTGAAGGCAAGCTTACGTGCCGCCTATATCGCCGCTTTGAGGATCTTGGTGAGCCAACGCGCCGCGGCTAGCGGCCAAACCGAAGATGATTTGTATCGCATCAATAGCGGCCGTATTCCCCTGTGGGCCCAGCCTAATCCCAGCCACCTGGAAGCGGGCGTTACCACGCCCATACCCGATGATGTGACCGTGACGGAAAGGCGGGGAAGATTTTTGTTTTCCCTCAATGGCTTCGACGTCACCGTCAGCCCGGATACACGTGTCCGCAGGCAAACCGACAGCGGTGTGACGCATCGCAGTATTGGTTGGGGTGGCATACGCGCCCGCTTTCGCGGCACGCGCGGGAATTTGGTCGCGACGTCCATCAATGGCCCGCCTACGCCAACCCTGACCTTGTTCACCAGTTATCGCCGCAGGGTAGACACCACGGCCACCTCGGCTTATGGCCGCGGCACAACGGCCGAAGACGTCGCTGGAGCCAGGGTCACCACCGAAAGCGATAGCTTGGCCTTTCATGAAAGCCGTCACAGCCAAGCGACCTTGGATTTCATACGCGCCAATAGGCCTCCGTCTTTCACGGGGCAAGTCGGCGATGCCATGGCCGATGTTAATTCGGCCATCACCCAATGGCAAAGCGATGCCCGCGACTATTCCAATCGCCTCAGCCGCGCCGACACGGATCAAGTCCATTGCGTGGGCTTCACCATCGATCAATTCCACCTCGCTAATGCCCGCCGAGGACAAAGAATCGTGAGCGAATGCCCGTAATTTTGGTGAATCCACCTCGAACTCAAACCGTTTCGCCCCAAGGAAAACATGCTACACCTTAAGACCTTTCTCATTCGTGAAAAAGTCGGCTTGCTGAAATTATCCGATACCTATGACATTCTGGATTTAGCGACTCAAGCCCAAGTAGGCATCGCCAAGGAAAAGCCCGGAACCCTCATTCTCCTTTTGCGACTGTTGATCAATAAGCGCATGCTGCCCACCCAGGTCAGGATTTATTCGGGGTCGAATTTCGAAGATGAAAGCAAATTGATCTTTTCCATTCATCGGGGATTCAACTTTTTATTGCCAAAAATCAGCATTTGCGATGCCGCTGGAAAAACTGTCGGATACTTGAAAAGCAAACTTTGGACGATTGGCGGCGCCTTTCGCGTTTTTGACGCCGCCGACAATGAAGTTGCCGAAGTGAAGGGAGATTGGAAGGGTTGGAATTTCCGTTTCTCGGATTCGAATGGAAATGAAGTCGGCACCATTACGAAAAAATGGGCCGGACTTGGAAAAGAACTTTTTACCTCAGCCGACAATTATGTGATTTCGCTTAGCCAGGCGGAAAATCCCGGCAAGGTCATGCTTTTACTGGCCGCAGGTTTGGCCATCGATACCGTTTTTAAAGAGAAGTAAAAGTCCGGAGCGACACGAAATCTCCCAAAAACCTGCGGCTAAACCGGCTCGGGTGGCCAAGTCGATTTGATAGGTTCGTCACTGAACCTTTTTCGATTTAGGGGGCACCATGTTGCTCAAACTTGGGCTAACCAGCCTAGCCGGACTTACCGCTTTCGCTCTATCGGCTTGCAATAGCACCACCGATTCCGCGGATTCCGAACCTACCAAGGCTAAGGCGCTCGTGGGCAAGGACTGGCATCTCGTCGCTTATCGCTATGAACCTGGCCTAAATATCAGTGGCGAAACCATCACGGACAATTTCGTTTTATTATCGCCTTGCGTTACGGATGGAAAAGCCAGATACTCCGCCGACAACACCTTTCTCGACGACGAAGGCCCCTCGAAATGCGAAGCAGATAACCATCAGACGAATTCAGGAAAATGGTCTTTCAATCAGAACCAGACTGCTTTGATCAAAACCTATAGCGGTGGCTCGTCCGAGGCCTTTACGATCGAAACGCTCAATGACACCTCCCTGGTCATTTCCAAACTCGACTCCACTTTGGGCGATGAGGAAACCCATAAAGTGACTTTCGGATATTCCTCGCGCTAGGCGCCTTATGCCGCAAAAGCGTGTAGCGCTCCGTCAGGCAATACCTTGGCGCAGAGTAAAGGCCGTGTCGCCTGCGCAAAAACCTGAGGCTTGCGCAGCCAGGGATTGACGAGATTGCCCACCGCCGCATCTACGGTTTCGCGGCGTAGGACCCAGCTCCAGCCGGTGGGCAAATCCACCTCGTAATCATAGGCTTCCAGCCATCCCGTCAAATCTTTCGCGCCAGTCACTGCCGACCAACGTATCTCGCATGTGACCTGCACCTCCACCACCGGAAAGGGTGCTTGCCGGTAGACGGCCTGGAATTGAAAAACATGGCCACGCGGCAATAGCGTCTCATGGTGGATTTGAAAATCGAGCAGGGAAATCAAAACCGGCTCTTGCGTGACCGTGATTTCAGGCCTATCTCCCGCTAGCCGATGCAACCACTCGCCCGCCAACCGCGTCAAGTCGCTTTCGCCTAAACTGCCTTCGCCGAAAGGCAGAGCCGCCAGACGCTGCGCCGGTTTTTTTCCGGACGCGAAGAGCACGCCGTTTTCAAATTCTTGCCATTGCGATTTCGTTTTTCCCGGCCATGATTTCGGAGCGCCCAGGGGATAGCCTAATTCTGACCCTCCACCCTGATTGCTTAACCAGGCGTCGGCAAAGCCGACGGGTATGGGGGCTGCACCCAAATCTGGGTGATAGGTTGCAAGACCCCGCTCGCATCGAAGCAATTGCCCTTCACCGTCGGGAGAAATTTCCGGTGCGCCCAGGGGTCGGCCTAAATTCCAGGTTTCCTGCAGGCCTGAAAATGCATCTAATAGGCTGTCGGTGGTCATTAGGCCTCCTAAAAGGATTTTAACTTCTCAAATCGAAATAAACTTCAGGAAGGACCTCGGCATGGACGCCGGACTCATTCTACCTCCCTGTAAATTGCGTCTTATTGGCACGGATGCCATTCATCCCTTGCTGCAAGACGCCATCGACGAGTTATGGCGCTTGAAACACGACGCCGTCGAAGTATGTCGGCATTCCTCTCCGCCTGTGGACATGGGTGATGGCCAGGAAATATGGCTATTGGGCGAAGCGACGGCGATTGCGTCCTTGCGAAATCGAGGCAAATCCCAGGCCCAGCCCGCTTGCCTTTTTCTCTGCGCGCGCTCTTCTCCTGAACCCCTGCCTGACTTACGTCGATTCTCCGTCGCCGATTGGATTTTTCATCCTTGGGCGCCAGGAGAATTGGGGCTGCGATTGTGCGCCTTACTAGCGAGAGTAAAAGGCCCTCCGCAAATTGCCGACCATGCCTTTTTTCAAGCCGGTTCCGAAAGCGCGCGCCTTCCCCTGAAGCGGGCCAAGGCCGATGCGGTGTCTGCCTTCGAACGCGGCTATCTGGCAAGCCTCATGCAAACCCATGCGGGCAATGTGAGCGCCGCCGCCCGCGCCGCGCGCAAACATCGGCGCGCCTTTTTGGCCCTCTTGCGCAAGCATCGCATTGACGCAGGGCTATTTCGAAAGGCAGAGAGCCCGGCGGCGAGGCCGCGCCTGGTTTTGGCGAAACGCGGCGCCCGCGAAATCGAATTGGCGGAGACTTAAGGGGAGGCGGTGCATCAAGGGTTAAGCCCGACTCACTTCTTCAGCAATTTGAAGGCATGAGTCCAGTGATTGTTTTTGAAACCGAATTGTATCCAGAGCATGGCATAGCATTCGATCCAATACGCTTGGGCAATGCCGCCCAAATCATTCACGCTGCCCCAATGCCAGGCTTTGGCGATTTCGGCCACCTTGGCCTTGGCGCCTTCGTCATTGCCGGCGATGAATAAATCCGCGACGCCTTCTTCAAGGCGGGCGTCAATCATGTACTTAGCCGTGACAATATTGAAAGCTTTGACCACCTTGGCGCCAGGTAGCCAACTCTGCACCAGCTCGCCCGCGGAGCTGGGATAGACCACGGCCAGCTTAGGTGGTGGGCCAGCGGAAAAATCCAAGGGATTGGTGACGTCGACGACGATTTTCCCCTTCAGATTTTCTGCGCCGACTAGCTTCAGGGCATTTTCCGTGCCGCTCCAAGAGGTGCAAATGAAAACAATGTCGGCCGCGGCGGCTTCGGCAAAGGTGCCCGCCTTTGCTCCGGATTTCGCGGCGAAATCGGCGAGCTTGGCGGGCTCACGCGACCCTATGGTCACGGCATAGCCGATTTTCATGAGGCCGGTGGCCAAGGTCTGCCCTACGGGGCCTGAACCGAGAATGCCTGCTTGCATTTGTACTCCCTGATGATGTGAATAGGTAGCGGATGGTTAAAATGGAAAATGACCTTGGGGATGTCAGGTAGACTGAAGGATAGCGATTCGTTTCCAGATCAAGAAAAGCCAATAAATACATGTATTTTGTTAACCTCACCCCTCATTCAACGTGGCTATACATCATGAATTCGCCCAAGATTCCCAAGCTCAATCCCCTGTCCTGGCTCATTTTCAGCTCGCGCTGGATGCAATTGCCTTTGTATCTCGGCCTCATCGTCGCCCAGGGCGTTTATGTCGTGCTTTTCATCAAGGAGTTGGTGCATCTCTTTCTAGGCGCGACCAGCTTGAGCGAACAGCATGTCATGCTGGCGGTTTTAGGCCTCATCGACGTGGTGATGATATCCAATTTGCTGGTTATGGTTATTGTGGGTGGCTATGAAACTTTCGTATCACGCCTCAATTTACAAGGCCATCCCGATCAGCCTGAATGGCTGAGTCATGTGAATGCTTCGGTGCTCAAGGTGAAACTGGCCATGGCCATTATCGGCATCAGCTCGATTCATTTGCTGAAAACCTTTATCGCCATCGGTACCCTGGGTGCGGAAGTCGACGATTCGCATTTGGGGACGCATTACACCCAAACCGGCGTGATGTGGCAAACCATCATTCACGTGGTTTTCATTTTTTCCGCGGTCGGCATAGCCTGGACGGATAATTTGATGTCGCAAGCCTCCAAGCAGGTGAAGTCTGTTCATTGAATTGAGTGAATCCGAATACAAAAAAAAGAATTCCCGGAAACAACGCACGGTCTGGATCCTTGCCTTGGCCCTCCTGGGTGGCGTTTTTTCCGGCTGTCTCACCGACAATAGGGGCACATCCGCAACACCGAATTCCGTCGATACCTTGCTGTTTTATCCGAATGGCATAAGGAAGCCGCCCCCTCCCAAGGTGATTTACTCCACCCATGGACCCAAGGTGGTTCTTACTATTTATGGCACACAGAGTCATGATGCTGACGATTACTGGGTGATGAGAAATAACCGACTCTTGGAGCAGCCCACCTATTTATCCCGCGACTCCAATTTCAGCCAGTTTCGCTTGGTCGATAGCCTCGAAACCCCCGGTGTTTATACCTATACCGTGCAATACGGTTATAACTCAACGCACTTAAGCAATAAAACTCCGGCTTTTGTTTATGACTTTCCGGGACTATCGCGATCGGGATTGATTTCCTTGGATTTGCGCGAAGAATCCTTTGTCGAAGTCACGGTCGCCACGCCTGAAAATGAATTGGCCAAGCAAGTGATTATCGAAAGAAAGGTGGGATCCCAAGGCAATGTTTTGGCTTTGAAAACTTTATCGCGATCCCAAGGCCAATCGGTATTCACCTATGTCGATACCAACTGGGTATCCCTGGATACCGTCCTCTATTACCGGTCCACCAGTTTAGATGCCGTCACGGAAAAATGGCTAGAGCCCACGCCTTGGGATTCGATTCGCATCCATCAAAAGACATGGAAATACTTGCCGGAAGTCGCTTCCAGAATAAGAGGAGAAGAAATCTTTTTTCTTATCCAGAATCCCTTCGGGAAATCCGCAAAGACTTTTTACCGACTTTATCGAAATACCCGCGAGTCCTCGGAAGGCAAAACCTTGGTGGATTCCTTGTCGGGATTTGAAATCGATAACAATGCCTCCTTATCCGCAAGCGCCATCGATTCGGGAACTTTTTATTTCTGGGTGGAAGCAAGCGATGGTCTCGGTCGCAACTCGCCGCGCTCGGTTCCCATACGTGTCGAATTTAATGGCCTCCCCTTTGGCCCCGAAATTCAATCGCTTCAAGTCCGGCCTGCCACGATTCAATTGGGTCTGGACTTGGATTCGAGAATCACGTCCGTGATTCTCCATCGAACCCAGGATACCCTGGCGAGTCTTACCCTAGTCGACACGATTTCAATATCCGACTTGCGTTCTGGAACTTATTGGTATGATGTGCCACCCAGCGCGGGAATATGGTTTTATCGACTGGTAGCGCTCTCTGATGGGAAGCCCTCCAACCCAGGGTATTGGATTCAAACGGGCTATTTTAAACCAAGCCAACAAGTGAATTCCATGAAGGCCACCATTTCCTATCAAGGACTTGGCGAGGTCGAGGCCACCGTTGATCGCGTTTCCAATGCCACCCATATCCTCTATCGAAGTGCCTATCCAGACGGCAAGGATTCGGTCGCCGTAGACACCTTGGGTCCATCAGAGACTATTTCGGTTTTACGCGACAAGCCCAAAAAGGGAACTTGGTATTACTGGGTTTATCGCTTCGACGAACCGAGTTATAGTCCCTTTCTCGTATCACGATCCCAAACCGAAAAGGTGGTTTATCCCGACCAGCCAATAGGCCCTAGAATCATTTCGCTAGAGCTTTACGGCAGCGGAATCGATGTAAACCTGGGCGCCGATCCTTCGGCAACTGCCTTTGTCACCGAAAGAAGTTTTGAAAAATCTAATGAGTGGGTCGCTATTGACACACTTTACAATTCCTTGATTCTTAAAGTGTTCGATCACCCGCCTAAAAATGGAATGTGGTCTTATCGCGTACGCTGTATTTTGCCCAATTTAACCTTAAGTGATCCCGGTCCCGTGATGCAAACCAAGGAGACTTGGAACTATCACCTGACCTATAGTGAAAATCTCATCACTGAAATTGCCAATCGCGGAATCGAGGTGGAAGTCACCCTAACCACCTCTGCAGCCTATGGATTCCTACTCAGGCGAGCATCGACAAACAATTTTGAAGCCTCCACCCCGGTCGACACCGCTCCTATTGGCGACGCCGACCAAAGGATGACCGATATTCCGTCCAAAGGCTTGTGGTATTACTGGGTGGAGCGTCTGGTAGGAAAAAATGAAAATCTGAATTCTGCCTATCGTAGCGCATCCATGAAAATCGACTTCACCGGGGTGCCCGAAATTTCCTCAGTAACTCAAATAGGGACCACGATTCAAATCCGTTTTCCTCGCCTTGATATCGCTGATAGCCTTGAGATTTGGAAGAGCAGCGGCAAACCGGATGACCTGGCATCCTACTCACGCATGGCAATCCGGGCGGGCAATGAATCTTTGAGAAGTGTCACCGACCTGTTCTCGTCCGATACGCCAACCGGCTTTTATCACTACCGCCTTAAGCTGCGGCATGGCGGGACACTTTCCGATTTCGGGGCGGTCAAGACCCTTTATTATGAAGTGATGTAGAGCCGGGGCGAGGGGATTCCCTGGCCCCCACCACCTCTACCTTCCGCGCTGCGGGCGCCGCCCCCAGGTATTATCAGGGGCTTGGGGCGGTGTTTTCCCTGCGGGATTTTCTGGCTTCGGGGCGGGACTCGATGCAGGCCTATCACTTGCATGATTCGCCGGAGATTGCCCTGAAGTCTTGGCCGGCCCATTCGGATTTCGATCCTGTTGATGCCTTTGCGGACCTTGCTGTGCATTTGGACCGGGACCGGGCCCAGGCCCATTGGGCCTCGGCGCTTGGGGGTCGTGCGAGGGTCGCGAGGGCTGGCCACTTGAGCCTTGGGACGACCGAGGGGGCTGCCCTTGGGGTTGGCTTTGCGAGGGATTCGGTGCCGACCGAGGTGGCGGGCCGCTTGGAGATCTGCCCTGCGAATTCCCCTGGGAGCTTCCGCGCGAATCCCCGGAATGATTTCCGTGACGATATCCCTGCTGACCTTCCTGGGAACGCCCCGGTGCGCCTCCGCCTGCCCCACCCTGCGGGCCTCCACGCGTGCCACCTTGAGGGCCGCCATACTGGCTGCTGTTCGGATTGCCGTTCGGATTGCGATTGGCGCCACCCGCTTGGCCGCCGCTTGAGTTGCGGGATGGGTCACCCGTTTGGCCACCGGAATATCCGCCGCCACGCTGGCCGCCTCGAGAACCGCCTCCCTGGTAACCTCCCGAATACCCCCCGCCTGTCCCGGGTTGAGAACCGCTTTCCCCATCTTCGCGGGGATTCCAGCGCTTGGGGGGAAGGTCGGCATTTTTCGGATCGCTGGCTCGCGCCTTTCTCAGTTGCTTGTCTTCATGCTCTTTGCGCACATCGCCGATGACATTCAGCACGCCGGTGACATCCACCGGCTTGGCAGGCTCCTGGAATTGACCCGTCAATTCGACATGCGGGGTGAGCTTGCCCTTTTCAAAGAGAGCCCAAATTTCCTTGGCGTATTTCAAGGTTTTGATGCCCGGCTCGAAGCGGCTGAAATAATCGGCCATATTGTTCACGTCACGGGCAAACATCATGGCCGCGCTATTATTGCCGGCGGCATTGACGACTTGGGGCAAGTCGATAATGACGGGCCCATGGGCATCGACCAGCACATTGAATTCGGATAAGTCGCCGTGAATCAATCCCAGGCAAAGCATGCGCACGATTTGATCGATGAGAAATTCATGATAGTCGAGAGCCGTGTCGGCGGAAAGCGCCAAGTCATTCAGGCGCGGCGCGGGTTCGCCATTCTCATCGACGATGAGCTCCATGATGAGGACGCCGTCAAAAAAGCCAAAAGGCTTGGGCACCCTTAAACCGGCAGCACTCAATGCGCTCAAGGCATTCACTTCGGCGGTAATCCAGGAATTCTCGGCCTCTTTTTGGCCATAGCGCGAACCGCGAGACATGGCGCGGGCGCTGCGGCTATTCTGCACGCTACGACCCTCTTGATATTGCGCGGCCTGGCGAAAACTGCGGTGTATGGCCTCCTTATAGACCTTGGCGCAACGCGTCTCTTCGCCCATGCGAACCACGAAAACATCGGCCTCTTTGCCGCTTTTCACCTGGCCTAAAACCTCATCTATAATGCCGTCTTCCACCAAGGGGATGAGGCGGTCGGGAATTTTCATGGGGAAGATTTAAAAAATGGCCTGCACGCGCAAGGAAACTTTATTCTCGCGGGTGGGTCTTTCGGGGGCTTCATTCAGATAAACTTGGCTTAAATAGATGGGCTCTATATAAAACCCCATAATCGGCGTATTCGCCCATTGGGCTTGCAAAGAAAGCCAAGAGCCAAGGCTTTTGGTGACCAAAACAGAGACCGAGCTGTAATGGCGGCCTCGGCGCGTGACCAGGTTGACCGGATTCCTCTCCTCCCACTGTACACTCAAACGATTCAATAAGCCAAAAGAGGGCAAATTCATGCCCAGCATGGCTAGGATGCGATCCTGCCGCTTTTCATAGAAAAGGGGGTCCTCGTAAAACCCAAGCAATACCGCTTCTCCATAGAATCGCCAATCCGACTCCTGCCACGACTTTAGGTTCAGCCATTGCTTTGGATTCATTGCAAATCGAAGCATGGCCTGAATCACACGATGCCGCTCAAAATAGACCGTGTCGGCGGATAGCACAGTGTCTTGCAAATAGGTGGAATCGAAGGGACGGGGCAAAGGAGACAATGGCAAGTACGAATAATTACCCCTGCACGTGACGATTGGATTCGGCTCATTCCATTGATAATGAAATAAACCTATGCCGCCACCCCACTCGAAACCCGGCCAGGGAGAAGCCTTGACGACATAAACCGCCGAAAGGTCAAAAGGTCGTTGCCGATAATACGAGGAGTCGGCCAGCAATAACCAATCATGCTGCCAATGCTTTTCCGGCGAGGTATTGCGAAGGGCAAAGCCCTTCACGGGCACGGTGTTTTCGCTTAAGGCATCCCAGCTAGGACGCGGCCTTTCCACGCGGGTGGGATAGGACCCGTAACGCAGAAGGTACTCCCCGAAAGCGCCGCCATGGTCATGCGTTGCATAGCGGAAATAGCCTGCCCTTGCATCGTTTTGCCAATGAAAAACTTCAAAAGGCAGACGCAGATAAGCGTGATCAAGACCGCTGCCGAATTGGTTCCGACGGCGGTGAAAGTAGGGGTTTTCGGTTTTTTGCTCAAGCCAAAGAAATCTGCCGAGTGAGGTGCCGACTCCGAAATTCAAGTCGAGACTTTGCCACAAGCGAAAAGACAGGTTGATTTGAGCCGCGCTGCCTAGCAATGGGTCGGCAAGGTCGTCTCCAGATCGTGAACCTTCGATGCCTAAATAGGCATGACCGCTCAAACCCCGCCAAGCCAACCAGCCTTGGGAGGCGCTATCACCTGATGCGGAGGTTGGGTCAGCACAGGCGAGGTCTATGAGCAGGGATAAAACAAAAAGAAAGGTTAGGCGCATTGGGCGGGCTTGAATTAGAAATCCACCCTATCGGATTCAAGCTGGCCGCACACCTCCCCGAATGCGATAATGGCCTTATGGAATCGACCCTGCGCGTCTTGGCCAATTCCGCTTTGCCGCAACCTCCTGGATTTATCCTGCGTCACTTCGGTGTTTACACGGGAGGGATTGCGGCTGGCGCGCAAGAGGCGGCTTGGCAGGCCCAAGGCGAGCGTCGTTCGCTGAAAGAAATCTTGGCGCGCATTCCGGCCACGGAAAAGCCGGATATTTTGTTGATTCGCTCACCGGAATATTTGCCCTTGCCTTTTGACTTGGCCACCTTTCGCGGGCTCAAGGTGCTTTTGCTCACCGATTGGAATGTCGGCCTGCGCTTCCTCGCGCCTCTGTGCGGCCTCTTCGACATCGCTTTCACCGACGAAGTCGGCGCTGCCGTTTTGCGCAAAGCGGGAGTGAAAAACGTTTTCGCGGCGGCGATGTATGGGCATGATGCGCATGCCATGCATGATTTGCATTTGCCGCGAGATCTTGATCTCTCTTTTTGTGGCAATCTCAATGCTGGCCTGCATCGCGAGCGCAATCGCGTGCTGGCGCGACTCCTGCCCCTGCGCGATCGCCATCGGCTGCATTTAACCCAGAGTTTTGGGCGGGCTTATCATGAAGTGCTGTCGCGCAGCCGCCTGGTTTTCAATCACAGCATACGCGGCGAAGCCAATATGCGCCTTTACGAGGCCATGGCCTGCGGGGCCGTGCCCTTGGTGGAACGCGGCAATATCGAGGTACCCTTGCTTTTCCACGAGGGTGAGCATTTCGCTGCTTATGATGCAGCGAATCCCCTGCCCGATATCGAGGCCTTGCTGAGTGAGCCCGACAAAATCGCCGTCATGGGTCGGGCCGCCAAGGCCGCCGTCACCGATCACAGCGCAGAGAAACAACTCTCCCGCATGCTGCGCGAAGCCCTGCGCCGCACCGGTTATCAAAGCGGAATTGTGACCAGAGAAATAGGGACTCCGGAACAGGCCTCCGATGGCCTCAGCGCTTTGCGCAAACTGCGGGTCCTGGGCAGCGGCTTCACCTTGCGCGAGGCCGTCGATGAAATGCAGGCCGCCACGGTGCAGGATATGCCTTTGCGCCTGGAAACCTTTCCCGGCTTATTGCTTAGCCTGCTGGAGCGCGAGCGCGGCAAGCCCGATCGCCTGCCGACCTTATTGAGCTGGATAGAGCAAATGGTCGAGCATCCCAACATGCCGACCTTGCTCGCCGCCGCGCATCGCTTGCACTTGGCGGTTTCGGGAGGCCAGGTCGATTCGATTCATCAGGCGGCTGATGCACTGCTAGAAGAAATTGCTAAGGCTCCTGCTTCCGTGCCTGAGGCCTGGTATCGCCATCTCTTCGCGCCCATCGATTTGGCCAAGCCTTTCAATACGGACATCAATGCAGCCTTTCGCGCTCGAATCGAAACCGGTAAGGATCAAGGGCTGCTCGATCTTTTGCTGGCCCAGGCCCTCGCAGCGAAGGCCCAAGCCCTGAAGCGCCGGGATCATTGGACGGAGTCGGCGCAGGTTGCCACGGGCATTCCGGCAGGCCGCTTTTTATCGGTGACGCCTTTCGCCTTGCGGGCCGAGGCCGCGCTAAGGCTCGGAGACATCGCGGGTTTAATGTCCGCCTGCACCAGTTGGCATGAAGACAATCCGCTCGACGGCAAGGTCTGGGATGCTGTCGTCAGCTTGCTCGCGGAAGCGGGTATCCATGCACAGGAGTACCTCCGGCGTTACCTAGGCCTGATTTGCTCCTTGGCCAAGGCCTTTTTGCGCGAAGGCATACCGCCCGCCTTGCAATCTCTCGCCGAGCGGCATGGCATATTGCCGCTGCGGGAAGGGGAAGTAAAAACCCGCTAGGGGTTCCAGAGTCGGATTCGAACTGTGCCCTATGTCCCCTCAGGCTTGCGCAAGACAAAGGGATCGCGCGTCCAGGGTGGATTGTCGCGCAAGCTGCGCACTTCGACTTCTAGCCAGGCTTCGCTCGTCGCGCTTTTCTGGGTGCAGGTCACCTTGCCTGGATAAAGGCGGTCGCCCTTCTTTTTCCAATCGCTATAGCTCAAAGTCCAACCCGCTGAAGCGTCCCATAAGGTGTCGGGCAAACCCGTGACGGCATTGAATTTTGCTTTCCACGTTCCGCCTTCACCGGGGCCGCTTAAAACCAAGGCATCGAGCGAATCACGCTTCAGGGGCGTGCCTGGCATCCACGGCAGCAAGGATCCCCAAAGCGGGGAGAATAGGGCATCATAAGGCGCTTCGACGCCGCCCGGCAAGGGCAGGGGCACGCGCTTGCCTTCGCCGCTTTCATAGCGCGGCGGATCGTAAATGGCCAATTCCCATTCGGCATTGCGCCAGCGGAAGGCACCGCCGAGCATGCCCGGCAAGCCATAGAGATCGAGTTTGCCGCAGCGCCCGGGGCGCGCGAAAAGTCGGCCAGAAACCAAGGTTTTGCGGCGGCCTTCTTGCGCCAGGAAAGAAAGCTCAGCGTCGATGGAATCGGGCGGGCTGGACTGAAAGGCCGGGGCGCGCAAGGTGAGGGTATCGAGATTATTTCCGGGGGTGCAAGCCCGCGAAGAATCCGCGCCGGAGGGGTCGCAAGCCAGCAGGGCATGGCCGGGAGCATAGCGCAGAGCGGGCCCAGCGCAGCCTCCGAATAAGGTCATTAAACCTGCGAGACTCAGGAGGCCAAAGGAGCGGTTACGAAGAAAGGTTTTGCGCATCAGGGAAGGAATGGCCAACATGGGAAGGCAAAGATATGCCCCTCAATGCACTTTGAGTGTCGCCAAGGCATGATGGGGTTCGATTTTCAGGATGGCCTGCCATTGCCGCCGCGCGTCATCGTCCTTGCCCAGCTTTTCGAGTATGAGGGCATAATGTTCTAGCACCGTGATATCGTGTGGCATTTTCTCGAGGGCCTGCTGAATATCGGCGAGGGCCTTGGCATGGTCTCCACGCCGAAATTGCCACCAGCCGCGCGAATCAAGATAGGCGCCATTGCCGGGATCTTTGCGCAAGGCGCGCTCGATAAGTTGGCCGGCCCATTCGAGATCGCGATTGGCCTCGACCAGAGTATACCCGAGATAATTGGAGGCCACGGCGTCATTGGTGTCGAGGTCGACCAGAGTCCTTAAAACCTTCACGGCCGAATCGATTCGGCCCAAGCGCTCCAGGGCGACGCCCAATTCAAAGAGTCCGCGCCGATTGCGCCAGTCAATGCGCAGCACATCACCATAAGCCGCCACCGAGCCCAGGCGAAAGCGCCGAGTCAGGGCGGTGTCGATGTCGCTGTTTTTGCCTGCAGCGCCGGGGATGGCCTCATAGCGCCGCGCCAACAAGGTGAAAACCGCGCCGCGCAGAAAATGAGCCGCCAAGTCGGCTGTGTCTTGGCTGTTCAAGGTGGCCAGCAAGCTGTCGCTTTGCCCGACTTCGCCGCGCTTTAATTTGACGGAGATGAGCTTGGACCAATACTCGGGAATGCGCGGTTCCAAGTCCACGGCTTTTTTCAATGCCGATGCCGCGAGCGCGCTTTCGCCCAATTCCCAAGCGCTGCTGCCCAAAAAGAATTGATAAGGAGCATGACTCGGCTTGAGCTTGGTCAGCTTGGCAAAAATCGGCTTGGCCTCGGCATGGCGCTTTTTATCAAATAGAAAAACAGCATAGGGGAAAAGCACTTCGCGCTCTTCGGGATGCTTTTTCATCAGCCGCGCATAAGCGGCGAAAGACGAGTCTTCCCTGCCCGCCAAGGCCAAAGCCCGGGCGGAATACAATTGATATTGCAGGGGATCGCCCGCTTCGCGGCTAAGCCTTTCGGTGACGGCGAGCAGGCTATCCCATTGGCCCTCTTCCTCATACCATTCGGCCAAATGCTCGCCGAATAGCGCGTTCTTACTGCGCGTCCAGGCTTCGCTCCAAAGGTGGGGCACTTCTTGAATACGCTTCAAGTCACGCAATAGGGCCACTTGCTTTTCCACTAGTCGCTGAGGATAATCCAGGCGCTGAAGCAATTTGCCCAAGACCCCGGCCTGCTTTTCCGTTTCTTTCAGGCTTTCATAGAGGGTCGCGAGGGTATAAAGCAAATCACGGTCGCCATCGTCGAGGGCCAAGGCCTTCTCATACATGTCGATGGCCGCCAATAATTCCTTTTGCCGTAAAAGCAATTCACCCAGAGTCTTGTATTGGTCTGCCTCGGGCTCACCTTTGAGGACCATGCATCGGCGGGCAAAGCTCAGGGCGGTGTCCAGCATGCCTGCGCTACGCAGCCGGTCCACGAGGATAAAGCAAAGGTCGCGGCTTTCGGGATGGTATTCGTAAGCGATGCGGAAATAGCCCAGGGCCACCGCCTCATTGCCCTCATTCTCCATTTGCCGCGCGCGCAGGAAAAAATCATGTGCCGTCACATGGGGGTCACCCTGCATCAAGGAGCGCCCAGGGGTTTGCACCGGCACTGGCGGGGGCGGCACCGCCACGGACTTGGGTTTGGGAGCGGTGGAGGAACAGGCCACCATGGCCAAGGCACCCGCCGCCGCAGCTAAGGACAGGGCGCGCATCCAGGGGGGAGAGGGATTGGGTTTTTGGCGTAAGGCGAGAGGCATGATGGGGTGGTTTTTATCTGATAGTCTACTAAGTGGACCAGGGTTCGCGGAGAGGAATGCTGGAGTTGGTCTCAAAACCGTTTAGGAGTCGCCAGGGGGAAGGCATTCCTAGGAATTCGCAGGAAGGATGGCCGCTAGCCCAGGTCCGATACCGCGCCCTTCCTCGGACCGGAGGCGTCTCAACTCAAACGACAGGGACCGAACCACGGGAATTTGGCATCCGACAAAACCTTAGCTTTGGGCCTTAAAACCCTCACGGATCCATCGGCTGCATTCCAGCACCCAAATAACGAAAGAACCAATTGCAAAGCTAGGTTATTTACAATACCTTCTGTCACGGTCAAAACAATAGTGATTAATGGGGAGTCTAAGAATGCATCCGGAATCCCTACGACACGCAACGAAATGAAACCCAAAGTAATCGAAACCTTGGGTAGATGTCCTTTTATACCGACATTTCATTTCATAAAAATTAAATGTATACTGCCCATACTTTTGATCGCGCTTAATCCCATGTCCGCGTTGTCTATAGAAAAATCAGTCGTGGATATGGACCTTTGGGAGTTGGCTAATTTACAAGTTTCCCCCTTTTACGTGAACTTCAACTTGGACCAGGGGTATCGCGCGTCGAATTCAGTATCGGGCTCCCGATTCGACGCACCTATCAAGGATTTGCCATTTGCCATCCAAGCCTTTACCAAATCCTTCATCAACGACCAAAAGCCCGGAAATGTTTTCGACATTGCTCGGTTCTCTCCTGGCGTTACTTATCGCAGTAATGACTTCAATGAAGGAAATGCGAACCTTGCCATTCGCGGTTTCACCATAGGATCTCTTGCCGGCGGAAATATCCAGATATTGCGCGACGGGTTTAATGGTCCATCCATTTTCGATTTTACCAATATATCGCGCATGGAGGTAGTCAAAGGGCCTTCCTCATTTCTTTATGGGCAGGTTGCTCCGGGGGGAATCGTCAATATTATTACCAAAAGCCCCCAGGCTGAGTTTAGAGCTACAGGAAGCGCCCGATACGGATCTTACAATCAGTATCGCTGCGAAACCGATATAACGGGACCCGCCATGAAAAATATTTACTATAGGCTGGCCTCTTCCTATGACCATGATATGGAATATTGGAAACCTTATGATTCCCACTCCCTGAATATTTCTCCGTCTTTGCTTTGGGAGCCCCACCCTCGCGTGGGTATTTCCCTTAAATATGAGAACTATTCAAAGGAAGAAGAGCCGCAAGTCATGCAAAAACCAGGCTATAATACCCAGTCTGGATTGGTGCCTACCGCAAAAGACCCGAACCTGTCGGGGATAGATGTCCCGGGATTACCCAACAATTGGAATAGCATGTCGAATATCGACTTCCGTCGGAGCGAATCCCATGGACTGAGCTCATGGATAGACGTGAAAGCCAGTGACAACTGGAATCTTCGTGCGGGATATTCGCTTCAAAAGTACGAGATTGACGCGCTTTTTTCCGGGAATTTAGGCATGAGCAATAATACAACGTATTTACAGGGGCGTCGCTTGAGGCGTCAAGTCTATTCCAATGACGACCATACCTTTAAGCTGGATGCGGCTGGAAAATATGACCTTGGTTGGACCCGTCTTCGCTTGCTTATTGGGGGCCAATACACCGACCGCCGACTTGAAAGATCGGCTGGCCAAGCACCTCCTGACACGACGCTAGGGAGTAATCCTATCGCATCGCCGCTGCCGCTATGGGATTTACGCAATCCCTCTACCTGGAATCGTGACATTGCAATTCCTCTAGACTCTCTCACCCATAGCCGGTTTGAGCAAATGGCTGACTATACAGACAAGTCCGCGAATGCAGGAATCACTATTGGATTCTTAAATGACAGACTGCTCCTTCTATCCGGCGGGCGCTATACTTGGACGATTAGCACAGATAACCGGGCCGAGGGCGAAATCAAATCGCCACACCCTGAAGTCGCCGCAGGCATGGTCACTCCTCAATACGGCTTGCTATACAAACCCATTCGAGAGGTCTCGCTATTCCTCTCCTATTCTGAATCCTTTGTCCCTGGAACCATTTATAAGGGTAATGTGGATGGCACATCCTCTCCCGCCAAGGCGACGAGGGGATATGGCTACGATGCCGGTGTTAAATCGGATTTAATGAATGGCCGCATATCCGGTACACTTTCGTACTTCGACATTACTAACAAGAATATTTTAAATGATCTTACCACAACCAATGACGACGGCACAATAACGCAATATTCCGTTGGAAGCGGAGAACAACGGTCCAACGGGGTTGAAGTGGATGTCACCGTAACCGCCTTGCAAAACCTCCAACTATACGCTTCATACAGTTTTATGAATGCCCGGATTACCAAGTTCAGTGAAAATGATGAGGCGATTCTTGCCCAGGATACGAATACGCTGGATGCCGCAGGAAGGGCCAATTACAAGACGGTAAACCGGTTCCATAACGCGCCTTTGCAAATGAGCGCCCCGCACCTGGCTAATCTATGGGCGCGTTACGATTTTTCGCAGAATGGGATAAAAGGGGTTTATTGCGCGGGCGGGGCCAATTTCGTTTATGACCAGACCCTTCTACCCGATGGCCCTCTGTCATCCCACCAGACATACGCGCTTGTAAATGCAGTATTGGGCTATAAGTGGGTGTATCGCAAGATGAATATGAGCGCGGATGCTATGGGCAAGAACTTGGCGAATGAGAGTTACCGACCTTCGCAAAGCACACGAAGCCGCCCGCTTGAACTTCTTCTTTCCTTTACGGCCCAGATTTGAATTTATTCAATAGGTATGTGCTTGGCGTGTGTACAGGTGTTCTGCTATTTTCCGGAAAAACCTATTCGCAGCCGTTTCATCGCGAAGAAATAATAGCCGCCTATCTATTCAATTTTGCCAAAAACATCGAATGGCGGAATGAAGAACGGATTTCGGAATTTCACTTTTTGATCATCAGTGACGATGAATTAATCAACCGTGAAATGGCGAAAATTTCCTCATCCAAAAAATTAAAAGGCAAACCTATCAGGATCACCCTCTCCGAATCCATCATTATTCCCAAAGACATCGAACTTATTTTCATCACTCGTGGTTTGAAAGATTTGACGGAACCGGTTTTCCGACGCATTGAAGGCCAAAATTTGCTGCTGATTACGGACGGATTTGAGGATAAACGAAGGGTTATGATAAACCTTGTAGGAACGAAGGATAATACGATTAAGTTCGAAATCAACAAGGCAAATATCCTCAATCAGAACTTAAAGGTTCTACCGGATATGGTGCTTCTCGGTGGCACCGAAATTGACGTGGCAAAACTGTACAAAGAATCGCAGGACACCCTACGCATCAAAGAAGTGAAACTATCGAAGCTGCAGCAACGCCTAGATTCGCTCCACCTCAAGATTGAAAGGTCCCGCAAGGAAATCGATAAACAAAACCTGCTTATCGAACAACAGAACCAGCTCGTCGGACAACAAAGCCAGCTCATTGGACAACAGAGCCAAGACATTGCAGAACAAAAACAAAGCATTCTGAAGCAAAAACACCAACTAGCGAAGCAACGAGATACATTATCCCGACAGACCGGCTTACTATACGAAAGCCAACAAATTCTTAAACAGCAGCAAAGGGAAATCGAAAGCGGGAAAGCCGTTCTTTCAACTCAGCAGGGGGAAATCGACAGACAGAGTGCCTCCATCCTTAGACAAAACAAAGTACTTGAGGAACAGGGCACGACTATTGCGAATCAGGAAAATATTCAACACTTTCTTATCCTGATTATCATTTTGGTCATAGGATTATCCTATGCCATATACCGAAGTTATAGAATAAAAAAACTGTCGAACAAACAATTGCAGCAGCAAGAAAAACAGATCAAAATCCTAAACCAGGATTTGCAGGAACGTGCGGGTGCCCTTGAAGCCGCAAACAAAGAGCTGGAGGCATTCTCTTATTCCGTCTCTCACGATCTCCGCGCTCCTTTGCGAAGTATCGACGGATTCAGCCAGGCCATAATTGAAGATTACGAGGACAAAATCGATGACCGGGGCAAGGATTTTCTCAGGCGCGTGCGGGCCGCCGCGCAGCGCATGGCACGCCTCATTGACGACATGCTGGATTTATCGATGGTGACCCGGAATGAAATGGTCTATCGGGAAATCGACTTGAGCGGCATGGCGAGGGAAATCGCGGAAAATTTGCGTATGCAACAACCCGAGCGGCGGGTTGACTTTGTCATCCAGCCCGACTTAAAGGCAAGTGGAGATGAGCATCTACTCCAGATTGTATTGGAAAACTTATTCAATAACTCATGGAAGTATACTTCGAAACATCTTGCGGCGCGCATTGAGTTCGGTTTGAGGATTATCGAACATAAGCAAGCTTTCTTCGTGGAGGATGACGGCGCTGGATTCGAGATGAAGTATGCGCAAAAACTCTTTGGCGCGTTTCAGCGCATGCATACTACCGATGAATTTCCAGGTACGGGCGTCGGTTTGGCAACGGTACAGAGAATCATTCACCGGCATGGCGGTTTAGTATGGGCGGAAAGCGAAATCGAAAAAGGCGCGACCTTCTATTTTTCCATTCCCGCAAAGGAGGATGCCAATGTTCAATCAAAAATCGATTTTACTGGTTGAAGACAATCCCGATGACATTGAATTAACGATGCGGGCATTGAAAAAAAACAATATTAAAAATGAAATCATCGTGGCAAAAGATGGAGCGGAAGCCCTGGATTTTCTTTTTGGCACGGGAAAGCATGAGGGGCGCGATCTCAAGGATATGCCTACCCTCATTTTGCTTGATCTAAAACTCCCGAAAATGGATGGCCTGGAAGTGCTGCAGACGATTCGGTCCAACGATCGGACGCGCTTTCTTCCCGTAGTTATCCTTACGTCATCGAAAGAAGAACAGGACTTAATGCGTGGCTACTCTTTGGGCACAAACAGCTACGTACGGAAACCCATTGACTTCAATGAGTTTACGAAAGCGGTCGGCTTAATCGGATTGTACTGGTTGCTAATCAACGAATCGCCGCCAGCCACCGGAGAAATCCAATGAAAACCCTGCTGCGGACCCTAATTGTTGAGGATTCAGCGGATGACGCTTTATTGGCGATTCGTCATATGGAAATTGGAAATTATCAAATTGTGCATGAGATTGTACAAACCGCGGAAAAAATGACGCTATCCCTGAAAGAAAAATCTTGGGATGTGATCTTGTGTGACTATCAAATGCCCCACTTCAACGGCTTCGAAGCACTAGAAATTTTAAAACGATCAGGGCTGGACATCCCCTTTATCATCATCTCCGGGACTATCGGCGAAGAAATCGCGGTAGAGTGCATGAAAGCCGGTGCGGATGATTATCTCATCAAAGGGCATTTGACCCGGTTGATTCCCGCTATCGAAAGGGGACTCCGGGAAGCCAAAAACCGATCCGCACGAATTGAATTGGAACGCGAGCTTCTCCAATCGCAGAAATTCGAAAGCCTTGGAACACTTGCCAGCGGCATCGCCCACGATTTCAATAATATCCTCGCTATTATTCTCGGCTATTCCAGTCTCGGCGAGCAGGGAGCCATGACGCACCAGCCAGACTTGATTAAATGCTTTGAGTCGATTTCCCTGGCTTCTCAGCGTGGTGCATTACTAGTAAGCCAATTGCTGACTTTCGCGCGAAAGACGGAAACGGTATTTCAATCCACAAAGGTTAATACCCTCATCCTGGAGACCACTTCGCTTTTTAGCGAAACCTTTCCTAAAACCATCTCAATATCCACTCACCTGCAAAAGGATATTCCCAGTATCGTGGCGGATATTTCGCAACTTCACCAAATTCTTATGAATCTTTGCATTAATGCCAGGGATGCGATGCCGACGGGCGGAACTTTAACGATCGCGACCTTGCTTTTGGATAATGCCATCGTCAAATCCAAATATTCCAAAGCCATCGCAAGGCAGTATCTGGAAATCAAGATTTCCGATACCGGAAGCGGTATGGATGAAAATACGAAAAGGAAAATATTTGATCCGTTTTTCACCACCAAGGAACCGGGCAAGGGAACCGGTTTGGGGCTTGCGCTCGTGCATTCGATCATAGAAAACCACCATGGAATGATTGATGTGGAAAGCGAACTTGGGAAAGGAACCACCTTTCATCTTTATTTTCCAATTGAAGAGTCCGTTATAGAATTTACCGAACCCGCACAAAACGTTCGGGATATGGCGTACGAAGGAAAAGAAACGGTTCTTCTCATCGAAGATGAAGTTTTAATTGTGGATATGGTGCAAACCGTCTTGATGGGTAAGGGGTATAACGTTTTGCACGCTCGGGACGGCGAAGAAGGGATTGCGATGTTTTCGCGTCTTCATAAAGAAATCGCGGTTGTGATTTTGGACTATGGCCTGCCTAAATTACGTGGAGATGAAGTGGCTCTCCGCATGAAAACCATGGATCCCAAGGTCAAAATTATTGTTATGAGCGGTTTTTTTGACCCGGAGATAAAAACGAATATGACAAGAATTGGAGTCAACCGGTTTATTCAAAAACCATTCACCTTCGTGAATCTGGCCGATAACCTACGCTCCGTTATCGATGAAAAAACCTGACTTCCAATTTGCGTCTTTTATTTCGAGAGAATCAAATCGACTTTTTGGCCTTTGAGGGGGGAACCCGCCGGAGGATCTTGCTCCAAAACCGTATTCGGCAAACTGCGTGCCTCTTTGCGGCTGGTGGTTTTGCCGAGGCTCAAACCCAGGTCCGCCAGCTTTTCCTTGGCTTGGGACAAAGACAAACCCTTTAGCGAAGGCAGGGTGGTCGGCACCGCCCTGCCGCCCATGGAAATCTGGATGCGCACCAGCCGACCGGTCTCGACCTTGGCCCCGGCCGGGGGTACGGTGCCGATAATGGCGCCGCTGGGAATATTGGCATGCAACACTTCGTCGATACGGCCCACCTTGAGTCCGGCTTGCTGCAGGGTGATTTCACCCTGGCGCATGGAAAGTCCGCGTAATTGCGGCACATCGACGGCCTTGAAACCCTTGCTCACCTTTACCCAGACGCGGCGGCCTTGCTTGACCACGGTGCCTGCGGCAGGGAATTGCGAGAGAATATGCCCGGCGGGAATGTCCTGGGAATAGTCGCCTGTGCTGTCGAGCATGTATTCGATTTTGAGCTTGTCGAGCTGCGATTCGGCCTCTTCGGCTTTAAGGCCTATCAAGGCAGGCACGGCCGAAGTCGGCGTGTATTGGCCGGTTACGGCGGGCATGACCCAATAGTCGGCAATGACATAAATCACGGCGAGAATGGCCAGCCATACCAAGGCCGCCACAAAGAAAGGACGCGAAAGCAAACGCGGAAGAGACATAAGACTCAAAACTACCTTTCGCTGACCTTTATGAGCTCATCCAAAGACGCCAGTTTTCGCGCCAATGCCGGTTTATTAGTTCTAAACGCCGAAGGCCTGGTTTTGGCCGTCGAGCGCGGCGACCGCCCCGGCGCTTGGCAATTGCCCCAAGGCGGCATTGAAGCCGATGAAACCGCCCTGGTCGCAGCCTATCGCGAACTCGAAGAAGAAACCGGCCTGAGACCGGCCGAGGTCACCCTGCTTGCGGAAGTGCCCGGCTGGCTGGTTTATGAATTGCCACCCGAGTGGCGTCGCGCCAAAACCGGCTTGGGTCAAGCCCAGAAGTGGTTTGTCTTTCGCCATGCACCCAAGCCCAAGGCCGACTGGAAAGTCGGCCCTTTGCCCGCAGGGGGAGAGAATAGCGCCACCGCCTGGATGCCGCTCGCGGATCTCAAGGCACGTGTCCCCGAATTCAGGCGGGCGATATACGCGGCGCTCGAGGTGTTTTTGGCGAAAGTGTAGACTCTGGCGCAGGGCGGGGGAAGTAGGGCTCGTGAAATTTTGCAATCGGATTGCAAATCATCCACAATACCCGCATGCACCCTAGGATATTGAAGAAATTCAAAGAGCACCATTACTCTTCTTTATCGAAAACCTTTCCTGGGCATTTTCAATTCTTTTGTTAGCAAGGAATTCGTGACAAACTTTTCATTAATAAAAGTTCTGGACTTCAAATCGCTTTCTTGGAAACCAGGTACTTCCAATTCTAAAAAATCGTTCATATTCAATCCGATAGGCTCAAGCGCATTCAAGCTGAAGGCAAAGCGATAGGATCCCGATTGCCCAGGGCGTAATAATCGGCCACCGAAGGGCTTGAGTCCGTCGAATGAAACGAATTCATTGGCATCATCTTCAACCTGAAATTTGGCTTCGAGGCGAATGCCATACAAATGCATGGAATCTGCGGATCCGATCGAGATATTCGGCAAGGTTTCTGATGGCTGCAATAAGACCGAGCGCGGCGACACCGCTTTCATCAGCGCATTGAAATCGCCCTTGAATTGTCCAGGATCTTTGGATTGATTCGACAAAATCTCGACAATGTCCACATCGTATTCCGGCCCGGCGGTGTCAATGCCGCTCAATTCCTTGACCGCGATTTTTCCGGGAACCTTGACCGGATGTCGCCCTTTATACATGTCCGTGACATACGGCGCGCCAATGAGGATGACCATGGTGAATGGAGCATTCCAAGAGAAGTGCGACGTCATACTCGCCGTAAATTCCGTCCCTCCACCTGGCTGGCTCAAGACCTTGAAACCCTTGCCGGCATTGACCCATAAGCCGAGTATCCTTGGCGGCTTCTGAAAGTTGATGAAGAGGGGGTCATAACGATTTTCCGACGTTTTGTTTTCCAAAAATTTGCGATCGAGCACCATTTCAGCGCATAGAGGATCTTTCCAAGGAACCGCTACATTCAGCTTAGGCGGGTGCATGGTGTAGTCCCCCTCTTCAAATGCAGTGTCGCCGATTTTGGCCACAAAGGACATTTCCATACAGGGATTCGCAGCAATGGCAATAAAACCGAATGGCTTGAACCCCAATCGAGGCTCATTGCGAAAGAAATAAAAGGGCCTGAGATCGCATACGAACTTTTTGGCGCCGCCAGAGGACTTGGAGTCCACCGCTGACTTCAGCGGAGCATTCATCTCGTTTTCATCGAGCCTTAAAAAAGCCTCATAGGAGACGAAATAACCCTTATAAATCGGGCCTTCGGTGTCGGGAAAGGTATCGGTTCGAATGCATTGCAAGGAAACGGGCAAGCCTGAGAAGTCGCCTTGTCCATCAAATTCCAATAAGCAGCGCACCGAATCTACTGCAGTGATGGTGGCTGGATTTTGCACCGTGCCCGAAAGGGTTTGCCATTTTCCGCCCGACATGGTTTGAATATGCAGACTGAATTTGCCGACCTTGCGCGCACCCGAATAATTCACACAAAATGCGCGGGCGAAATCTTCGCTGTTCTGAGATTCACGAACATGAATAGGAAATGATTTTTGAAAGTGAAGCCGAAAGCCGTTTTTAAGAAATCCTTTTGAAGTATAGATGTGCTGCCACTTTTCCACCTTATTGCCCCTGCACCACATCCAAGCTTGGGCCAGACTTACCCCCAATTGAACGGGAACATCCTTATTGCCGTTGAGAATAAAGTGAGTGATATATTCGCTGATGGCGTATTCTTTCACTTTTTCTTCGAATTTTCCTGATTTCGATCCGGCATCCTCAAAGCGCGTGCCGCAGCGATCGATCAATTCCACCAGGCCAATCAGCACATGCAAGCGCAGGCGGTATTGCAATTCAATATCCTTGTCTAATTCCTCCGGCGATTTGCCTCTTTGTCGACTCCAAATTGCCCGGGCATTCACCATACCCAGCTCCCACAAGGCGCTGGCGCGATCTTGCCTGGCGAAATAGTCGGCGAAAAGCGAATGGAAATATTTTCGATCGAGATAGCCGCCCAGGCTTTTTCCCGCCGAGGTCGCCACTTCCACGCCTTCCTTGACGAGCAAAATCATGCCACCGATTTCACCGACGACAGGCACAAAGACCGAAAGGTTCAGCAGCATTTCCAGGCTGGCTGCCAAGGCTTCGCGCTGTTTTTCATCGAGCTTAAGGCTATGGCCGTCTAAAGCCTGACGAAAGGCTTCCAGCGTCTTTTCAGCCTCGAAATTCCACGACTCTCCGAATTTATTGCGGTAATTGCCGCAGGCTTCGTCAAACCGATCTCGAGCCAAGCCTTCATGGCGTGAGACGTCGTAAACCTCTTTCCACGCCGAAACCAGGCCTTCGGCAGTCATAGCAATATTGAGGAGCGCCAGGCTTTGAGTCGCCATCTTGCCCTTGCCATTGAAAAGCTTATCGACCTCGGTGGCTTTCTTAGTGACCCCTATGCCCATAATCATTTCGGCTTCATAGGCTTTCAAATTTGACGAGGCCAGCCTAGCGGTATAATGAGAAGTTTTCCCCGCCGCAGCTTCCTTGGCCAATTGATCAATGGCAAAGTACTGCATAGCCGTGGCTCGATAAGCCTTTTTCAAAAAGTTACCGTCTATGACCTGGGTCAATACTTTATAGTTCGACGAGACTTTGTCGGCGATATCTAATTTCGTGCGTAGTTCTTTCCATTTTTTGGGGAACTCTTTGAAATAGGAATAGGCATTCCAGGAGTCGTTGACAATTTGAACAAAAGGATTCGACTTGCCCAATTCTGCGGATATAATATCCCATTGCTTTCCCAAGATATGCTGAAATAATTCATCTTCATCACAGTTGATGAATCCTGTCGCCAATTTCGCAACCTTTTGAGTGGTTTTGATGCGAGGAATGATCTTTTTCACTGCCAAGGGTGGAGCATCGGACTTGCCCTGAGCTTGAGCGTCTTTTTCCTCATAAAAGGTGCGATTCAAGTGCTCATAACGCTGGGCAAAACTGCGAATCAGAGTTTCTTCAATCGAATTCGAATGGAGGTAGTGTAAGTTAAAGTCACCGGCACTAGATTGTGTCGAAAAATGGATGGTGACAAATCCCTGATAAATGACCTTTCCATCTTTGCTCTCAAAACGAAATTTGGCTAGTCCCTCGGGAATGTCAGTAAATTCGGGTTTGGATACAGCTATGAATGCACCCAACAAGTCAGAATCCCCGCAAACAAGATCGGCAGATTTTCCATTGATAATCAATTGAGTCTTATTTGTAACAACGAATTCCGGTAGCAATCTTTTATCTACGACCAAGCAAACCTGCCTTAGTCGCGGCAAAACCAAACATCGGCATTCACTTTGTTTTTGATAATAGTCGCGAACGCTGGCCTCGAATTTTGGCATCTCAAAATCGCTGGATTTGAGTGCAAATAAACGAGGTTTCTCAGGTTTATCCAAATTCAATGCTTGAATTTGGCGGAGCATTTGCCCCTGCCAATCCGGGCCAAATCGGAAATGAGCCAAGGGTACCAGTTCACTCGGGACAAGGTGCATTTCTAATTTTTGGCCCAACGAAACATTGGCGGGAAAAGGCTCAAAATCAGATCTCACCGATTTCAGACAACCCATTTCGTCGGTAATATAGAGGCTATCACCTATTTTGGAAGGTTTGTAGACGATTCGTCGTGATAAGGGTCTTGCCGACCCTGGCACTACGGTTTTCCCATTCGCTTGGATTTGGGCAGAAACTAAATGCACTTTTCGTAGATAGGCTTCAGGCATTTTCAATACTCAAGTGGGTGAATTTGGAAATTCCCAAGGTCATAGTTTATTAATTCCATCACCTTTTCCGAAAGCGGGGCCAGGTCAAGAATATTCAAATTTTCTTGATTTGCGGGGATGTCTTCTATGGCAATTCGCCAAATACCACCATGGTTTTGTTTAGACTTCACTCCATTCGCTGCATAATAAAGATGATCGCCGTTATTGCTTAGTGCGACGGCGCCAATAACCAAAAATTTCGGAAGGAAGCGAATCACCTTGAAATGATTGTCAATAAGGGCTTCTTGTTGAGGGGGGAAATTCTTCCACTCGAGATCACCATATCCTGCATTCCATGGCACTAATAATCGTGTGAAATCGGCATTCACAGAAATAACTTTTTGGGAAACCTTCGCTACTCCGGTATCTATGTAAAAAAACCGACTATTCCCCATTTCTTGGTAATAATTAAAGAAGCGTGAGCGTTCCTTATCAAGACTATCGATAACCATGACTAGGGTTTTCGAAAAGCCAATGCGAGTGCTGACAAACTGAGGTTGGAAATGTTTCTTCCTTTTGCCCGTATTCAAATCTATATAAATAACTTCATTGTAATTTAATGCAATCAAGGAATTGCTGCTTGGATGATATTCATAACCTATTACCTCAGATTCGGTATACTTTCTGTCCGCAAATGCTATTCCATTCGCAAAGGGTTTTCGACCTTTTTCCCCTTTCTTTATCACAGCATCCCAGGTCATGCCGTAGGATGCCCCTCTTATCAATGCCTCTTCTTTTCCTGTTTCCAAATTCATTCGAATCAGCATGGTTTCGTATGGATCTTCATCGATTGATAAGGCCGGGTTTTCACCTTTATAAACCACATGCTTTAAATCTCGAAGTATGGCGAGATCCGAAGTGTTAATTCTCTCAGGCAATACCCCCAGCTCTTTAAACCCCGTGCCATCCGAAAGAAGGGTAGCGGCCACTTTTTCACCTAAGCGCACCTGCCCCACGTCATCAATTGTTCGTCTTTGCAGAATCAAGGCCAGGCGTTCGAGATTGTCCTTGGTCGGTGGTTTGCCCGGCAAGGATTCTAAGGCGACGGTCTCTTGGCTTTCCCCTTCGGCATCCCCCTGCTCCTTAGCTTCCTTTTTTTGGCAGCCTACCATGATTAGGCAGAAAGCGAGAGGCAAAAGGCTGGCAAGGTATCGTGTGGTATTAGCTTGCGGGGACAAATAGGTCCATTTCATGAAATTTCTCCGAAGAGTTCGGTGATTTCTTTCGGGGTAAGATCTTCAAAGAGGACCTCCTTGCCCCCTTCTTCATCGGGCCCGAGATCGCGGATGAGGGAAATTTTCTGATCACTGGGCAAGTCGCCCAAAACGATGCGAACCCGGTCGGGTTGGCTTTCCTTCATTTCTGAAATTTTGAAGCGCTTGATTTCGCCCTGGGAGGCATCCAGCAGAATGACGACATCGTCCTTCGCCTTGGGATGATCGACGTCTATCTCTAACCAGATCGCGAACTCATTAGGTTGAAGCGCCAAGTCGGGCGATTTAATCTCTAATTGCTTTGGCGCATGTTTGGCGATGAAATTGAGATGATCTTTTTTGACATCGAAAGGCTTACCCTTAAAACTGTCGCCGATGAAAAATTTCGCACGGGCGACATCGCCGTCAGGTTCTGATTTGATTTTGCCGCTCATCTGCTCAAGTAGAACATCTTGAGCGCCATCACGACCTTTGAGGTAAATCGAAAAGGTGATCAAATCACCCGGCATCAAATCGACAGCCTGGCATTCGACAAAGACATGATGCACAATAGGGCTTGATTTGATGGTTTGAAATGTCGGGTCTTGGTCCCGAGGCAAAACCCATTTCGGTGAAGTGAGCTCAGGTTTCTCTTCGACCTGCGCCTTATCTTCTTCCTCCGATGGCGAATCACTATTGCCTTTTTTCTTGGAGCTCTTGGCACCCTTGATATGCCCCAAATTTTCCTTGGCCAGCGCTTTTAGCCAAGCCTCAATGGGTGTCCCGAAAACGGGGTAGAGGGCGACCATTTGGCCCGAGTTTAGGGCCTTGCCTATGACTCGGTACATCTCGGCACGTTCATCACCGGATGGAATACTGTGAAAGCTGTGAGTCGACAAGGCACGTAAAGCAGACCGGTAAAGCGATTGCAATGGGTCCTGGGGTAGCCTGCGAAGCGCGTCCTGGACCTGTCCGGTATTCCAAGCCAGCAATTTGGCGGGGCAATTCGTCGGAATGGTATGGGATAGGAGAGGCACCACGACGCGAGCCTGGGTACCACCCATACCAAAACATTCCCGGCAGGGCCTAGAAAGGCAAGAACGACAAGGTTCAGAGGCGGCTAGGGTCATGGCGCTCGGTTTCCATCCCAATGAAAAGACTTTTTCGCTGGTAGGAAATATAGACGACCCCATCCCGCCGGAATGTGATCGCGATCAACAAAAACTCAAGGCCACATCTTTCTCCCAAATAAAATCGAAAACGATTCATTCAGCAATCCAGAAGAACTGAGCTTGCCATTCACACGCCTTTGAAAGAGGACCAGACCTATGCCACGGGTGAAGGCATAGTCGGTGATCACCTCGCCACGGGTTTCCCTGAAAATCGCCACCGGCACTCGAAAGCGTCCCGTCTCGGCTTCATGCAAATAACCGCGAGCATTGGCCTCCATGGGAAGCCATAACCCCGTGTCTGCACTGACTACCGTCATCTCCCGGTTACCTAGGCGCCAGGTTTTACCTATCCAAGGGACCGGAAACTCAGGAAACCACAATTGTTCTTGCTGTCGATCCAGAGAATCGCCGGTGAATGCGCCAGCCAGATAAACACCTATCGACTCCACCACTCCGCCCTGACGTCGCGTCAACAAGGTGCCAGTCGAACTGCTATCCTGCGACCAGCCGAAATGCGGGCTTTGCAGCAATAGGAATTTTTGCCAAGCGGGATCACGCGTCAAGATCGCCTTACCGGTGGTATCGTATTCGACTAGGCGATAGCCGTTTTGCGTGCGCGCCTCAAAGGGGAAAAGCTTGTCCGACACGGTGAGGGGATAAGGATCGGTGATATCGGAATACTGGGTTGAATCTTGTTTGCCATCTTCATCCGCGGAAAGGCAGCCATTGAATCCGAAGGCAAGAAATAGCCCGCAGCAAACCGCCAGGAAAATCGCGAGCCGCCCCGTAGCCAAGGTCCAAATCCTCGCCGCCAGTGTTCGCGTCATCGATGCCCTCCGCTGAGGGTGATTTGCAAACCGGCGCGCCAAAGCCATGTGATTGATGTCATGATTTCACCTTCATTGCCGCTGGGCGATCCCGCGTCATGAAACCCACCCCCCAGACGCAGGCCAAAGCGCAACCATTCCTGCCCATCGGGAATGCGCCAGACATAGCCGGGCGTGGCATAGGCCTCCACGGCATAGCCCCAACCCAACCATTCGCGCTGCGATTCGCTGCGGCCATAGGCATCAGAATCGAAGGCGTTTTTCAGGCGCATATCGCTGTGCAAAAGACCCAAGGTGGCATCCGAGGCGAGGAAGAAACGCCCCAGGCTCAGCACAGGCGGAGCCAGGACCGGGCCGAATTGCATGGAAAGCACGGACAAATGCGAAACCAAACGCACAGACGGCCCTTGCGCAAGGCCTATCATACCTTCATGGCCTTGCGCAGAATAATCGAGCGAATGATTCTCAAGGCTAAAGTGAAAACCGCCTTTCCAATCGCCCCAAGCGGACTTCAGGGTTTGAATTCCGAATACTTGTCCCGAAGCAGCCTCCTCAAAACCGCCCTGCAAGGCATAGCGATCGAGGGTTTCATAACCAGGCGTAAAGGGACTGCGATGAAAGCCCAGCTCTGGAGTGCTAATCGCCGCCCAGGTGATCCATTCCCAGCTAGAGCGCAGGGGATTCACCAGGGAAAAATGGCCCCCCTGTTGGCCTTCAATTTCATCGCCGGCATAGGTCACGGGCGCGTTACCCTTGCCCAGGGCGAAGCCCCGTGCGCGACGGGTGAATTGCTCTTCGCGCAAGGGAGTGAAGGCGGTGCCGCCGACTTCGGCTTGGGCCGACACCACCGGCCCGCTGGCTGAGGAGTGATCAATGCGATAAGATCCAGGCTCCAAGGCGAGGGAAAAATCGCCGGCCTCGGGGATGCGCATTTCCCCCACGGGGATGCCGCGCTTGAGATCGAGCAGGGCATAATTGCCCACGGGGCAATCGCGGAAAAGCAAGCCGCCTTGATCGGTGCCTGGACGAGTGAGCTGCAAATCCTTGGCACCGGTGAGGTCTATGCTGAAGCTAGGGTGCTGCGGCAAATTCAAGGTCTCGCGCGAGAAGGCCACGGTGCGATCGTAGGCATAATTGTAGGCCTCGAATAAAGTCACTTGTCCGTCACGATTGCGATCGCCCGCGCCGCGCAAGGCCATTTCCCAATTGCTGGTGAAAATCGATCCGCCCAATGTTTTCACTTCATAAGCCTGCTCTTCGACGGCGGAAGAACTGATGGTGACTTCACCCTTGGTGGCCTTGTCGATTTCGATGGCCACGCGCACGGGCTGAGTCGTGCTAAAGCCTTTCGAAGCGAAAAAGGAGGCGCCCTGACAAACATCGAGCACATAAATGCGGGCTTCGGGCTTGCCCTTTTCCAGCAAGGCCTTCACCTCGCCGAAACCGACGGTCTCTCCGCCCACATGAAAATTGCGTCCGCCGCCGTGACCTGTGTAATAGAATTGCAGCAAAACCTTGCGTCCCTTGCCATGCAATTCGGCGATGGTATTCCCGATGGCTTCGAGTTTGCCATGCATTTCGGCGGCCGATTCGGTGCGTATCAAATGAACATGATCGGGTTGCATTTGACCGAGGCCGCGCAATAATTTTTCCAAGCGCAAGCCGTCATTGTAAGCGTATTGCAAGGGTTTATCGCCCGCAAGCCCTTGCGACGATGCCACCACCACACCGAAGCGCACCCAGTCTGCCGACTTGGCCGCTTCCAATTCCACTGGCTTATTGGCGGCAAAAACGGCAGGCGCGCCCATCGCCAAACAGGCGAGGGCGCGCAGCAAAAGCCAAGGTGAAAAAGCGGTCGACGCATTCATTCGTTTTTCTCGCGCACCAGGAAGACCTGCACCTTCGCCTCCTTTTCCTGCCGGTTACGCGCCAATGCAACGGCGCTCAAGACAGCCGGATCGGATCGCCGTAATACCTGGGCGACCGAATCGAGGGGAAAGGACGTCGTTTTCGTCACGCAAATCAAATGATTATCGCCTCCACTGGAAAGCACCAAGCCCGGGGGCGGTTTGCCGCCGCTGACTTGCAATGCCGCATTTCCCTGTCCCGGTGCGGGAAAGATGCGGACCAGGCCCTGCTCCGCATCATAACCGAAAACCGCCAAAAACGGTTGGCTTTTCCCTAGCGGCAAAAGCTGCAAAGTGTCCCGACGCGTCACCCACACTTCACGGCCGATTTCGGCGCGGAGGGAATCGCCTTTCACGAAAAGGCGCATGCCATCCGACTCACCCTTGGCGGTATATTCCACCGGGGCCTTGCCGGTTGCCCGACCTAATTCGCTCTGCCAGAGAGGCCAGAGCACGGCAGCCAGGGCCAACGACGCCAGGGCTAAGCCCATGCCGCGGCCGGGGGAAAGCCGGGTGGCCAACTTTTCAAGCCAGGTTCCCCCAGGAGTAACATGCACGTGACGTGGGTTCGCTGCCGACGCCAGACCATGAAAGGGACCGAATAGTTTTTCGGCGAGACGGCCTTGTTCGTGGCCGCGGTATTCGGAAATGGACTCGCGCAGGACAGCAAGATCACGGCGTTTTTCCCGGCTGAAAAGCAAGGCCACGCCCATGAGCAGGCGCGAGCGCCAGGGGAGAGCATCGGCTAAATAAAGATGCCAGTCGACCTCGGTTAAGCGTTTCATTCGCTGTCCCCCTCTTCTGCGGTCGACAATTGCCGGCGCAAGGTGCTTTTGGCTTTCTCCGCGCGTTTGCGCGCGCCTTGCACCGATAAGCCCAATTTTTGGGCGACTTCAATCCATCCCATGCGCATCAAGTATTTCAAGGTCAAAACCTCGCGATGGCAAGGCTCAAGGTCGGCGAGCGCCTCCTCCATGGCATCGACTTTCGCGAAGGGATTGTCCGGCTTCTCATCGACGCGCGTGTCTTCCATTTCTTCGGGGCTGAAATGCTTGCGGCGGCGATACACATCGATGGCCTGATTGCGCGCCACGCGGGCGAGCAAAGGTCCCATGTTCTCGGGAGGCAAGGCCCCTTCCTCGGCTAGGATGCGGGGTAACTTATGGGTGAACACATCCTGAACCACGTCTTCAGCATCCTCTCGGGATTTGAGCACGCGCAAAGCCACAGCAAACACCATGGGGGAGTATCTCAGGAACTCCGCTTTCAGGGTCGCCTCCGCATTCACGTCGCTCTTTCGCCGCCCCGGACCGATTTGTCCGGGCTTCGGCCTTCCTTTCTCAAGACGGGTGGGGGGTATAAAGTGCTACTTCGGAGGCAGAAAAGGAAAAATAAATGCGAATTTTGGGGGATTTGCGCCGGGTAAAGAAAAACAATTAGTCGGTCATCAGGCCAGCCAGCTCATCAATTTGCCAGCGCAGCCCTTCTTCGGGGTTTTGGGTTTTTGCCGAATCTGCGAATTTCTTGGCCTCGGCTTTATTGCCCGCGGAAATGGCCACATGCGATGCCGCCAAATAAATAGCGGCCTTGGCATCACCGGTATAACCTTTGGCGGGGTCGTCGATTCCGGCCAACAAAGGCTTGATTCGCTCTTGCGCCTTAGGTAGGGCTCCGAATTTCTTGATCTTGGCGCCAGTGATGATGCTGGTGATCAAGACATCGAAATTATTCCCATCCATGGCCACG
>JAYUVP010000356.1:0-12243 GCA_043753995.1 Fibrobacterota bacterium
GGAATTCCCAATCGGAACCCTCACGGGTTTGCGCGGCCTTGAGCACTTCGTCCAGGGTCAGCATGGTCATACGCCCCTCATATCACCTTGACCCCGGCATCGCATAAATCGAAAAGCAAGAAAATTCTTGGCCTCTATTCCCCAGGCAGCGGAAGAAGCCGCCGAGGCGAAGTGAATGCCAGCTCACATTGCGTGAAAGGATCCCGGAAACGCAGGCTCTTTGAAAGGAGCTGGAGTGGTCGGGCCGGATCGTCTGGGACTTCAGAAAGCAGATCCGGATAATAGGGATCATGAAGAATGGCCGCCCCGATTTGGGAGACCTGTATTCGCAATTGGTGTCGCTTCCCGGTAGATGGATAAAGGGCGAGCGCGGCATAGCCTCCCGACCTTTTCAAAAGGCTTACCCGGCAAAACGCATTGGGAAACCCCTCCGCCAAATCACGTCTTAAGGTGGGTCCATCTTTTTCGATGCGGGCCTGCAACTCCCAGGAATTTTCCGCGGTCGGCCCGTCTTCCGAAGGAGGTCCAGAAAGCCAGCGGACATTGGCCAGGTATTCCTTTTCCACTTGCCGTTCCTTGAATAAATCCTGGTAGCGCCCCCGCTCGCTTTCATGGATGGACAACAAAACCAAGCCAGCCGTGTGCCGGTCTATTCTATGAATCGGAGAAAGCTCACGCAGACCCGTTTCCTCCATCAAATGGTAGAGGAGGCATTCCCTCACGAATTTTCCGCCCGGAACCACGGGCAAGAAATGCGGCTTGCAGGCAACGAGGATATGATCGTCCCGATAGAGTATCTGATGGGCATCCCCTATGTGCGGCTCAGCGGAAACTTCCCTGAAGTACCGAATTTCCATTCCGGGCTCAACCTTGGAGTGGGCGAATGCGGCGGCTCCATCGCCGAAGCGAACTTTTCCCTACCCTATGCGACGCGTCCAAGTTTCCATCCCAATGTGCGGAAAGCGCTCGGAGAGGAAGTCGAGCAAGGTGACGCCTGACGAAATTTCGCGGGGCACAACTACAGAGGAAGCCCTGGGCGAGATACTGTTCAAGGGATTTGACCGCGTCGCATTCGGAGGTTTCGATTGAAGCTTTTGCACCCGCGCGAAAGGTTGCGAAGGGCGCTCGCCGGAGAATTCAATGCTTCCCGGTCGAGGCGTTATTCAGAAACCCATGCGCATGATGCTCCGCTGTTTCTAACAGCAGGAGCATCAGGGGATGGCCTGGCTGTCGGAAGCCTTCCAACTTCCTATCGATAAGCAGCATGGACAGGCCGTGCAACATGGCCCAGTAGGATAGGGCTGAACGTTCCGGATCCTGTTTGAGGAAATGATCGTCCGCGATCGCTTTCGTAAAAATCCCCGCAAGGTCTCGGAAGACCTTTTCGCAGACCGGCATCACATCCTGCTGGACCGGATCATGTGTCTCGTAGGGACCGAACAGGACCTTGAAAAACGGAGGGTTCTCCTCCGCCATTCCCAAGTAGGCTTGCGCGATATCGCGCAGTTGTTTGACGGGCTGCCGGGGATGTTTCGCAATCGCCTCCGCCATCGCTTTTTCCAGGCGGCGAAATCCGCCTTCCGCCAAAGCCGCCAGCAGCGCCTCCTTGTTCTCGAAGTGCCGGTAGGGTGCCCCCGAGCTCACTCCTGCCCGCAACGCCACTTCCCGAAGCGACAGATTCTCCTGGCCTGATTCGGCCAACAGCTCCAGTGCCGCCTGCAAAAGCGCATTCCGTAAATCCCCATGGTGGTAGGGCTTGGCTTTGGATTTCGACGCCACTGATCTTTTAGGCATGGGACGCCTCGAATATGTAGACAGCGCTTACATACGATGTTAACATTGATTACATAGCCTATCTATTCAGCGTACCACACCCACGGGATGCAAAAGTAGTCCCCCCTTGGAGGATAAAATGAAGGAACGGACCGCATTCATCACAGGGGGAACGGGGTTTCTGGGAGCCCATCTGGTCGAATCCCTCCGCAATCTCCAGTGGCGCGTCGTCGCCCTGCATCGTCCCACTTCGGATACGTCCCGCCTCAAGGCCCTCGGAGTCGAATTGCGGTCAGGAGACCTCGACGACAAAGCCACCCTTATTCAAGCCATCCCGGCCGGGACCGATGCCGTCTTCCATGCTGCGGCCAAAGTTTCCTTCTGGTCGGGCGATCGAAAGCGCATGCATCAAGCCAATGTACAGGGTACCCGCAACCTGGTCGACGCCTGCCTAGCCCGCGGAGTCGGCAAATTCATCCATACGTCTAGCGTGGCGGTTTACGGTTTACAGCCGGGCCGACGTGTCCATGAGACGTTCCCCCATGAGGGAATCCGATCCAATATCCCATACCTGCGAACCAAGGCCGAAGCGGAAACCGAAGTTCAGCGGGGGATCGACCAGGGGCTCGACGCCGTGATTCTCCAACCAGCCAACATCCTTGGCCGCTATGATAGCCATAACTGGGGTCGCCTGTTCCGGATGATCCGGGACGGCAAGACCGGCGGAGCGCCGCAAGGGTCCGGCTCCTTCGTTCACGCCCAGGCTGCCGCCGAAGCCCACATTGCGGCCGTCGACCAAGGCCGCAAAGGCGCGCGATACATCCTGGCAACCACCGACGCGCCGTTCTTGGAACTTTTCCGCCATGCGGAAACCTTGCTGGGCCGCGTGCCTCGCCTCAAGCCGGCTCCTGCTGCGGTCGTCTCGGCGATTGGATGGATTTCCCAGGGGATTTCACTTTTCACCCGCCGAGCTCCTGACCTGACCCCGGATGTCGCGCGCATCATGAATAGCGAATGTCTCTACTCTGGAGCGGTGGCGCAGGCGGAGCTCGGACTGAAGCCCATGACTGTAGAGGATATGTTGCGCGACTGCCACGATTGGCTCAAACGCGATGGGCTGATATAGGCGGCTAGGCCCGCGATGCTGTTTTCATCCCACTATTCCGCATGGGGGTGAACGATACCTCGCGAACCTCAAACCACCCACCTTGCCACCATCGCAGCACCCACCGCAGAAGCCCGACCCATTTGCCAAGCCACACCCGCCATGAGAGCGAGCGATGCCAAATTCACGCCCCGCAGCATGGCACTGAGGTTCGCGGATTTTCGCATGCGCGCGAGCAGGGGTAACGACGCCGCAACCAAGACAAAGGAAGGCAGAAAAATGCCTAGCGTCGCCAAAAGCCCGCCGGGAAAGCCTCCCAGCACATAGCCGCTGCCATAAAGCACCGATCCGATTTTAAGGAAGTGCCAAAATAGGAGGGCCGCGCGATAGGGCAAGGCGAGCTCGAAACCCGGCGCGGCGATGGCAAGCCCCGCAAGCTTAGTAGCACCGGCGTTACCTCGTCGCCACGGACCTTGATAGAACCAGGCGGCCATTCCACCGAGCAGCAACAAGGCGATTTCGCGCAGGGGAAACCTCCAGAAACAAAACAGGAAAGGCCTGGAGTGAAAACTCCAAGCTTACTTCATTCCCAAATTGTCCGAGAAAAATTCAACGACCGCGAGCCTTGGCACCAAATACCAATCACCCCAAGACTCGCGGCCCGACCGTTACGCGGGTTGATGCTTTTCTTTAACGCAAAGGCAATGCCAGCGTGAGAATTCAGGATTGATCATTAAGGTATGGCGAAATTATGGGATTTTCAGGGAGGCAAGGCCGCTCCGCAAAGGCGGGTGAGGCAAATCCAGTCTCAAGAATGAGACTGGAAATTCAGAAATGAGAATGAAACCGACTTAGCGAAACATTTTGGGGATACGAGCGCGCGCTTTGCGCTCTAGCGACATAGGGCTGGGCATGATATTGGCCGTACGCTTTCCCAGGGGGATGCCGGGAATGTCCATGCCACCCATCATGAACTCTATGAATGCTGGGCATTGAACAAGATCACCATAGGTGGGTGCACTGGAGCCCGTGCTGGTGTCACTGGGCACCCTGCCTTCGGCTATGCCATTGCAGCTATAGGCGGGTTCGCTTGAGGTCGCACCTTCCGTCACGCAAGAGGTGTCTTTATAGGTGAATTTGGTGATGGCCTTGATGCCATTGTCGGTAAAACTCAAAGTCGCGGTTTCAGCACCGTTTTTAAATTCCGCTTCATTGCAGCTTTTAGCAGTTGCTGTGATAGGAGGCTGAGTAAAGCCCATCGCAATCATAGGACCAAAACAGATACCGAAAACCACATCATTGTGAATTTTGGTATTGCTAAAGGTGGTAATCCCAGAAACCTTGAATATATCGCGGACCATGAGGGTGATCGAGTCCGCTGGGCCCCAAAGGGAAGAATCCGTCACCATGGTCATGGGTGACATCGTCATGCCATTCCAATTCCATGCCGACATTTTATTGCCGGTGCTGCTGGTCAAGACGGTGGCATAATTGCCCAAGCTGTCAGTGTCTTCGGGATCCCACATATACATGGTTTTCCCAGCAATCTTGTATTGCATTTCGGTGGTGTCGGGCAAATAGACGACCTTTCCACCTTTGCAAATCGGATTTTCCTTGCTTTCTACGTCAACGGCAAGGACGGTGCTGTCGTTGAATTCCAGCACATTCAAATTGGCGACGCTCGGGTCGACTTTATTCGACTTTCCGAATTCGGAAATCAATTCCATAGAGAGTGCCAAAGGCGCTGAGGACGTACCGTCAATGGCCGTCATTTCACCGAAATGTCCCGCATGCGAAATGAGCAAATTGGCGTCGTTTGCCGCTGACTTTTTCGCCAAGGCTGGGGACGATCTTTCCTCGGGTTGGGCGACGCCTTTTTTGGTGAGATAAATCTTGTGATTGACTTTATTCTCGCCGCGAAAAAATCGACCTTGCGCATCGACCCGCAGATTCGCGGTCATTTGCTTTTTCTGTAGGGTCGGGAGAATGCCCGTGACATTGGAACTGAGTTCGAACTTTCCATCGGCGTCGGTGACATCACCCAAGGAGGTGCCTTCTTGAATCACCAAGGCTCCTGCTACGGGATTGCCTTTATCGTCCTTAATGACTCCGTTCACGGCGGCTTGCAATAGTCCGGCAGCAGCCAGCATGGTTCCCATAAGAATTTTTTGCATGTATTCCCCTTGAATGACTTGGTGCCGGAATCGCATAGCAATCCGGGCCTTTGCCAAGGCATATTACCATTCCTGACTGTGCTCTCACAGGCTGAGAGCCGATCTTGATTCGGATAACAGTTGTCTTGATAAGGGTTTTGCCCTATTGGTTTTCGCATTCCTCGCCATAAAGCTCCCGCAATCTCTCGAAGACTAGGCCTGGCTTACCGCTGCCAATACGCTGTTTTTCGACTTTCACAATGGGCACCAAACCACGCACCGATGAGCTGAGCCATGCTTCGGAGAGATGGGCTAAGTCCTTGGGGAAAATGGCGACTTCGCGATGAGCCAGGCGATTACGGCGCAGAAGGCGCAATAGCACTTCGCGGGTAATGCCCGGCAAAATCCCAGTTTCAATGGGCGGGGTGAGTATCACTCCGTCGCGCACGCCGAAAAAACTGGCGGTGGAGAGCTCGGCGATTTCGCCTTGCGGCCCTAGCAAAATCGCTTCGTAGCAACCTTTGCGATCGGCTTCGGCCTTGGCAAAAATATTGGCGAGATAATTGGTCGACTTGATGCGCGGATCGAGTCCCGAAGCCGCCGCCTTGTTGACGCCCGATATCGCCACGCGCACGCCCTTGGCATACAGGCTTTCGTTGAGGCCGGTCACGGGCATGACGGTGATGATGAGGGTGGGCTCGATTTTAGGATCGATGGCCAAGCCGCCGAGGTAACGCCCGCGTGTCAGGGTAATGCGCACGGCCGCATCATCGAGTCGGCTTTTGCGGCAAAGCAAGGTGATGAGGCTGGTGAGCTTTTCGGCCGTAATCGGAATGCGTAGCTTCAGCCGGCGCGCTGAGCGTTCTAGGCGGCGCCAATGCAAGGAGAAGAATTGCGGTGCACCGCGCGTGGCCCGCAGGGTTTCGAAAAGTCCGTCGCCGAGCACGAGGCCGCGATCGAAAACGGAGACCTGGGCTTTTTCGGCCGGGGTGATGCGGCCATTGACGTAGGCGTAGTGGGTTTGGGGCATAGGTATAAGGTAGGACGGCGACGGTGGACCCGGTGCCAGGGTGGCTTTTTCAGCAGCCTATTCAGATGGGTGCGGCACCAATTCCTCGCCCTTGCGCACATACCAGTCCAAGATCGCCTGCCATGCCTCAATCGCATTTTCCACAGGGAGCAGCAAATCCACGTCTTCCGGATCGATAACGCCTTCTTCGCGCAAATAGTCGATGTCGATGGCCTTACGCCAGAATTCTCGGCCGACTAAAATCACGGGCACGGGCGCAAGGGTGCGCGTTTGAATCAGAGTCAAAGTCTCGAACAATTCGTCGAGGGTGCCATAGCCGCCGGGAAAAACCACCAAGGCCCGTGCGCGTTGCACGAAATGCATTTTGCGCATCGCGAAGTAGTGAAATTGAAAACACAATTCCGGCGTAATATAAGGATTGGGAAATTGCTCATGCGGCAATTGAATATTGAGGCCGACGCTTTGGGCGCCTTGATCGAAAGCCCCGCGATTGGCCGCTTCCATGATGCCGGGGCCACCACCGGTCATGATGACCAAGCGCTCTTCGGGATGGGCCTCAGCATGCAATGCCACTAAGCGCGCGAAAATGCGCGCCTCATCGTAGTAGCGGCTCTTGGCTAAGATCCTCTCGGCGACATGCAGGGCTTTTATGTGAATCGGATCGCCGTCGGCGGCCTTTTCTCGCGCGGCATCAAGGCGCCTTTGAGCAGCGGCGGGCTCGGGAATGCGCGTACTGCCGAAAACGACTATGGTGTGATCAACGCCATGGTTTTGCAAACAATGCTCGGCTTTGAAATAATCCAGCTGCAGGCGAATGCCACGCGAGGCCGGAGCATTGAGAAAGGCCGTATCCTTATCCGCTTGCAAATAGGTGGGGCTTGCGAGCAGACGGCGCAAACGCTCCGGAGCTTGCGGGTCGTCCTCGGCAGGCTTGGGCTGGGCGGCGGGAAGTGGATCGGTGCGCGTCGGCCCGGGAGCATTGGGTTTAGAAGCCATCTCAAAAATCCTTCTGGAGTCGCCCGGCTGCAAGCTGAGCGCTACTTTGTCGCCCTCCATCGCGATATTTCTGCCAATATCGCTGCTTCGGGCTTCGCGTAGCACTCGCTTTCGCTCGGGCTTGGTCCGACGAATCACTTTTGAGATGGCTTCTAGGCATCACATTCCCGCGAAAAAGGAGGCGGGATTCCAGGGATTGCGAGCGCCGGTGGGACGTCGCCCGGACTTCGCCGCGCCGCTGGTGCCTTCGCTCCCATGACCTCCCCCATGACCTAAGAGGCCATTGTATAGGCCGAAGGCGACACCGAATTCGATGCGGGTAGCATAAGTGTCGATGCGATTATTGTGGCCACCGAAAAAGGGCCAGGTAATGGTCTCCAGTTTATCGGAGCCTGTGAATTGGCCTTGGCCATTGGGCACGCCGCTGAGGGCCGTGGCCGCCTCGAAATAAACGAGGAAGGGATAATTGTGAAAAATGCGGGCATTGAGCTTGAGGCCCCAGCCAACGCTTTGATACCAGCTTTCCGTGCCGCCATCCAACTTCCAACTTTCTTTGCGGAAAAGGTCGGTCTCGGCAAAGCTGCCATTCCAAGCGCGGCCGGCTTCCCAGAAGGCGCTGAAGTACAAGTCTTCGAGGAAAAAGATCCAAGCGCTCGCGTAAATGTCGGGCAAGAGGGGTTGATTCAAATCGGCTGAAAATTTGAGGGAATTTTGGCCGCTGAAGGCGAGATGCTCGATATCGCGCAAATAGGGGTAACCGCGAAGATACAGCCCCTTGGAAAAGAAATCGTCCAAAGTGTCGGCCTCATTGCCGCGATTGGCTAATTCCCAGCTTAGCGCGCCCGCGAAGGCGGAAAGCACCAGAGAGCTGTTTTTGCTCCAGGGCAATTCGCTGCCATAGGTGCCGCCCACGTCGAAGTCCTGCAAGTGATAACGGCGGAGGCGCGGCTCTATCACGCCATTGTCATTGATAATGAAACTCTCCTGAAAGGTGCCATTGCGCAAGAGGCCGCTATTGCTGAACGTGTGGCTGAAATAACCCGCCATGCCCGAGGGCGCGACCATTCCCTTGTCATTGTAGTCGGCCCCATAAACCCAAACCAGGCTGTTTAGGTAAAAGGACTGATAATAATCGAGCTGAAAGGAACCGCCGCTAGAAGAGCCGTCCTCGGCCTCGTAAAAATTAAAGGAATTCCAATTGTAGCCGCCGGTGAATTGCAGGAAAGATGTTTTCTCGTCATCGCCTACCGTGGTGGCATCGAAAAGATCATAGCCCATGGTAACATTCACGTCACGGTAGGTGAGGGCATAGTGTTGCAGTCGCTTGGCGTCGGCGGGGTCGATGGGATCCAGAGTTACTACGGTATCAGTCGTGGTCATGTTGCCGCGCGAATAGGCCACGCCCAGAGTTACCGGCAAGCTGTGATTGCGCCAGCTCAGATAGAGCTGCGACTCCTTGTCGGGATTGAGCACCTCACTATAAGCACCGATATAATCGAGGCCTTCGCCCAATTGCAAAAGCATGGCACCGAATACTTCGTTCTTCAGCAGAGGATCATTGGTCATGCCGCTAAGGCCCATCAGCCACTTCAATTCGCCGGTGCGCGCTAAGCGATTGGTAGCGCTGGTGGCTTGGCCCAATAAAAGCGGTGTGAGTATGGGACGAGTGGGCAAGGGCTTGTAGGGGTGACTCTTGCCCGCCAAAGCTTGGGGTTCGATGGCGATGCTGTCATTGTGCTTTACCTGGTATCCTACTTGGCGCGAATTCAAAGCCTTGAGGCTGTCGAGCCGGTAAATCGAAAAGCCGTCCTTATCATATCCCACATAGGCGAGGCATTTGCCGTCGGGAGAAATCGCGGGAGCAAAGGCGCCGCCCACCACCCTCGTCAAGGCTTCGGGGCCATTCAACCGGGCCGCTGCCGGGGAGGATGCCGAATCTGTCACCGCGCTTGGCGCGACAAGGCTAAGGCGATAGATATTGTAAATGTTGCCGCTGTCGGCGCTGAAGTAGAGCGCCTTGCCGTCGGGGCTCCACTCGGGATCGCGTTCGTCATAAGACCGGGTCAGCAGGGCTTTGAAATTCTTGCCATCGCGGCCGACCACGCCAATATTGCGTGACTTGCCGTCATAATAGGAGAAGGCAATGCTTTTACCGTCGGGAGAAAAGCGCGGCGTATAGATATTGAAGCCATAAGGCCCATGGGCAATGCGATTTCTTTCCTCATCGCTGGGCCACAGGGTTTTCACTTCGTCAGCATCTAATTCCTTGCCTTCAGGCACAGGCGCTAAACAGAGTTTGAAATTCCCCAAGTCGGCGCGGATGAAGGCAGCCCATTGACCGTCGGCGCTGAAGGTGGGGTCAGCCGCATCAAGGAATTTGGTATAGCGTTTTTTTGTCTTATCCTCGGCGAAGGGATTGAGCGGGGATTTGCGGCGCACATTGCGCGAATACACATCGAAATGAGGAATGCCATTTTTGTCTTCGTCCTTGGAGCTATGGTAAATCACCGTACTGTCGTCGCCAGCCACGGCATAATAGGCCCGCACGCCAGCCACGGACTCCATACGCTCGGATTCTTTTTTCTTCATCGCCGAATCGCTGAGATCATAAAGCATGAGGCTGGCGCGAAAATCATCGCGCCCTTGATTGGAAAGCAGGAAAAGACTTTTGCCGTCGCGGGTGAAGCGCGGGTAATAATGATAAAAGCCGTCCGAAGTGAGTTTTTTGCCGGTCACCGGGGCGCCTAAAGCCAGCACTTGGGCTTCATAGCGTTGCGAAAGCGATTCTTTCCATTCGGTATAAATCTCGTCGCCATCCTTGCCCACCACGCGCTCCAGCGCCGCCGAGGCGGTTTGGCGATGAATACGAGACATCTCGGACCATATCTTGATCACGCTTTGGTCGCCATATTTTTCGGCGATGAAACGCGTCAGGGCAAATCCCTGGGTGTATGGCCCGAGTTCGTATTCGAGGCTATTGCCCGCAAAGCTGCCCATGCGAGCCAGAGACAAAAGCTTGCCCTCGCGCACGGCCACGCGCAAAAGCATGTCGCGATGGCTGTCCCAGGCATCGAAGCCGCTGCGCTGGCTTTCGTATTGCGCCACGCCCTCGGCCAACCAATTGGGATAATTCATGAAAGGGAGAATGGTGGCGAAATGCCCTTGAGTCGGCGCATTGTAATAGTCGTCATAGCCGAGTATCAGGCCCTGCCAAAAATTCGGCAACTTGGCGCCGCTCTGTATCGAAACCAAATGCGAAAATTCATGCGTGATCACATCGCGCAACCAGTGATGGGTGGAGCGAATGGGAAAGTCCCAATCGGTAAGCCAAACCGTCATGGTATTTTGCAGCGAATTCGCCCAGCCATTGCTGAAAATATCTTGCCGCACAATGAATTCGCTTTTGTTCGGCATTTTCAAGCGATAGCGATCGAGCTTGTCTTGAGCCACCGTCTCGGCTATACCCGCGATATATTCCGCCGGGGCTTCGAGCTCGGCGGGATAATTGAATTTGAAGTGCTCGGTTTCCGAAGTTCGCCATCGCAGATGGGCCTCATTGCGATTCCAGGTAAAGGCTTCGGCAGACAAGGTCGCTCCGAAAGCGACGGAAAAAGCCCAAAACCCCAAACGGGACAAAATCTTATTGCCCCGAAAATCAGGGGTACGGTGCGAGCCGCAAAGGCCGGACAGACAAGGGCGCAAAACAGGCATGGTTCAGGCTTCTCCGAACCGGGATAGGGTACAAAAAAATTACCGAGGGGGCGTTGGATTCGTCGATTCCGCTTTTTCCAAAATGTCCATCCACGCTGCGAGATCGACCCACACCTCTTGCTCGACGGGATCGAAGTAAATCCAGCCTCCGGTTTTCTCGGAGCATTCTTGCAATTCCCGGATCAGCGGGGCTTCGATTTGCATTTGGCCGTATTTTTCAGGGCCGGTGCTGAGGATGCGCCAAAGATCGAATTCCAGGCCTTGCTTCCAACCCGCCGACCATGCCTCTTCGGCGACTCGCCACATCAATTCCATCAATTTTCTTTGATCGGCGGTAAAGGCACTCATAAGCCAAATTTCATTGGCGAATAGATTTCTTGGCCCACGGGATTGTAGTGCCGACCATTAGGCGCCAGGATATCGATGTCGCCCGGCATTTCACCGCCTCGCAAAGCCGCCCTTGCAGGCGCACGCAGGACAGCGCGCCGCGAAGCCAAGCTCACCACCGAGGCATTTTTATAGGCTCGGAAAAAAAGGTGGGCCAAGGTGTCTTGGCCTACGTTGTTGGGATGCACGCCATCGGTGGTCAGGTTTTTGTAGGGCGAAAAGGCAGTATACAAATCGAGCACGGGTAGGCTTTTTTCCTGGGCCACTTGCTTGATCTTCGGAATGATTTCATCGCGAATGACCGCGCCGCGAATACCATAGGCTTCGGTGCTATCGGCCTTTTTCCAGGCGGGTATGGGCGTGCAAAGCAGGATGCTCGGCTTTGGTGAAATCGTGGATAGCGTGTCGATAAGCCAAATCAAATCCGTAACGAATTCATTTTTATGCGTATCCCAGTTTTGGGATTTGCTGTCATTAGTTCCCAATTTAATGGTGATCACATTTGGCTTGAATTTGAAAACCGAGTCCAAGTAGGGGCTCATGTGATAGGGGCTATCGCCTTTGCGCAGCAAGGTGCGGCCAGAAACGCCGGCATTGAGCACATAAAAATCCCGGCCCATCAATTGATTGAATTTTATGGGATAGGCGTTCGCATCATGACTATTGTCAGTAATAGAATTGCCGATGCAGGCAATGCGCGTCACCTTGTTTTTATAGGCCTTGAATAGGATGGAGGCAATGGAGTCGGCGCCCGCCTTGCCCGCATCGGGATGAACGCCATCGTTTTGAAAGAGGTCTCCGCGATTTTCCAGCGGCGTATGCAAATCAACGACGGTGAGCCCTTTCTCATCGGCAGCCTTCTTGATATTCGGAATGATTTCATTCTTGATGACGGGATCATTGATGCCGTCCACGGCCCAAGTTCCGTTTTTTTGAAAGGCGGGAACGGGATAGCAGGGAAGAATCATGGGCTTGGAGGCCAAGGTCCCCAGAGTGTCTATCATGGCTTTGGCATCACTCACGAAATCATTTTTATTCGCAGTCCAGTTATAAGGCTTGCTGTCATTGGTGCCAAGCTTAATCGAGAC